>JAKOVY010000035.1 GCA_029781825.1 Bacillota bacterium | reverse complement strand
CACGATTGGCTTGTCGGAGTATTTGACGGCCATGAAGGCATCCTGCATTTTCTTCAGGTTAGCATCAATGACATCCCATGCTTTCGACTCGATGGCCTTTGCGATCACGCTCATGTCGGAACCCGTGCAGAAATCTCTGCCTGCACTGTAGATTACCATACCTTCCCAATCGGGCTTCTTCAGCTCGGCTTGAGCCTGCATCAGGGCATCTACCACTTCGCCGGTCATAACCGAGCCCTTGGTGGTGATGGCGAAGCAGAGTACCCCATCGCCGATATCATAAAGGGTAGCCGCAGGGTTGGAGAAGACCACCTTGTTCTTGGCCTTCAATTCTGGCAGTACAATAACCTCGGGTTTGTATGTAACCGGTACATACTTCTTGTCGGGAATCGAATAGTAGTACTCGATGCCGTCCTCATACTTGTAAAATGCGGTTATTCCGGCATCGAACATTTCCTTAACCCACGGAGCCACTGAGCCGCCTTCGGCTTCAATGCGGGCTACGTACTTGGGCAGGTCCAAACCGTCCCACATTCTGAAGGGACCGGCTTGCCAGTTGTAACCCCACTCCATGGCGTGGTCAATGTTGATTATATCATCGGATATTTCGGGTATCTTCTTGGTTGCGTACTGGAGAATTCCGCTGTTAATCTTCCATACCAATTGTGCCGCTTTGTCATCCCCTTCATAGAAAGCAGCAAGCTTTTCCGGAAGGGTCTTGGCAGCCTTGGCTTTTTCAAGGCTCGGGAAATCGGCGGGTTTCAGAGGTACATACTCATAGGTTGCCGGATCCAGCATCAGCCTTTCCTTGCCAACCTTCTTGTAGAATCCGCCGCCGGTCTTATTCCCCAGAATCCCTTTCTCTACATTTTTCTTGAACAGTTCCGGTACTTCATAGAACTTCTTGTCCTCAGGATCGGTCAGAACATCATGTATCGACTGGGTGCCGTTAACTGCAATATCAAGTCCAACCAGGTCCATCAAACCGAAGGCTCCGGTTCTGGGTCTTCCCATGGGCGGACCGCAAATATCGTCAATCTCGGATATGGTCAGTCCCAGTTCGTCCATCAATCTGCAAATGGTAGGACCGCCCTGATTGCCGAAACGGTTGGCGATAAACCCGGGAGTGTCTTTACACCAGACAATGCTCTTACCAAGTTTGCGCTCACCGAAATCGGCCATGAACTGCATGACCTCAGGCAGGGTATCTTTGCCGGGTATGATTTCCAACAGTTTCATGAAACGAACCGGATTGAAGAAGTGAGTTCCCAACCAGTACTGGCGGAATTCAAGGGGCATATCTTCGGCCATGGTGGTGATGGAAATGGTCGAGGTGTTGGAACTGACAATAGTTCCAGGTTTTACATAAGGCTGAATTTTCTTAAGCAGGTCTTTCTTGATTTGCAGGTTCTCCGGCACAGCCTCTACTATCCAATCAACTTCGGACAGCCACTCCAGGTTGTCCTCCATATTCCCGCAGGTAACGAGATCTGCAAGCTCTTTATCCATGAATTGCCGGGTTTTTAGGGCAAGAGCTTTATTGTTTTCGGCTATTCTATTTCTGAAAGCCGGGCTATTTGGATCAACTCCCTTGGCCTTGTCTTCATCGGTATATTTGGGTACGATGTCCAGAAGGTAACTAGGAATTCCCGCATTGGCTAGTTGTGCAGCAATACCACTTCCCATGGTTCCTGAGCCTATAATTGCGGCTTTTCTAATCCTTTTCTTCACTGACTCTACCTCCGTTCTTACAGGTTGATTCCATCAGTCTGGCACTTTCATGTTGCTACGATTGCGCCAACTAGGTTAGTGGAATTCTTTTTAATTAACTTGCCAACTCCCTCCTTTCTGGACCGCGGACCTGTCCAATAATGTGCTATGCAACTCCCATGCCAATAGGATAGCGAGCACACCCCAAGCCTGATCAACCCGCCAATTCACCTTTCACGGGAGTGTAGCCGGCATTGGAATACACCGCTGCAACAACAAATGTCGACGCAATATGTGCCGAATAACACCGCTTTGTGCCATGTTGTTTCCTGCTTTGTGATAAAAGTCACATTTTAATCGCCATTAATCATCCATAATTATGTTATCATAACTTAAGCAGGTATTCCCATGACGATATTGCCAGTGCTGGTTTATCCTGGTCAATTCGGTTATTAAAAAGATCGGGCTCCTCAATTTACCTCGTCGGTATATAGTTTCTTGCTGGAATCCAAGGTATATAATAAAACTTCTACTAATTTGCGCGGTTTCCTCTATTGTTTTGATAAATTTTGATATCGAAATATGTCGTGGAAATAAATACCCATTTTGTTTATGTGATCTAGTTTAATACGGTATAACCGTGCCCACCAGCTCCGTCTCATGTCCGGGTACTATGCGCTTCCTGCTCCCGGCATAGGCTAACACCTTCCATACGCTATCATACCAATCACTCAAATCGGTATGAATCCCCGGCGGGTAGAAGGCATGCTCCGGCTGAGGAGTGCAGGCAATCCTGCTGCCCGTTATATCCGTGAACTCTGTTATTCCGGGATAGATATTAAGCCGGCAATAAAGGAGATCCCCGGCCAGCACATATCTGCCTTCACAAGTATTAACAACTACCGCCTGCTGGCCTTTGGTGTGACCGGGAACCAGTATGACATTTACCCCGGGCTCAACCTCGTACCCGTCGCCAACCAAAACCAGATCAAGGTGCTCCAATTCCCTCAGGGTCTGCGGCTTGTAAAGTGAGCGCTGTATCGGCAACGGCGACTGGGCATATTCCCATTCCCTCTTCTGCAGGATAAAGCGGGCTTGCGGAAACAGGCCTACATTATCCGCATGATCAAAATGCAGGTGGGTTAATATTACCGTATCTATATCCTGCGGTTTTAGCCCGATGCTGTTTAATGCCTTGATCACTCCTTCGGGTCCCCCCACCCCGGTATCGACCAATATCTTCTGCCGGCCTCCCTCCAGGTAGAACACCAGGGCGGGACCTGCACAGGGGGTTTCCATATCCAACAGATGGGTGACGGCACCTTTCAGTGTGCCCATCACGCCCACCATAAGCGGATGTATACGATACTCGTAAATGCTCCTCATCCTCCCAAGCTGTAATGACTTAACGGTTCCGCGATACTATTCTTTGATTGGTTGGTAGGACTCGGTACGGAAGTCATAGTAGAACCTCTGGCCATCGATCTCCCGGTAGAAAGAATCGCATCCCGCGGCCAGCATTTTCTCTATGCGCTGCGGAACCGGTTTGCCTTCTTCTTTCATTCGAGCGACCGTTTCTTTTAATCCCAAGGCGTCCCAGGCTTCAAAAGGACCGAGCCTCCAGAAATATCCCCATTTCATCGCGTTGTCAATATCCATAATGGTATCGCAGATTTCCAGGACCCGATTGGCGGCATAGATCAAATCGCTGGCCACTACCTCCCAGGCAAACAAAGACCCGCGGTCATTTTTGTCGGAAACCAGCACTCTCAGCCTTTCCGCGGGATCTTCCAATTTTTCCGCCGCCCGCAAGCACGGAAAATCAGGGGTTATCTTTTCCCGATATTCAAGAGTTTCCAGATCAAGAACCAGTTCCTTCTCCGTCCCGTCCTCTGCTTTCACCGTTTTATAATAACCCTGACCCGTCTTGTTCCCCAGCAAACCTTTCGCAATCATCTTCTCCACATAAGGGGGATACACAAAAAGGTCTCTGCGCTCATCGTTCGGGACATTGGCATAGAGATTGCGGATCACATTGTAGTTGGTATCCAGCCCGATGGCGTCCGACGAGCGGAAAACTGCGGTCCGCAGCCTGGCCATAGCGTGACCGCACAGAGCATCTACCTCCTCCACCCGCATCCCCATTTTGTATGCCAGGTGCATCGCATTCAGATTGGTGGCCGAGCCCATTCGATTGGCGATGAAATTGGGGGTGTCTTTACAGATGATTACGTCCTTGGACAGACGCTCGGTGCAGAAGGACTTCATAAAGGCAACCGCTTCCGGAAGAGTCTCCTCCCCGGGGATTATCTCCAGCAGCCTGATATAGGTGGGAGGGTTGAAGAAATGGGTTCCCATAAAGTACTGCTTGAAGCCCTCGGTCATCCCGGCAGTGATCTGCTTGATGGGAAGCCCGGAGGTGTTGGTGGTGACAATGCTGTCCGGCCGGCGCAGCTTTTCGATCTTGGCGAAAAGCGGTCTTTTAATCTCCAGCTTTTCAATTATCGTCTCCAGTATCCAATCATAATCCGCCACCCGGTGCAGATCATCCTCCAGGTTCCCCACTTTCACCCGGGCAAAACTTTCGTCTGAGGTGAAAAACGGGCGCTTCGCCCTGCGCAACCCGGCCAGCGCCTGAATCGAGAGTTTGTTTCTCCACTCGGGAGAATTCTCGGTCAGACCCTGCTCCCGGTCGCTGTCCGAGAGTTCCGGCGGCAGAATATCCAGGAGCAGGACTTCCAATCCGCAATTGGCCAGGTGAGCGGCAATCCCGGCTCCCATTACGCCCGCTCCGATAACAACCGCGTTATTGATCTTCATACTCAAGCCAACGCTCTCCTTTCATATAATTTACTCGGTGGTAAGTGACATGCCAACGGCGATCAACCGATATCTACTTCCATAATCTATATTATAAATGAGAAACTGACCGGGGAAGACGTAATCGGCTCCTCCCCGGCCAGTCAATAATCATTGTTGTTCACCGTTCGAATTGGCCGCTGCGCGTATGGCTAAGCAGAGGCGGTTACTCCGCCTTCCAGCAAAATCGTATGTCCGGTTATATACCGCGAGGCCTCGGAACTCAAAAATACAATAACTCCTTTAATGTCGTCCTCTTCACCCAACCTCCCCATGGGAATGCGCGGGAGCACCATGTGTTTATTCTTTTCCAAGAGTCCGCTGCTCATATGGGTGGGGAAAAACCCCGGAGCAATGGCATTGACATTAATATTGTAGCGAGCCCATTTTACCGCCAGGTCTCTGGTCATGGCAATTACCGCACCTTTGCTGGTGTTATAGGCAATGGTGTCCTGGACTTCCGGCGGGCTGCCAAAGAAACCGGCCACGGAAGTTATGTTAATAATCTTGCCTCCGCCCTGCTCTTTCATCACCCTGGCAGCCAGGGCCGACAGTTGAAAAAGGCCGGTTACATTGAGATCCATAACCTTTTGCCACTTGTCCATGGGATAGTCCATGGCATCCGCCGCCCAAGCCAATCCGGCATTGTTGACCAGTATGTCAATTCGCCCAAACTCTTTAACCGTTGTGTCAATGAGGTTTTTACAGTCTTCGGCCTTGCTCACGTCGCA
Source organism: Bacillota bacterium (assembly GCA_029781825.1). Classification (GTDB taxonomy): domain Bacteria; phylum Bacillota; class Syntrophomonadia; order Syntrophomonadales; family DTU052; genus DTU052. The sequence goes on along the minus strand of JAKOVY010000035.1, from coordinate 13,919 downwards.
GGCTACCGGCAAGGCTTTGACTCCGAGGCCTTTTAATTCTTCACAAAGCTCAACACAGCGTTCGACCTTGCGGGCGGCTATAACCAGATTGGCCCCGGCTTCCGCCAACCCTCGGGCCATATAAGCCCCCAAACCGATGGAACCTCCCGTAACAATAGCCACCTCACCCGTCAAATCAAACATGTCCCTGACGTTCATGCCATAAACCTCCTTTACCAACCTTTCTTGAGTCGAGCTTCTCAATAAAAGCCATCCGATTTGACCGACCTGGCGATATTTGCTTATGCATGAATTATACCATTAAACCGCCCGGCAGATTTGCCATATTCTGGCCATTAATTTAATATAAATGTAGGTCTGTAAACCGGCAGCCGAGTTTTTGCAGGCACTATAGCCAACAAGCGGTAATATGTTCCAAGCTTTATTGAAAGCTGTGAACAGACACCGCATAGAAAAATTGGAAAAGGTAAGATATGATCATAATAAGGAAGTACAACACTCAGCAAGCAGCCGATGCATGCGTCAAAGATCAAGAAAGGAGGAAAACAAAATTGGCCGAAATCAGAAAGGACCTGCTTAGAGATAACTGGGTGGTGATCGCAACCAGCCGAGCGGTTCGACCAACCGATCTCCCGGTTCCATCCCAGGGAAGGGCCGAAAAGGTTCAGGGTTTTTGCCCGTTTTGCGAAGGCAATGAAGGTTTTACACCCCCGGAGATAATGGTCAACCGTAAGCCCGGTACCGCGGAGAATGGCCCTGGCTGGACGATCAGAACCATCCCCAATAAATACACCGCATTCAGCCTGCAAACCGAATTTGCCACCGGCGTCAACGGTATTTACTCCTATATGACGGGATTCGGTGCTCACGAGGTGATTATCGAGACCCCGGAACATGACGTCGAGTTACACCAGCAACCCGCGGAAAAGATCGCGGAAGTTTTCGAAATGCTCAAGAGGCGTCACCTGGACCTGGCCAAAAACGAGAAGATAAAGTATATCCAGACCTATAAAAACAAGGGGCTCTTTGCGGGTGCCTCTCTGGGACACAGCCACATGCAGATCGTGGCCCTGCCATATGTGCCTGATGAGCTAAAGGGTTTGCGAACCTATGCTCAGACCATCGGAAACTGCCTCATATGCGACATGCTGAAACAGGACATCCGGGATCCGGCCAGGCTGGTGTTGGAATCGGAAAACTTCATTGTCATGTGTCCGTATGCCGCCCGCTTTGCATATGAAACGTGGATTGTGCCGAAGAAGCACGCCCTGAATTTCGGCGACATAACGGAGGAACAAATTCCCGAACTGGCCGGGCTCATTAAGAAAGTGCTCGCCGCCATGGTAGATTTATTGAACGATCCGTCATACAACCTGGTTATAAACACCTCCCCGGTCAATGTGGAAAACGGGCCGGAAACACACTGGTTTATCGAAATCTTTCCCCGCCTTATTGTTCAGGCCGGACTGGAGATTGCAACCGGTTACTACATGAACCTGATTTCTCCCGAATGGGCGGCGGAGACCCTAAAAGAAAAAATCTCTCAGATATCCGGCTAAAACCATGGCCACCCGGCGAACAATCACCGGGGAAGCGGGAAACAGGCCCTAAGCTTCCCCGGTGATTGTTGTTTTTATATCCCGATTACCCTCTTTGCTCCCGCCTTTACTCCAGATTGGCCACGATTCTTCTCCCTCCAGATCGGCCCGGGCTTGCCTTTAGTTCAGATCCCCGCGGTACCGCATCCATTAACCCTACCCCGACCGTTCTTCAACCTTGCCTCCGTTTTTTACACGGCTATCCCTCCGCTCCTTTCGGAACAGGCTCGCCGTCCTTCAGCCTTGCCTCCGTCCTTTACCCCCAACCGCTCCTGCCTGCTCGAATAAAATGCGCTCATCTGCGCACCCTACTCTATAGACAACTACAACAAGGAGGTTTGATGCCTGTGACCCGATTCTCTACCCGAGAGTTGCTGTACCTGGAGGACACCAGCAAGCTGTTTGACTCCATTGACAAGACCTGTCAACATGCCCTGATGGAGGTGACCGACCCTCAGATCAAAAGTCTGATCAGTTCGATCAATAATACTCACAAGCAATGGATACAGAGCACCGCCAGTCTGGTAACCAAAAGCAGTTTGCAGTAAGGAGGTACATCGATGGCGAGAGAAAGCGAATGGATGGGAATCTTGCTTAACCAACACAAGCTGGCCGCCAGCATGCTGACCAGCGGAATCCTGGAAAGCAGCAACGAACAGGTGCGTTCTCATTTCAAAAGCCTGCTGGACGGTACCTTGCAGCACCAGAAAGAGATCTACAATGCCATGAACCAAAAAGGATGGTATCAGGTCCAGCCGGCACCCCAGGACGAAGTCAACCGGATCCGTCAGAGTATGAGCAGCATGCAGCGGCAGATGCAATAAAGCACTCCATAGAAATGTACAACGCAGCCGGGGGTTGAGTCAAAAAGTCTCAACCCCTTGGTTTTATGTTTTTTATTGCATAACCGGACCGCACACCGGCCGCCCCCTCCCACAGTGCCGGGAAGGCATTCTTGTTTTTTCCGGGTTTTCCGGATACTATAAAGAATAACCGCATGCTGCCCTATTGTGAAATCGGTTTGAACCGGCAGGACTTTTTATGCCAACGGGGTGGAATGGATGCAGTCGCCTATCCAGAAACTTACGCGGGCAGGTTTGATTGCCGCCCTTTATGTGGCTCTGTGCCTGGTTTTTAAGGCCACCAGTTTCGGAATCATCCAGTTCAGGCCGGCCGAGGCCCTGGCCGTGCTCCCCATACTTTATCCGGAGGCTATAGCCGGCATTTTTGTAGGGGTACTGCTGTCCAACATCCTCGGCGGTCTGGGACTGGTAGACATAATACTGGGAAGCCTCATCTCGCTGGCAGCAGCCTATCTCACCTGGTACCTGCGCCACAGCATGCTGGCTTACCTGCCTCCCATAATCCTGAATGCCCTCCTGGTCAGCCTTTACCTGCATTCGCTGTTCAATTACCCGTACTGGGTTTCGGTTCTGTCCATCGGCATCAGCCAAACCGTGGTTATATTGCTGATCGGCTATCCCTTGATAAACTATCTCAAGAAAAGGCTGTGATTGGTTCTTATCGCCTTACACTGATACCCTGACGGTTGGCCCGAACCTAGCTTAACCCCAGCTTCTCCCAACAGGATTTCATCCGCCTTAGTTCGTTATCAACAATCCCATACAGGTCGGCCACCACTTCAGTCAGGAGGTTGGGATCCCCACCGGCAGATACCCGGCGGGCAGTCTGCGCTATCATGCTTTGTATGCTATTCCCGACATAATACGGAATCTTTATGAAATTGAGCAGACCGGGCCCGGCAAAGCTCTTACCGCCAACCATAGAGTAAGATGAAATAACGTACTCCACCGGGAGGCTGTTCAGAATCCCCGCCAGATACCAGGCCTCGTCCGACGACCTGCAGGCCACCATGGTATGGGTTTCCTGTGGGATTACCGGCTTGTCTTTACCCTCGACAACCGCAGCTCTCATCCGACCGCCAAAACGCCGCCATACAACCTTAATGGGTGCAAGGGTGTACTCACCCACATCGAACATGGTGTAGAAGGGATCGGTTTTCTTGAAGTAACGGCGGTAGGCGGCGCGTTTCTCGAGTTCGCTCTTGAACTGATTAAGGTAAGCCAGGGTACGGGGGTAGTTGCGGGCCATCACGACCGGGCTAATCCCCCGTCGTCTGGTCGGATCCTGCGTCAGGATGATATGGGCGGAGGGGTTTGCCCGCCAGCGGTCAACGTCGTTCCCCTTCAATAGCGGGTATACCAGGCGATCCTCAATCACCGCCTCAACGGTTTGCACCCGCCGGCGTGAGGACGCGGCCAGGTTGCGAATCCGGACCAAACCGGGCTGCGGACGGTCCAGTACTTCGACCCACAGGATCCCATTCGCTCCCCCGGTATTGGCGCCCTCGCGTGCCCGGTAATCCGAGGTTCCGAGTATTTTTTTTATCCCGGCCTCGCCGCCCTCCATATATGTTATCCATGGTGATCCCGGATCTGTCGGATTAGCGGGTTCCGCCATCATATCGAGGATCGTCTTTTCCCCACCGTCTTCGGACAGATGGCTCCACAACCGGTATCGAACCGGGTAAACAGTCGGACTTCCCTTCTCCAGGTAGAGGATGGCGGTTCGGTTGGAAGCCTTCACAAACGGGCGCAGCCGGGAAAGATCTTCAACCATCAGCACCTTAAGTCCCATGCCCCCCGGGAGGCAAAAGCGCCGAAATCCGTCGGCCGCTCCCCCGGATTTAAAAACACTCTGGGTAATGAGGAACGCCATCTTTCCCTGCATCTTTAGAAAGCGGTCGGCACTGGCGAGGGTCATAAGGGTCGAGAAATCCTTCTTGCCCTTACCGAGTATGGTATCCATCCCCCGGTGGCGAAAAAGCCCATACTTTTTCCAGGAATCCAGGGTGGCCAGCCGATAATCCGCTGAAAGTGACTCCCAGTTTATCCAGGGAGGATTCCCCACCACATAATCAAAGCGCATCGAATCCCAGGGGGTATCTACTTCGCTCCAGAGTCCATGGTCATCGCCCGTTACCACATCATGCTGGAATACCGGGACCTCCAAATCCCCCGCGCATGCAGAGGGCCTGTAACCGGCGGCTATCAGGTAGTTCACTTTTGCGGCCAATACCGCCAGCGGGTTCACATCAATCCCCACCACCTGTCCCCAGTCACCCAGGCCGCCCTGCCGGGCTCTCTTGCGCAATATGGCTTCGACCAAAAACGCCCCCGAGCCGCAGGCAGGATCAATCAATGTTGTTTCCTTTTCCCCGCGGAAGCCGATCTGATCGAGCATGTGAGCCGCCAGCCACTCCGGGGTGTAGTGTTCACCGGTGGCATGGCGCATCTTGGCGGTCAGCAGATTTTCGTAGAGGGGGCGGAAAAGATCTCCCCCGGCGTATGAGGCCAGGTCCAGCTTATTAATTGTATCCAACAAACCAGCAAGGTGAATGCTGATATCGAATTCATTGACACTGGGACAGCCTTCCAGCTTCAGGTTTGTAAGCCCCATATCTTCAAACAGCCTGCCCCTTAACAGGGAATCAAGGTCAAAACTTTTGGGCAAAGGGATTTTCCCCTCGGTAAGATAGCTCCAGGCCGCCAGGAACACCGCTATGAGGTAATACAACTGCCGGCACAGCATCTTCTCCCCGGCAGTTAAACCCGTTGCCTCATCGGATCCAACAGCAGACATCCCGGATACACTCCCACCCGGATTGTTGTACGCCAGCCAGTCCTGCGTCAGCCGGGAACGAGTTCCCATATGTATAAGCTGATTCTCAAGACTATTGATGAACTCATCGCCAATACGCGAGCCCATGCCAACCGTCTGCATCAGTCTTGTCGACACATTGTCCGCTCGGGTTGCTCTCCTGTTTTTCATCCCCAGGCCATCCTCATCCGTATTGAATCACCGGGCAGTACACCCGCTTCCGCATGCACTTCCGTGGACAGGCGGCGACAGCGGTTATTGACTCCGAATATGTTTCGCGACCAATTGGCCCGAACCGCCCAAGCTTTTATCCATCCGTGCCGGTCTTGATTGGTATGATATTTTTCATATTTCGCAAATTGTCAGCCCACTCCTGTTACCGCCCTGACATTGTTACCAGTTCCTCTTCGTCATATTACGACATTAGGCCGTGTTTTCGCCATAATATCTCAATTTTTCTTGACAGGTTGTCCCACCTGCTCTATACTTGCAAATAAAAGTGCAACAACAATACTTAAAAGAGAGGAAGTAGCCATGATCAAATCAAGACTCTGCGATCTAGTCGGAATCAAGTATCCCCTCATTCAGGCTGGTATGGGACCATTCGGTACCAATAAACTCTGTATCGCCGCTGCCAATGCGGGCGTGTTGGGTTTAATCAGTTCAAGCGGTATCACCACCGATAAGGAACAGCCTGAGATCTTCAATTACTTCTGCCGCTCCGGTGGCGCAGATCCTTCCGCCGACAAGGAAACCATCTTGAGAACCATCTTCAGAAACACCCTTGAAGGCACCAGGGAATCCCAGGGTATATTTGGGGTTAACGTCATGGTTTCAGCCGAGATGAGGGAAGCTGCCGAACTCATCATCGGTACCATGATTAAAGTCCGCGAAGAAGACCCGGAAATGAAGAAACGTTTCAAGGTTCTGGTAACCTCCGCCGGCGATCCGCTGCCCTGGACCGATGTGGTTAAGAAAACCGATCTGATATGGATGCACGTCATGCCTTCGGTACAGGCGGCCAAGCGCTGCAAAAAGGCCGGAGTTAATGTGGTCATTGCCTCTGGTCATGAGGGCGGGTTCCACACTTCCTGGGATCCTGTTCACACTATTGTTCTGCTCCCCGCAGTAGTCGACGCGGTTTCCGATGCCGACACCCTGGTGGTGGGAGCCAGCGGTTTTTCGGACGGCAAGAGCGTAGCCGCGGCTTTTGCCCTGGGTGCTGATGGTGTTCAGATGGGAACTCGTTTCCTGGCTACCGAAGAGAGCGACTTCCATCCGAACTGGAAGCAGGCAGTTGTCGAAGCCGGCGACCGTGCAACCTTGATCGCCCGCGGTTTTGTCGGTCCGGCTCGGTGGTTGAAAAACGCCAGAAGCCAGGAACACGCGGTTAATACCCTCAAGAAATCACCCGGACTTTACATCGGTATGCCGGATGATTACAGTACCACCGATATGTCCCTGATCGAGTTTGAACACGAATCGATGAACGCCGTTTACGCCGGAGACAAGGAAAAATCCATGTTTGCCGCCGGCGAATCCGCACAGCGTATCAACGATTTGCCCAAAACCGCCGATCTGGTTCAGAGAATCATGAAAGAAGCGGAAGAAACGCTTCTGAATCTCTCCAAATTGGTGTACTAAGCAATAGATTAAAGACGAAATAGCATATTATCAAAGCCCCTGATCTTGTTCGCAGTATCAGGGGCTTTTTATACTGTCAGAATGGTTCTGCCGCAGGTACACGAGTCGGCAATTCCTGTTATTCATTGATGCCAACAATCCTCCGGGAGTATACTGAATCATAAAGCTGCGGTTTAATTGAAAGATGACGATCCCATGAACAAAAAGCAAGCGCATAGAGAGGACGCAGCTGGCACGATTAAGTCACCGGCGGAACAGCTTACGCTGCCGTAACCGGTGGTTTGGGGAGGAAGGATATCGATGCGAGTACTGATAATCGGCGGCAATGCCGCCGGGATGAGCGCCGCCTCACGCCTGGTGCGCAAAAGCAAAGACGTCGAAGTCGTGGTTTTTGAAAAGACTCGCGAGGTTTCTTACGCCGCCTGCGGTTTGCCCTATTATATTGCAGGTCTTAACCCGGAACTCGATCTGATGAGAATCAGACCGGTAAAGGAGTTTGAGAATGCCGGCATAAAAGTGCACCTTGAGCATGAGGTCACCGAGGTAAACCCTCCCGAGCACCGCATCACCGTCCGCAACCTGCAGACCGGCAAATCCCGCAGTGAACGGTACGACAAATTGATTGTGGCAAGCGGGTCTTCACCCTTCATTCCCCCTATTCCCGGAACGGATCTGCAGGGAGTGTTTACGGTGAAAACCCTGGCCGATGCCGAAAACATAAAGAAAAACCTGCTGCGCCGGGAAGTGCGGAACGTGGCTATTATCGGCGGCGGTTACATCGGACTTGAAATGGCTGAGGCCTGTGTACTGCAAAAGAAAAATGTTCGTCTTTTTGAGGCGGCTCCCCGCGTATTAAACGGCTTCGATCCGGAATTTGCAGCCGCGGTCGAGCAGGAACTGGCCACTCATGGAGTGGCGGTACATACGGGAGCGACGGTGCTTGAACTGGCGGGCAAAAGCCGGGTACGGCAAGTTGCGACCAAGGAGGAGAGATACGACACCGATCTGGTGATACTTGCAGTAGGTATACGTCCGAACACATCCTTCATCGATGACACGGCCATACAGAAAAAAACTAACGGAGCCCTGATCACCGACAGTTCCATGCGGACCTCCGCGCCCGATATTTATGCCGCCGGCGATTGCTCTACCGTCATACACAAGATTTTAAAGCGCCCCGTATACCTGCCCCTGGGAACCAACGCCAATAAACAGGGACGCCTGGTGGCTGACGCCATCCTGGGTATACCGGTGCGGTTTGACAATGCGCTGGGAACCACCATGCTGCGCTGCTTGAATCTGGAGTTTGCCAAGACCGGGATTACCGAGAGCGAAGCTCGGGAAGCCGGCATGGAAATTGGAACGGTAACGGTGAAGCATATCTCCCATGCCCGATATTTCCCGGACCCGGCTCCGATTACGATTAAACTCTGCTTTGACCCGGCGACCCACGTCCTGCTGGGAGCGCAACTGATGGGCGGGAAGGAGTGTGCCTGGCGGGTAAATGTTTTCGCGGTGGCGATTGACCGCGGTATGAAGGCAGATGAACTCGGGTTTTTGGACCTGGGATACGCCCCGCCCTTCGCCACCACCTGGGACGCGATCCACATCGCCGCCAATGCGGTGAAGTAAAACCTTACTCGAACCAACTGCCGCCGATAAACTCTCGCAAAATCGAATTGGGAGGTATGTTATTACTGGAGATACCCCGGAAATAACTGAGGAAACGCAGCAACCGGCTTGCTTCAATATGTTCGGGACAATCATTGTCAATGCATTCAAGCAAAGGTTCGACATACATTTTCAATACCGCCAACTCGTAAACCAGGGATGAATTGAACATGACGTCAGCACTCTCCTGGAAGGGGAAAATGTTTTTCTCCTCTCCCCGGCGCACCGACGGCCATTGCCGAATAGTTTGAAGGGCTGTGTTGCCTCGCGTTCGGTTATCCCTGACTATCCTGCGTAAAAGACGGGTGTCGGTGGTCGGGATACGGTTGCTGTAGTCCACATTTAGCTGCGTCAGGGCACTGATGTAGATCTTGAACTTGTTGGCCGGAGGGATGCTCCAGGTCAAACGATCATTTAACGCATGAATGCCCTCCAAAATGATCACTTCCCCTGGAGGAACCTTCATTTTTATACCGCATTCTTCACTGCAACCGGTCTTAAAATTATAAATCGGGACCTCCACTTCCTCGCCTTTTACCAAACGAGAAAGGTGATCGTTGAAGAGTTCCAAATTCAAGGCATCGAGACTGTCAAAGTCGTAGTTGCCTTCCTCATCCAAGGGTGTGAGTTCTCGGTCGATAAAGTAGTTGTCAAGGGAAATCGATACCGGACGCCGCCCGATAACCCGGAGCTGAATCAGCAATCGCTGCGCAAAAGTAGTCTTTCCGGATGATGAGGGCCCGGCAATCAGAACCACCCTTATGCTGGGGTTCCTGCTAATCATATCCGCAATGTAAGCGATTTTCTTTTCATGCAGGGCTTCGTTCACCCGGATTAAATCATCAATCTTTCCCTTTACAATCATTTCGTTTAAGGCCGCAACGTGCGGCACTTCCAGCATTTCCGCCCAGTCCTTGGCTTCCCCGTGAATCATGGCCAATTTGGGCTGCACCCGATATGGTTTGACCAGTTCAATATCATCAATCTCCGGGGTCCTCAGTATCATTCCCGGCGGGTGGTAAAGCAATTTGAATTTTTTCAGCATACCGGTGCGGTTGACCATGTGACCATAGGAATTCTCATACAAGCCGTCCAATTCATAAACATGGGTGCCTTCTTTATCGCGGTAGCGAAGCAGCTTCAGCTTGTCTTCCTGACCCTGCCGACTGAATATCCGCCTTGCTTCTTCGTTTTCAACGAGGTAATGATTTATGGGCAAATCCAATTCGACTATTTCCCTCATTCGCTCCTGGATTTGCTCGACTTCATTGTCGTTGGTTTCCTGATTCAGAAACTCACAAAACAGCCCGTTGGACAAGGTGTGCTTTACCATTAGGGTGCGACCCGGGAAAAGATCTCGGCAAGCCTTTACCAACAAAAAACAAACACTCCGGTTATATATCCTTAATCCTGCCGCTTTGGACATATCCACCAGTTCCATCGCGCAATCATTTTGCAGCCGGTAATGCAAATTCCTGATAGTGTTGTTTATGATTACGGCAACAATCTGGTATGGATGGTCCTTCTGGAGAGAAGCACATAACTCGCCCACCGGAGTGCCCTTGTTTACCTGGTATTTTCCTTTTCCTTTTACAACAACCTCAATAGTATCAATTGTGAAATCAGCTTGATTATTCATTGGATCCTCTCCCTTTTCAACTGATTCCATTATACATCATTCGGCGAAAACTTAGAATCAACCGCCTTATGTGTTTACTTGAGAGGATTTCTCCTGAAAGGGTCGGCAGTCTACTAGCCTCAGAAGCAAGGTGAGATCTCATGCGGATAACAGGAGCCCGATTTCACAAGGTCTTGGCATTGCCAAACGCTTATCCGGAGTGAGTTAGCGGGTCATAATAGGGTGAATTACGGCAGTTCCACCCTGCCAATATGTGAAAGTGAAGTGCCAAGGAGATTTCTCCCGATACTTTCTCGACACCTCACAATTCCTCTTATTTCTTGTCCAGGATGTATTCATCCAGCATCATTGCAACTTGCTCAACCAGTTCGATACAAGGGCGCTTTCGGTAACTACTGTCAGTTTCCTCCCGGGGTACGGTCCTGTCGGCATTCCGCGAAGGATTCAGGAGTTCTCTGCATATGATGGAGCCGTTTTCATGTTCAAACCGCCTGGCCATATCCTGAATAAGGCGGTAATGTTCCATTTTTACCTGCTTGGCCGACGGATCGGTATAGCCGTATTTCATGCCCAGAACCATAAACATTCCGCTTACCGCTCCGCATACTTCCCGCAGCCGGCCCATACCGGCACCGAAAGAAGAGGCTATTCTTAATGATGTATCAAAATCCAGCCCGGTTTCATCGCAAAAAGCGGCGACAACAGACTGGGAACAATTATACCCCTGTTTAAACAGTTCTTTTGCCAGATCCGAATGCTTGCTCAACTTATAACCTCCTGTCCCCCAATTCTTTTCCGGCGCAAGTCGTCCTTGAAGGACAAATATCCCGGTTTCCTTGTCGAATATATCTTAACACAGATGGGACGACGGTTCGCCTGCTATCCGTACTGTGGTTGAACAGATTTGGAAGCATACTGTCCACGGTTCAACCTCTTATAATAAATATCATCAATGGTGCGGCGAAACAGTCGCAGCAAATTCGGATCGAATTGGGTTCCACTGCACCTTTCCATTTGCTCCCAGCAGTTGTTTGTGTTTTGCTTCCTTTGATAGGGACGATTGGAATTCATGGCGTCAAACGCGTCGGCAACGCTGACCATCCGAGCAGAAAGAGGTATTTCCTGGGGGGCAACAGAGTAATACCCTTTCCCATCAAGACGCTCGTGGTGCAGCAGAATCATGGGTTCCAACTGGTAAGCCCAGTCATATTGAGAAATTAGTTCAAAGCCTCTTCTAGGGTGTTCTTTGATTAACTCCCATTCGTCATTTCCCAGTTTATCCGGTTTATCAAGAATTGAATGCGGTATTTTTGTTTTCCCGATATCGTGGAACAGTGCCCCAATGCACATTATGTAAACTTCCGCTTTTGATAGACCCAGCCGGATGGCAAGTTGTGCGGTAAGGTATCCGACATTGAGAGAATGCCGGTATACTCCGTCATGATAATCTTGGACATCATACAGAATCTTGCCTACCTCGCGGATTTGTATTCCAGTCGTTGCTTCTAATTTTGCCACGTCTTTTTTGCCAATCTCCGCACTGAAAAGTATTTGTTGAATCATACTTAAGGAATCCTGAAACGAGTTACATGGAAACACAAAAAAACCCCTTTCGGCAACTGGCTGCCATAGGTAAAACCCGTAGGCCCTGTAGCTTTGCGTCCCTGCCTTTCAACAGGTTTGCCTTTTTCGACAAGATGCTGATGATTTATCATTCATTTTGTCGATACCCGTTCTATTATTACTGATTTTCTTTCGTATGACAAGTTTTTCTTTTTTGCAAATTCACACCCGACAATGGCTGGTTTTGTCACTTGGCACTTAAACCAGTGATCGTGTTTCGGTTGTTCATTTCACGCAACTGCTCTCAATAAAAAAACAGTTATAATGAAATAATGTCAGTTTTTGCACCGCGAGTATTGAAGAAATCAATGCCATGGCATCACAATTAAAAGAAATTGCAGACCGAATGTAGCATGAATCGGCAAAGGAAACCTATGAAGCAAGAGTGAACCGGCGGCTGACCGATTCCGGGCCCAGGACCCAGGGGTGCGGCGCCGCCGGTTCGCTGTCTACATTGATTACTTGTGCATCTTCTGCAACTCGCCTTTCATTATCTTTCCGGTTGGATTGCGCGGGAACTCGGTGTAAAATTCTACAAATTCGGGGATCTTGTATTTGGCTATCTTGTCCGCCAGGTACTCTTTGACCTCTTCGGCCGTCATGGTTCCGGGTTCCTTCAGGATGATGCAGGCTTTGACCCGCTCTCCCAGGGCGGGATCGGGAACGCCGATTACCGCTACCTCGGCGATCTTTGGGTGGGCTTCAAGCGGTATCTCGATCTCCCGTGGATAAATGTTTTCCCCGCCGCGGTTTATCATCTCCTTCTTGCGGCCCACATAGAAGATGTATCCTTCCTCGTCCATATAACCCAGGTCGCCGGTGTGCAGCCAGCCGTCTCTTATGGCTTCGGCGGTCGCTTCAGGCTTGTTGAGGTATCCCAGCATCACCGCTTCGCCCCGGATGCATATCTCTCCCACTTCGCCGTAGGGCAGGATGTTGTGGTCGTCGTCCATTATCTCTACTTCTTGCTCAAAAAATGCCTGCCCGATGGCGCGCGGCTTTATCGGCGCCCCATAGCTTGATGTTGAGACCCCGACTGCTTCCGTAAGACCATAGCCATCCACCACCAGGACTCCGAACTTCTCCTTGAATGCCTGGACGACCTCCTGGGGCATGGGAGCGGCACCGGAAAAGGCGTACCTCAATTTGAGCTTGCTCATGTCGATGTCCTTGGGGTCGATCGCATTGACCACGTAGGCGTACATGGCGGGCACCCCCATTACGATGGTGACCCCGTACTGCAGGATGGCGGGCCAAAAGTCCTGGGGAGAAAACATTTTTCTTATACAGAGGGCAAGCCCCTGATATGTGTATGGATATGTCCACACGCAGAGCGGGTTGGTGTGGAACATGGGCAGTATGATCATCATAACATCGCCGGGTTCATTGGCTCCGAAGCGGGCCATGTCCCTGCAGATGGAGAACTGGTTCCGGTTGGAAAGTAGGATCCCTTTGGGATAACCGGTGGTTCCGGACGAATAGAGCAGCAGGAAGGGGTCATCCAGGGACTGCGGCACCAGGGCCTCGTCCGCGGGGTAAGTGGCCAGTATATCCGCCAGCGTGGTCTCCGCTATCTTGGCATCATGCTGAATCCCGGTAGCAACTTCGACTACAATGGGCTTGTGCTGGGCCAGTTCCCAGCCCCGGGCAAATTCGGCCATGAACTCGCTGCCGACAAAGGCTACCTTGGGCTTGGAGTCATCGAGTACGTAGGCGATCTCCGGACCTTTCAGCATGTAGTTTATGGCCCCGGCAACAGCCCCCAGTTTCTGGGCTCCGAACATGGTGTAGTAGACCTCGGGGGAGTTTAATACCATGACCGAGACTATGTCACCTTTGGTAACCCCTTTTTTCTTTAGATAATTGGCTACCCGGTTGGAACGCTCGTTGGTTTGGGCATAGGTTATGACCTGGTCGTAATAGTAAACATGGATGTTGTCCGGTATCTCCTGTGCTCTGGTGGTGATCATCTCGGCAATGCTGTCAAAATGGAGCTTTTTGCCCTGCAGGGTGGGCAGGCTGTCAAGAGAATAGCGGGTCTTCAGGTATCTTCTGCCCTTGTC
>JAKOVY010000006.1 GCA_029781825.1 Bacillota bacterium | reverse complement strand
ACGTCTGCGTACGACCAACAGCCTTGAACGATTAAACGAAGAAATTCGCCGTCGAGAAAGAGTTATACGAATATTCCCCAATCGGGATTCAGCGAACAGGTTAATTGGAGCCTTGCTCCTTGAGATAGATAACAAGTGGGCTGGCGGCCGAAGGTATTTAGATATGGCTGAATACCATGAATACCGTTCAGGCCGGCCAAGACCAGGTTCTAATATCTTTTATCTCTAGCTCAAAGAGTCACTGCCCTGACCAGAGGACTTTTACACATAATATTGGACTTGATCCATGATAAAATATTTTGATAAATTACTTGTGTTATTGCTAAAAATGCCATAATCTAATATATAGTTATAAAAAAAAGAAAATTTCCACTAAAGTGCTATAAGGGGGGATTGTTGGTTGTTAATGACCCCATCCCAACGAATTGAACCATAGAATGAAGCGGAATCATTGTTTGCGTTTTCTCCTTAAAGAGTAGTGTTCGCGTAAGGTTGGGTAAGAAAGTTTTTGGGGCGGCGAGGAGGTTCCGCGGAACGGTACAAGAGGTATCCTCACCATCTGGGATATCGGAAGGTTCATGACAACATCTTTAAGGAGGAATAGTATGCAAAGTCGAGATTTAGCTTCGATGATTCACGAACAGGTGGAAAAGTATGCTGACCGGAAAAACGCACTTTATTATAAAGACGGTAACGAATGGAAAGGTATCTCTTGGAGGGAATTCGGCGAACGGATTGACAATGCGGCCAAGGGACTCTTGGAGTTGGGGATTAACGAAAATGAGTTACTGGCCATTTATTCAGGTAACCGACCGGAATGGGTTATCAGTGATTATGCAATTATGAGTATCAGATGCGCTACGGTCACCATTTACGCTACCAGTGTTTCCGAACAGGCTGAATACATAGTAAACGATGCCAGGGTTAGAGTAATATTTGTTGATGGTCAGTTCCAATACGATAATGTGATGAAGTTTTACGACCGGTCTGAGACGCTTGAGTATGTGATTGTATTTGACCGGTCGACAGAAATCCAAAAAAGCGAAAAGATCATGTATTTGGATGACCTTTATGAAATCGGAAAGAAATCCGGGAAAGACGAACTGCTTAAACAACGCCTCCAGTCAATAACTCCCGATGATATAGCCTCAATCATTTACACCTCTGGAACAACCGGTGATCCAAAGGGCGCGATGCTTGCTCACGAAAGCTTTTTTGTGGAGATTGACTCACTGGAACCGGCCTTCCCCATGACCGCAGACGATATCGAACTGGTATTCCTACCTTTAAGCCATGTTTATCAAAAGGCTGGAAGCCACTGGATTCATTCCAAAGGTGCCACCCAGTATTTCTGCCATGATGCGGATAAAATAGTGGAGTATTTTCAAGAGATACGCCCTACCTACATGATAGGCGTGCCACGGCTGTATGAGAAGATGTATGCCGCGGTGTGGGCCAATATTGAAAAGTCGTCCAGCCTTAAGAAAAAGATATTCAAATGGGGAATAGAGACCGGGAAAAAGTATCAGTATGCGGTGTACAGGCGCGAGCCCATACCATTCTCACTTAAGATCAAGCATGCCATAGCCAACAAACTGGTTCTGCAAAAGATAAGGGATCTCCTGGGAGGAAGGCTTAACTTCTTCTCGGCCGGCGGCGCCCCTCTGGCCAAGGAGATTGAGGAGTTCTTCTTTGCGGCCAATATCTTTATTGCGCAGGGCTATGGCCTGACCGAAACCTGTCCCATGGGTACGTATAACTGTCCGAATAACTTTAGGTTCGGTACCGTCGGCAAACCCATTCCCGGTAATCACATTAAGATTGCTCCTGACGGCGAAATCCTAATAAAAGGGAAGAATGTGATGAAAGGGTATTGGAACAAACCGGAGGCTACGGCCGAGGTGATGACTGAAGACGGCTACTTTAAGACCGGTGATATCGGTGAATATGATGAGGATGGATTCCTCAAGATAACCGACCGCAAAAAGGACATAATTGTTATGGCCACCGGCAAGAATGTCGCTCCGCAGAAGATCGAGTCAAGAATGGGCCAGGACTATTATGTTGAACAGGTGGTTGTTATCGGCGACAAGCAGAAGTACATAACTGCGCTGGTGGTTCCTTCCTTCCCGGCCCTGGAAGAGTATGCGCGGGAGAAGGGAATTAAATATGAGAGCCACGAGGACCTGGTAAAGAAGCCGGAAATCATTCAGTTTTACCGGGAGCGCATCGATGCCAACTCTTATGACTTGGCGGATTTTGAAAAGATAAAGAAGTTCACCTTGCTGCCTAAACCTCTGACCATCGAACGCAACGAGATTACGCCCACCCTGAAGGTCAAGCGCAGGGTTATCGCCGAAGCCTATAAAGATGTAATCAATCAGATGTATGCCAGCTAGCTTGAGGAAGCGTTGAAACGATTGCAAGGGGAGAGGGTTCCCGGAACGGGACTCTCTCCCTTGGTTTTGAAGGTTTGTTTTTTTGAATAAATCCTAATCCACCTTCAGCAGGACTATGCTGCACTGTCTGCCAATTCTCGCAGAAACTGACGTTTTGTTGATTTATGGCGCAAAGAGTATCCTATTATTAAAAGGTTTTATTCCGGTGGTAGGAGCGGGTCATGAATGAGCTTCTTTCCAACTTAAAGCAGCTATTGGAAATGACGGCCGCCTGGTGGTCTAACCTCAGCCTGCTTTTCAACAGCCCGTCGACTATCGGTTTTGATGATATCTACACCCTCCTGGTACGCTGGGTGTTTCCTCTGCTGGCGGTTGGAATACTGGTGCGGTGTATACCGCCCCTGTTGCGGAACCGGGGCTGCGAGCGTATCTGGGGGTACCTGGAGGTGCCCGGGAGCATAAAGATTCCGATCCGGCATTGGGAAGTCTCCCTGGGTAGGAGCAAGCTGTCAGACATCGTTATCAACCTGCCTTTTATCTCCCGCAACCATGCGGTTCTTGCCTACAGCCGAGATTCCTGGACTATTACCGATCTGGGCTCCAAAGGTGGAGTGAGCATAAACGGTCAAAACATCGAGGGTAAGGGTGAGGTTCATGCCGGTGATACCATCTCCCTGGGAGGAGCAGAGTTCCGGCTCCTGGCCGTGGAAGAGGGGAACGATGACCTGGATGCCACCCGGCGTCGAACCTGGCTCTCCGAATGGGGAGAGGGTATTGCCCCCGGAAAAACATTTCTGTTGCTCCTGCTCTTTCAAGTGCTGGGAGCGTTCCAGCTCTACTTTACCATGCCTGAAGAAACCAAGCGGACAATACTGTTAACGGTGGCGGTGTTCATCGCCGCTGAATGCTTCTATTACGTAATTGCTTTCCTGTGCAGCCGGAAGCACCTGGAACTGGAACTGCTGGCATTTTTCCTTTGCGGGCTCAACCTATTCGTGGTGGCCGCCGATGTCCCCAATCAGTTGTTAAAACAGCTCATTGCCATAATAATTGGGATGGTAGTATTTTGTATCCTCCAATTCATTCTTCGGGATATGGAACGAGCACGCAAACTCAAATACATCCTTGCCGCCGGTGCCCTGGTTCTACTGGCGGCGAACCTGGTTTTCGGGGAGGTGCGGTTCGGCGGGCGCAATTGGATAAACCTGGGTTTCATCACCTTTCAACCGATGGAATTCGTTAAGGTGGCCTTTGTTTTGGCGGGAACGGCAACCCTGGACCGGATGCTTACAACCCGGAATATTACGGCCTTTATTGCTTTTGCCGGCACCTGCATCGGGGCCTTAATTATCATGCGCGACCTGGGAACAGCAGTGGTCTTCTTTGGAGCCTTTCTCGTGATTGCCTTTATGCGTTCCGGGGATCTCAGGACCATTGCTTATGCGTTGGCGGCGGCAGTGCTGGGAGCTTTGGCGGCGATTACCTTTATGCCCTATGTCGCATCACGATTCGAGGCCTGGGGGAATGTATGGCAGTACGCCAATACCATTGGCTACCAGCAGACTAGGACCATGATTGCCGCGGCCAGCGGCGGTCTGCTCGGTGTCGGCGGAGGGAACGGCTTCCTGGTCAATGTTCCGGCGGCGGATACCGATTTGGTGTTCGGTCTTCTCTGTGAAGAGTGGGGTCTTATCGTGGCCTTGACCGCGGTATTGACGGTGGTGTTTATGTCGCTCTTTGCCGTCTTCCTGGTAAGAGGGTGTAATTCGGCCTTCTATGCCATTGCTGCCTCCGGCACCGCCACCATATACCTGATACAGACTGCACTCAACGTCTTTGGCTCCGTGGACCTGCTGCCCCTGACCGGGATAACCCTGCCGTTTGTATCCAATGGCGGCTCCTCCATGATCGCTTCCTGGGCGTTATTGGCCTTCATTAAAGCCGCCGACAGCCGATCTCGGCCGGATGTAAATGAAAGTGGGAGATTGTTTTGAAACTGCTAACCAGACGTGCACTGGCGATATTGGTCCTCGCTCTGGCGGTAATCTGCGGAATTCTTTTTTTCACTGTAAGGTACCTTGGAGAAGCCTCCAAATGGGTACAGCATGCCGCCAACCAGCACCTGTACAAGAACGGCAAGCTTAAAGCCTCCGGGACCATATACGACCGCAACGGCGAGATCCTGATGGAGACCGTGGACGGTATCGTCCGTTACCACGAAAACCCGGCCGTTAGAGCCGCTCTCATGCATGCGGTGGGCGATGCCGACGGCCATGTGGTGACAGGGGCCCGGGTGGCTTGGGGTAAGAGATTGGCGGGTTGGAACCTGTTGCAGGGCGCCTATCGTTTCAACCGGGGCTTAAGTCATCCGGGGAGCGATATCAAGATGACCCTGGATGCCGAGCTTTGTGCGATAGCCTACAATTCACTCCAGGGGCGCAAAGGAGCGGTTGGGGTTTACAATTATAAAACGGGTGAGATCCTGTGCATGGTGAGCACCCCCACTTTCGATCCCCAGTATCCTCCGGATATCGACAAAGACCCGGAAAGGTATGAGGGGGTATATATAAATCGCTTTCTTTCCGCCGCTTATACACCGGGGTCCGTATTCAAGCTGGTAACTGCGGCCGCAGCCATTGACAACCTGGAGAATATTGATAGCACGGTTTTTCAATGTAACAGCAAGACGGTAATAGACGGGGAGTATGTCACCTGTCCTACCGCCCATGGCAGAGTAGATTTCAAGGAGGCTCTGGCCAAATCATGCAATGTGGCCTTTGCTCAGATAGCACTGGCGGTAGGGGCCGACACACTGCAAGCCTATGCTGACAAAGCCGGATTCAATTCCAGCCTGGAGGTAAACGGGATAAAAACCAAAGCGGGGCAGGTAAATCTGAAGAATGCCCAACGCCCGGACCTGGCCTGGGCAGGCATCGGCCAGTACACAAACACCGCCAACCCGCTCAATCTGATGGTCTTCATGGGGACTATAGCCAATGACGGAGTCCGGGTGGAACCGAAACTTATTAAGGACAGTTGGCTGCTCCGTTTGTTACAAACTGTTGTTCCCCGAGAGCGCGTACTTTCTCCTGAAACCGCCATCAGACTTGGCAGCATGATGCGCAACAATGTTCTCAGCAGTTACGGTGAAGGAAACTACAGGGGACTCGAGCTCTGCGCCAAGTCGGGAACCGCCGAGGTAGGCGGGGATCGGATGCCTCATGCCTGGTTTGCCGGCTATATGCAGCGGGAGGACTGCCCGTTGGCCTTCGTGGTGGTGGTGGAAAACGGAGGCGGGGGCAGCAAAGTGGCGGGACCGATAGCCAGGAAGGTACTGCAGGCAGCCGTTAGCCGCTATGCGGGGGAATAGAAGGGGTCCGCGGGAACCGTTTCCGGGAGTCTTCGGTTTCGCTGTCATGCCCGGGAGCCGGGATTTGGAATTCCACCAAATAACGACGGTAGCGGTGGGGGACACACCGGGACTGCAGGCGGGGATTGTAACGTGATTCGATGCTGACCTTTTGAAAATAGGTCTGCCAAAGTCTCTGCCACCGGCGTTCGCTCTCCGGCATGTTGTCCTCAAGATTGTAGGAGAAGTCGGTAATGTACCATCTTGATCGTACAGGTGACTTGCACGAACTGCTATCGCGCCCGTTATAGATAATGGCCAGGCTGCGCTTCTTATCATGGATGATCCAGCGCTCACCCGCCAGCCGCTCCGCAAAGTGATCGCCCAGCAGCGGCAGCACGTTGTGGTCAGGGGCCATTACCGCATAGAGGAACCCGCCCATATCGGCAAAACGCAGCAGACCAAGCAAGCGGTGGGCTTCACCGATAACCTTGCGCTCCAGACGGTGTACCGGATACACCGCCGGATGGCTGTGATAATGATCCACTTTGGCTCCCATTTTGAAACCCAAACCGATGTAACCGAGTATTAGGTTTTCCTTATCCGGTGCGGAGGAGATGTAGACGTGGTATACCGTTTCCAGAGCCCGGGCAGATATCTTTTCTTCAATCGCACGGTAAACGCGGTCGGCGAGAGCGGGATCGGTTTCCACCACCATGCTGGGCGATAACAGGTTGGGCTGGTAAAAAGACTGCGGGTAGATACCGGTGGCGGCTTCCCGGTAATAGTGGTGGTATATGCAGGTTAACAGTCCATCAAAACTGCCATCGTAAAGGTAATCCATCGACCTTTTCCTTTATAACTCGCATAATCAGGTTAAAACAGGCTGAGTTGGGTTATTGGAGACTCGGGAGCCACAATACGGCGAATCGCCGCGGGGTCCAGAGTTTTTTTCGCCGGGCAGACCCCCTTGCAGGTAACAAAGTACTGGGCCCGTTTGAATACGACTCCCAGCTTTTTCAACTGGTCAACCGAGACTGCTGCCACCCTCCGCTGGCTGATAATGCGCCGGGCCGATTTGGGTCCTATCCCCGGTACCCGCAGCAGTTCCTCATAGGAAGCCCGGTTGACCTCCACCGGAAAGAATTCGGGATGGCGCAGAGCCCATGCCATTTTGGGGTCAATATCCGTCTCCAGGTTGGGGTGCTGCGGATCGACCAATTCCTCGGCTTTAAAATGGTAGAAACGCATGAGCCAGTCCGACTGGTAAAGACGGTGTTCCCGCAGCAGCGGGGGACTCGCGGTCAGAGCTGGGAGATGGGAATCCTGATTGACCGGGACATAAGCTGAGTAATAAACCCGTTTTAACCCAAACTTTTGGTAAAGGGTCTGGGTGGTACGCAGAATCGTCAGGTCGCTGTCCGGGGTAGCCCCAATGATCATCTGGGTGGATTGACCGGCGGGCACAAATCGCGGAGCATGACGAAAGCGCCGTCGTGCCTCCTTGTGAGCCTGGATCTCCTCCTTTAACTGCTGCATGGAAGCAAACATCTTGGGCAGGGATTTCTGCGGAGCAAGGAGCCGCAGGCTTTCCTCCGTAGGCTGCTCGATATTGACGCTCATCCGATCCGCCAAGAGTCCCGCGCTGTATACCAACAACGGATCCGCTCCGGGAATAACCTTGGCATGGATATACCCGTTGAACTCGTAATCCTCGCGCAGGAGTCGGAGAACCGTGATCATCTTTTCCATGGTGTAATCCGGGGACCTTTCCACGGCGGTACTGAGAAAGAGGCCTTCAATATAGTTGCGGCGGTAAAACTGGATGGTGAGTTCCGCCAGTTCTCGAGGAGTGAAACTGGCCCGGGGTATATCATTGGAACGCCGATTCACACAGTAGCGGCAGTCGTATATACAGTCGTTGCTGAGAAGGATCTTCAAAAGGGAAATGCAGCGCCCGTCTGAGGTCCAGGTATGGCATATCCCGAATGACTTGCTGTTTCCAATTCCGCCCTGGTTTTTTCGCGAAACCCCGCTGGAAGCGCAGGAAACATCATACTTGGCAGCATTGGCCAGGATGCCGAGCTTGGCCAGGATATCCATCAAGACTCACCTCAATGCTGAATAGGCCTGCACGCTAATATTATAACAACAAACGCCGCAGGCGGCAAACAAATGTTCGGATCGAGGGGAGTCTTTTTTTCATTCAAAGCATCGCATGTGCTGCGGAAGCTGTCTATTCATGAAGAAAAAACTGGAGTGCCTAGACTCTGCCTATTCATGAATGTAAACCGGAGTGCCGGCGGGAATGTTATCATAAATCCACTTAGCGTTATCGGTTTCCAGGCGTACGCAGCCATGAGAAGCGGGAGTGCCCAGTTTGTCCGCCTCTTCTTCCAGCACGTTTCGGTTCCGATCCATGGGAACACTATGAAAAAGGTAAACACCCCAATCCTTAAACGAAACCCACCACATTGCACCCTGCTGGTATTTCTCGCTGTAAAACCATTTTCCCCGGTTTTGAATTTTAAAATGACCCAGGGGAGTGGAACCGTCCTTACCGGTTGATGCCATCCATTCCTTGACCAGCGCATCATCTTCATATATCCGTACCTTCTGTTCGGATACGGAAACATCAATACGATACCTCGACGGTCGCAGGTTATCCTTTAGAACAGTTTTTTTATCAGATTGATGGTTGTCCTTATTGGAATCGGAGTTTTGCCGGTCATCAGGGTTTTCACGTGTTGTTGCCCGATGATTTTTATCTTGGTTATTGGTGTTATTATCAACCTGAGGTTTTTCATCGTTTATCGAACTTATGCCTTGATTGGCAAAGTCCGAGTCGGTAACCACTGTAGGATTGACAGCGGAAAACGTAAAAAATGTAATGATTAATACCAACAAAACCTGTAGCGTCTTTTTCACGATAATACCTCCTCTCATTTTCGTACCAATTCAGCTGGAATTTTGTCAATCCATAAAATAAAACGTTTTAAAAGGGCAAAAGTTTCGGAGTCAATACTTACCTGTGATACGATGTGTGTAAGGGAATTTTGGCGGAAAGGCGGATGCAATAGTACAATGATTATTGAATTAGTATTATAATTGCAGTACCGCGATGATCGAAGCAATATTTTCACATTTCAGCCGGACTGTGAGGCGAAATTGTGGGCAAAAGGGATTTCCAATCGAATGTACTTAAGGGACATACGGACACTATAATCCTGAACATGCTGATGGAAGATGATAAATACGGGTACGAGATAGGAAAGCTGATACAGGAAAAGACGGGCGGCATGTGGGAACTGAAGGAGTCCACAATGTTTTCCAGTTTAAAGAAGCTGGAAAACGAGGGTGCTGTGGAATCTTACTGGGGCGATGAAAGCCATGGCGGCAGGAGGAAGTATTACCGGATTACAAACCGGGGAAAGAGGATTTTATTGCAGAATAAACACAATTGGGAAATGACCAAACGTATTCTTGAACGCTTGCTGTCAAACAACAGTGATTGATAGGGAGGAAGATCTATGAGAGTTGCAGCTTTTAACGGCAGTCCCAACAAAGAAGGAAACACCTACCATGCCCTGAGGATCGTTGCCGACGAACTTGAGAAAGAAGGTATTGAGACCGAGATTATTCATGTCGGAAACAAGTTGATTCGAGGGTGCCTGGCCTGCGGCAAATGCCGGAAAAACAAAGATGAGCGCTGTGTTACCCAGGACGAGGTCAACGACTGGATAGCAAAAATGAAAGAGGCCGACGGCATAATTCTGGGATCCCCGGTACACTTTTCATCAATAAGCGCCGCCATGAAAGCCTTCCTGGACCGCGCATTCTATGTTGCCGGAAACAACGGCGGTCTGTTCAGACACAAGGTAGGAGCGGCCGTGGTTGCGGTAAGACGTTCCGGCGGCCTGCCGGCTCTCGATCAACTGTACCACTACCTCGGCTATGCTGAAATGATAATACCGACCTCAAACTACTGGAACGTTATTCACGGCACTGCGCCCGGGGAAGCCTTACAGGATGAGGAAGGGGTGCAGATAATGAGAGTCCTGGGACAAAATATGGCCTGGCTCCTTAAATTGCGCGCCAATGGGCAAGGCTCGGTGGGGGAACCCCAGAAAGAAAGAAAAGTATATATGAACTTTATCAGGTGACAGTCCTAACTGGCGTCCATTGAAAAAAAGGGCTTAACTTTCAGAGTGTAAGAACTCGGTGTGACTTAAATTCTCGCTGATGCATTTATCACTGGCACCGATGGGGAAAAAGAGCTAAACTTCCGGAGTGCAAGAACTCTGTGCAGAAGGAATTCCTGCTGATGCATTTATCTGTATCGGCTATGCCCGCCGTTAGGGCGGGGCAATGGAGAGAGCAATCCAGATAACCGAGAGGTTGCTGGAATGTTGAGAGTTAATCCAGGAAGCGGGAGATAGGGGGTATTTCAGTAAGTACCCCCTTTTTAACCCCCCTTCACGGCAATGCAATCCGGCAACCACACTTGAATGCCGGATCGTTGAGCCGTAAATCTCTGAATCTGTTAGATTCAAAAGATTTCGAGCCCTATCGGACAATGGTCGCTGCCCATAACGTCGGAATAAATCGTGGCCGCTTTAATCTGACTCTTTATCCGTTCGGAGACCAGGAAATAATCAATGCGCCAGCCCACATTCTTTTCCCGCGCATTGAACATATAGGACCACCAGGTATAGGCCCCGGTCTTGTCCGGATATAAATAGCGGAAGGTATCAACAAAACCCGCTTGCAACAGTTCGGTCATTTTCTGTCGCTCCTCCGGTGTAAATCCGGCGTTCTTCTGGTTGGAGCGCGGGTTTTTTATATCGATTTCCTGGTGAGCCACATTCAGATCCCCGCAGATGATTACCGGTTTTTCGGCATCAAGCCCTTTAAGGTAGGCGCAAAAATCATCCTGCCATTTCAATCGGTACTCAAGGCGAACCAGACCCCGCTGCGAGTTGGGAACATAAGCGTTAACCAAGTAAAAACTGTCATAATCAAGCGTTATAACCCGGCCTTCCCCGTCATGCTCCGGCAAACCGAGCTCAAGTTTCACCGATCTCGGTTCCACTTTTGAAAAAACAGCAGTCCCTGAGTATCCTTTCTTCCGGGCACTGTTCCAGTAAAGGTGATAGCCTTCGAGTTCCAAATCCAATTCGCCCGGCCGCATCTTGGTTTCCTGTATACAGAAGATATCCGCCTGTTCGGCTTGGAAAAAATCCATAAAACCTTTATTGATACAGGCGCGCAGACCGTTGACATTCCAGGAAACGAATTTCATATATTTTTCCTCCGCCGATTATTTTAATAGATGCTTCGACATCCAGTCCCAGCATCCTTCGTGTTCCGGATAACCAGTATTTCATCAATGATTTTACCCCTTTCCCGATCCGGCCTAACGTCTCACAGTGAACAGCAACAGATCCTGGTCCTTCGGGGCCGCAGAGGAAACAGGAAGGACTTAGCGCCTCAACCGGCATGGCATAAGACGAAATGGGGTGATGATGTATCAAACGTATAAACATTAAATGTTGAGAATGCTATATATTAGTGCTAATATATCTTATGATTAAGATATATTAGGAGGAAGTAACGATGAAATCCACGGAGGTACCTTTCAACAAGTTCCTTGGCCTCAAGGTGTCAGACAAACCCGAGTATATTTATATGGTTGACAATTTACCGCACTATTTAAATCATGTAGGAACAATTCATGCTTCCGTGCAGTTTGCATTGGCAGAAGCAACAAGCGGGGATTGTCTGGAAACAATATTAAAGGATTACACTGGAAATCTTTTTGCTGTCGTCACCAACGTCGAAATCAAATACACAAAGCCTGCGTACGGACAGTTGTATTCCTCGGCATCAATTGATGAAGCATATGCCGAAAAAATGATGGAAGAGTTTAATTCAAAAGGCAAGACTCGCGCCAAAGTGAACGTAAACATTCACGACAATCAAGGGGTCGTAACGCTGCAGAGTGTTTTTGAGTGGTATCTGAAGAAACTGTAAAGGGATAAGCACGATATTGTGCGATGCCTGTGCGTTACATAGTAACGGATGTGAAAGGAGATGAGTTCCATATCGGTTAAATATACGATCCTTGGTCTTTTAATGGAAAGACCATACTATGGTTATCAACTGAAATCTGAGGCCTTTAAAAAGGTTTTTGGCGATTTCGGAATAAATGACGGCCAATTATACCCGACATTGAACAAGCTCGAACAAGAAGGACTGCTTACCAAGACCGTTGAAATTCAGCTTGGTGCACCTAATCGGCATATATACACCATAACCGAAAAGGGGCGAGATGAATTCATGCGTTGGCTCACTGCCGGTGATGCCAAGCAGAATACAGTGCGCTATGATTTTTTACGCAAAGACCCGTTTCTAATTCGCTGCAACTATCTACGCTATATAAAAAGAACTGACACATTAAAACTGATCAATGAAGAGATTAATGCTGTCCAAGCCGCGATAAACGATTTCAGCAGGGCTCGCGATGCAATGATCAAGAAAAAAATTGACCCTGTTCGAATCAGCATCCTTGAATATGGCATTAGAATTAAAGAAACTCGCCTTGAATGGTTAAGAAACTTAACAAAATTGATTGAGAAAGAAAGCTGAGACAAATCTCAAGTAAACAGCAGCCCTCAATGCTGCCGGAATGTTTGCCAGTGTAAGGACCGAACCCTTTGGAATACACGTGATCCCACCTTGTTCAGAGGTAACGGAAAGAGCGCATCTCCGTAGCAAGAATACCGGAATTCGACCGATAATGTCCCGGTCTAAGTGGCTGCTTTTATGGCGGCGAGGTGGCTGACCTTGGCCTTCAGATTGATCATGTACGGTTCTTCGGATTGCTTCATACCCGGTATGGTATCGTATCTTTCCGCTTTAATACACTGCATCACCCGCTCCAGGGAGCCGTTCTCCTTATCCAGGAGTTCAAAAACCCTTTCTTTGAAGCTGACGGTCTCCTCGATTGCGCGTCTGAAAAAGTCTTTAATCTCCTCTCTTCCCACCAAGACCAAGCCATGACCCTGGCAGAATACATCGACGGAAAGAGCCGTCAAACGCTCCAATGACGCCAGATAGTCATTGTAGCTGGAGAGGAACTCGGTAGCAACAACACCTGATTGGTGAAGCAAACCGGCGGCCTCTCCCGCAATCAGGATCCTTTCCCGCGGCAGATAGAAGCTGTGATGATCGCGAGTATGACCGGGAGTTGCCAGTACCTCTACTACGGTGCCGTTACCCAAATCAAAGGTACCGCCGTCTTTCAGTTCAATATCTACCTGAAACGGACGGAAAGGCTCGTCGATAATCCGGGTTTTATCGAAGTCGGGACAGGAAAGCATTTCGATACGGGCTTCCTCATTGAGCCTTTTCATCAAGGCCACCGCATTGGGGCGTTCCAGGATCCCCGGCGCCAGTTCCGATGCGGCCACCTTCATGGCGGGGAAAGCCTTCTTCAAGTAAGCGGTGGCACCGCAGTGGTCCCAGTGAACATGGGTCAGAAAAAGTATGGAAGGTTCCCGGTCGCCAAGGACCGTGCGTATTTGCTCAACATAGATTTTCCCGGCGAAGCTGACACAGGCGTCAAAAATTACCGGCTGCGGGGCATTGAAAAGGTACATCGGGTAACCCGGATGTCCCAAAAGATAAAAGTTGTCACATATCTTACCGGTCGTAGTGATAATCATGAGACGTCCCTTTCATGTTTGGTCTTTAGTATTTGTTACTCCTTTTGCTGAAGGTTCTGTCGACACCACAATTGATATTTTACCAGATAAAACCGCGAATTCGCAGTAAAATAGCAATAGAAACGCCGCTGCTCACTGTGCATTTTCGTTTAGAATTGATTAAAAGGGTAACATTACTAAAATCCCCAAGGGAGTGAATGGGATAATGGGACAGTTTGACAACCTGCCTCCCGGATGCTTGGAAGGAGTGGTCGTTCTCGACTTCACCTGGGTTCTCGCCGGGCCTCACGCCACCAGGTTGCTGGCCGATATGGGAGCAACGGTGATTAAAATAGAACCGTATAAAGTGGGAGCCAACGAAAGGCACCTCTTAATGACCAAGACCGTCAACGGGGTCGAGCAGAGCTCGTATTCAATCAATGTCAATCGGGGCAAAAAGAGCGTCTCCCTTGACCTCAAACACCCAAAGGGGAAGGCTGTTGTGACCGACCTGATTAAGAAAGCCGACGTGTTCATAGAGAATTACAAGCCTGGAGCCATGGAACGTTTGGGACTGGATTACGAATCCGTCAGGAGGATCAAAAAGGATATCATCTACTGCTCCATATCCTGCTTTGGGCACTGGGGTCCGTACAGCGACCGGCCGGGATATGACATAATCGCCCAGGCGGCCTCGGGTGTAAGTTCCATGTTTGAAGCCCCTCAGGGAACCCCGATTTCCGCCGGGGATATCCTGGCAGGGGCCAACGCAGCGCTGGCCATTCTTGGGGCTCTATATGAGAAAAAGGTCAGCGGACGCGGGCAGAATATCGATATTTCGATGATGGATTCCCTTTTGTCGATCCACGAAAACTCGCTTCCCTGGTACACTATATCGCAGGCGGTGGGAGAACACATGGAACCGTCACCGCTGGGTCGTTACTACGATAATTATGCTCCCTTTGGCATTTACCAGGGCAAGGACGGCAGGATCGCCATCGCCTGTTTGGAAGAACAGCGGTGGCCGGCATTGGTTGCGGCGATGGGCAGTGAGTATGGCTGGCTGATGGACGACCCGAGGACGAAAGACGTCAACACCCGGTGTATGAATGCAGAGTGGCTTAATAAAATCATTGACGAGTGGGTTATGTCCATGGATTCAGTGTATGATGTTGAAAGACTCCTAACTGAAGCCGGTGTGGCCTGCCAGCGAGTTTTATCGATTCCCGAACTGGTTGATGCCGATCCGCATGTCAAGGCCCGGCAAATGATCATCGAGCTGGAACAGCCTTTTCTGGGCAAGATGAAGATCTGCGACAGCCCGATCAAGATGTCGGCAACACCTTCCTGTGTGCGGGGTTACGGTCCGCTGCTGGGTGAACATACCGATGAAGTGCTCTCCGAATTCTTGGGGTACACCGACGAGCAGATCAGGGAACTGTATCGTTGTGGTGTGATCTATCATGAACCGGCCGTGGAGCGATTGCCGAAGAAGCAATGTAAATAATCCATCAAGACTGGAAGGAATATGACGGTATCTATAGAATACAATGAATCGAAATTTGTACTTGTAATCAAGTAATCTCTAAGCCCCAATCCTGAGGTGTCTATAGGGATTATGAACCGTCAGGGTGCATTTGGAAACAAATGTGCCTCAGTGTGGAAAGGAGAGTTGATTGAGCCAACCTGCAAATGGCGAGTCTTTTTTCGCGACTCGCCGTTCGTTTTACTATTGAAGGATTGCGTTGACGGTTCAAAGATCAGAAATTTGCCTTCATTACTTAGTGGTGATGCGTATCTGAAACAGTAGTCGGCAACGACCCTCGAAGGACAACTCCGAGCTCGTGTACCTAAGGCCATCGGCTATGGTTCCGAGCCGATGGGTTAGCCCGGAAACAGGCTAGCCTCCCGTGCTTGGAAAGGAGCAATAAATCACACAGTAACGCCCGGAGGTCGGGAGGAAACATGTGTTGGTAAGCACCTTTCCAGCCAATCAGCTGGTTTTTTTATTGCTTTTTATGGTTGAAAATTATTCATTTTTTAAAAAGGAGTGATAATCGGTGGATCGAATTAGGCTTACCATTGACGGAAAGGAGGTTGAGGTATTATCCGGAACCACGGTCTTGAACGCGGCCGAACAAGTAGGAATACATATTCCGAGGTTTTGCTACGACAAGGTACTGAGTTCCTGCGGGGCTTGCCGGATTTGTGTGGTGGAGATTGAAGGAATGCGCAATCTGGTTGCATCCTGCGTCACCCCGGCGGCTCCGGGAATGAGGCCTTCATGATCGGGAGTTTATCGCCGAGAGAACCGACAACTTTGAAGCCCTGAAGGAAACTGTTGAAAAATACACGCCTGAGTTGGTGTCGGAGATGACCGGTGTTCCTGTTGATGATCTCTACGCAGTTGCCCGCCTGTATGCAACCACCGACAAGGCGATGATTTTTTATACCCTCGGAATTACCGAGCATATCTGCGGTACCAGCAACGTAATGAGCATCGCCAACCTGGCAATGCTGACCGGTCACATCGGACGCCCGCACACCGGAGTAAACCCCATCCGGGGTCAGAACAATGTCCAGGGAGCCTGTGATATGGGAGCTCTCCCCAACGTGTACTCCGGATACCAGAGAGTAACCGACCCTGCTATTCGCGAAAAGTTTGAGAAAGCATGGGGTGTACCTCTGTCCGACAAGCTGGGCCTAACCATTCCCGAGATGTTCGACAAGGCCAATAAAGGAGAAATAAAGGCGATGTACATCCTGGGTGAGAACCCGGTGCTGACCGACCCCAACAGCAATCATGTCCGTTCCGGGCTGGCCAACCTGGAATTTCTGGTGGTTCACGAACTATTCCTGACGGAAACCGCCGAATATGCCGATGTGATTCTGCCGGCCGCCAGCTTCGCGGAAACCGACGGTACTTTTACCAATACCGAACGCCGGGTCCAGCGGGTGCGCAAAGCCATCGAACCGCTGCCGGGGCAGACCAACTGGCAGACCATTATGGCGTTAAGCAACCGCATGGGTTATCCGATGGATTACCCGGATCCTGAGGCCATCTGGAACGAAATGGCTTCACTTACGCCGTCAATGTTCGGAATTCGTTACCGTCGTTTGGGGATAAAAGGCATGCAGTGGCCCTGTCCCGATAATGATCATCCCGGAACCCAGTATCTGCATTACGGTTCATTCAGCCGCGGCAGGGGCCTGTTCCAAGCGATAGATCACATACCGCCGGGCGAATCGCCGGATGAGGAATACCCGTTCCTGCTTTCAACCGGCCGCATCCTTTATCACTATAATGTCACTACTCCATATTCTCAGGGTATTCAAAGCATGTGGCCGGAAGAGATGGCGGAAATCAACCCTGATGATGCAGCCCGCCTGGGAGTCAAAACCGGAGATAAAGTCCGTGTTACCTCGCGCCGTGGTGAATTAACCTCCAAGGTCCAGGTAACCGATCGGGTACCGCCCGGACTTATCTGGATGTCATTCCACTTTGCAGAGAGTCCGGCCAATGTCCTTACCAGTGACGCCGTTGATCCGATTACCAAAACCGGTGAATACAAAATCTGCGGGGTAAGAGTGGAGAAGCTCCAGGAGGCCTGATTATGCGAAAAGTTCCGGTTGGCGACGCGGTGGGAATGACCATCTGTCATGATATAACCAGGATCATACCCGGGGAAAAGAAAAGCCGGGAATTTCGCAGGGGGGATGTTATTACTCCCGGTGACATTAATAGACTGAGGCTGCTGGGGAAAGAAAGTGTTTATGTTTGGGAGCCGGATTCGGAACATATTCACGAGGATGAAGCCGCTTTACGGTTGGCCCGGCATGCCGCTGGACCGGGACTGGCCTGGAGTGAACCCAATCAGGGCAAGGTCGTCCTTATTGCCCAGCACGATGGGCTTTTCAAGGTTCAAGTTGATCGCCTCAATATGATCAATCGAATTGGAGACCTCGCCATCGCCACCCTGCATAATAACCGGGTGGTGAAAAAAGGAGAGGTAGTGGCTGGAGTCAAAGCAATTCCGTTGACGGTGCACCGCAGCAAGCTTGATGAGGCCGAAAAGATATGCTGCCGGCCTCCGGAGCATCTGCTGTCCGTTAAACCCTTTCTATCGCTATGGACCGGGGTTGTCATTACGGGGACAGAGGTTTATTCCGGTAGGATACAAGATGGGTTTGGAAGCCTCTTGCGAAGAAAAACCGCACCATTTGGAGCAAGAATGATGGGACAGGTGATTGTTCCGGATAGTGTTGAGGTTATTGCCGAGGAAATCCGGTACCTGGTTAGTGATGGTGCAGAACTGATTCTGGTCACGGGGGGAATGTCGGTTGATCCCGATGATGTGACCCCAATGGCCATAAGGGCCACCGGGGCGGAAGTGGTTTTCTATGGAGCCCCTGTACTTCCGGGATCTATGTTCATGCTGGCCTACCGGGGTCATGTCCCTGTCTGCGGTGTACCGGCGGGAGCATTATTCCACAAGGTTACCATCCTTGACCTTATTCTGCCTCGGATTTTTGCCGGGGAACGAATTGAACGCGAGGATATCATTCTTATGGGCCATGGGGGGCTGTGCCAGGACTGTCCGGTGTGCCATTATCCCAATTGCACTTTCGGCAAAACGACGTCGGTGTAAATGACGAAGGGATGAGGGACTTGAGGTTTGATATTGAATTGGTCGAAGCACAACAGCAGCTCATTCAGGCTGTCAATACCCTGGAGCGGGAGTGGGTGCCATTGGAGGAAGCCCGGGGCAGGGTGGTGGCCGAGGAAGTTACCGCCAGGCATGACCTGCCGCCCAGCCGGCAGGCGGCGGTAGACGGTTTTGCCGTCAGTGATGAAAAAGTCTTAGGGGTTAAGTTCAGGCTGCTTGAGGCAAACGTTTCTCCAGGTTTGATGCTGGGAGCAGGAGAAGCCTGTACGGTTGTCACCGGTGGCCTGGTACCGGAGAATACCCGAACCGTAATCCCCCATGAGAACGCCGAGGTTGTGGACGGTTATGTAGCGTTCTCCAGAGAAGTTAAATTGGGTGAAAACCTTAAATCTGCCGGCGAGGATCTGCGTGGCGGCACCGTCATAGCCACACCCGGGGCCCAGGTAGACTCAGGACTGATAAGTGTGATGGCGGCTTTTGGCTATCATCAGATACCGGTTTACCGTCGTCCCCGGGTCGGGATTCTGAGTTTGGGCCAGGGGATTATTCCCTGGCAGAACGAACCCCTGCCGCACCAGGTACGGGACAGCAACAGCCCGTTGCTGAAGTCACTGGTGGAGAGCGATGGAGGTATGGCGGCGGCCGTGGAAATAGCCGGGGAAGAACGCTCCTCGCTGAACCGGCGGGTTACGGAGATGCTCGGCAAAATCGACCTGCTGATCATCACCGGAGGAACCCATGCCGGGGAATACGATGAAGCACGTCAGTTGCTGGACAATATCGGCGCCGAGATGCTCTTCTGGGGAGTAAAGATCAGACCGGGCGGACACCCGGGGGCTGCATTATGGGATTCCCGATTGATCATCTGTCTGTCGGGAAATCCCGGAGCCTGCATGGTTGGTTATCATGTGCTGGCAGCCCCGGTGGTGCGATATTTACAGGGATTACCCCCCTTTATACCGCATATTAAGGCGGAGGTGACCAACTCCTTTAATAAGGCGGGCGGTCCTCGGCGATTCCTGAGAGCTCATGCCGAAATACACGGTAATACCTGGAAAGTCGAGGTGTTACCCGGACAAAAGTCCAGCATGCTGCGTTCATATATTAACTGCAATGCCTTAATTGACCTGCCGGCGGGACATCCTCCCCTGGAGGCCGGGTCAGAGGTATCAGTAATCCTGCTGAATCTTGCTCATTCTGCGATTTACCCAAGACGAAAGGAACAAACAACAGGAGGTGATCCCGGAAATGTCCGATTACCAGGAGATCATCAACCGGTATAAGGACATGCGCGGCGGCATTATTCAGGCTTATCATGCGGTTCAGGATCATTATGGATATATTCCCGAGGAGGCTGTGACCGCAGCGGCCAAAGCATTCAAGATGCCTAAAGCGCAAGCCTATGGAGTGGCAACTTTTTATTCCTATTTTAAGGTGGGGAAACGCGGCCGCAATGTAATTCGCATCTGCGAAAGCGCTCCCTGTCATGTAGCCGGTGCGGATGAGTTGGTAAAAACGCTGGAAAAAGAACTGGGGATAAAGATGGGTGAAACTACGGTCGACGGAAGGTTCACGCTGGAGTTTACCGAGTGTGTGGGACAGTGTCAGTCGACCCCGGTGATAACGATAAACGGCAAACCCTATGCGAATGTGACCGCAGACAATGTGGCGGCCATTCTGGCGGAGTACAGATAGAGAGGGGGGAAACAATGGCTCAAGAGATGCGGATTGTGCTGCGTAACTACGGCAAGATCGACCCGCTCAAGATTGAAGACCTGGGTTCGGGGGCGGTGTTTGTATTGGATGAAACCAGGGATATAGTCGATGTGGTAACCCGCATCGCCAAATTCTTTGAGCATGAATCGTGCGGCAAGTGCACCCCCTGCCGTGAGGGTACCAAACGTATGCACGAGCTAATGAAGAAAATTCGCAACGGTCTGGCCACGGAAGCCGATCTGGCCTTGATAAGCAGCCTCGGAAACAACATGAAGAAGATCTGTCTGTGCGGTTTGGGACAGGCGGCCCCGATTCCGGTGCTTACCACCATTGAACACTTCAAGAACGATTACATAACCAAATTGCCGGCGTAGAATAGCTGGAACCGCCAACCTAGCGGATAATAAGCCCCGGCACTGGAAGCCGGGGCTTATCCCTCGGGGTGGAAAATATTGAAGTGATAACTGCGGCTCCGGAGGAATCCCACAGTCCCATTGTGTACCCGGCGGCGATTGTTAAAGCCGGCAGGAATCAATCCGCGGCTCAGGCATTTTTGGAATTCCTGAGCGGTCCGGAAGCGGACGCTGTCTTCAGCAAATACGGATTTGAGCCTTTATGATATGGATATGCTTATTCATTTAAACGACTGGTTCCCGGTATGGCTCTCGCTTCGAGCAGCCGTTTTAAGCGCTATAATCGTGACTATTGCCTCCCTGCCAGTGGCTCGCTTGCTGGCAGGGAAGAGGTTCTGGGGGTGTGATCTGCTGGAATCGGGGATCACACTGCCGCTGGTACTGCCTCCGTCCGTGGTCGGCTATGTGCTGTTGGTTCTGATCGGTGTCAATGGCCCTTTGGGACGGCTTTTGTCCAAATTCGGCTATTCGATGGTTTTCACCTGGGGAGCCGTGGTCATGGCGGCCACGGTGGTGTCCTTTCCCCTCATGTACCAAAGCGCCCGGGCGGCCTTCGCCAGTGTCAATCCCAATCTGGAAAAAGCGGCCCGAACCCTGGGAGCGGGGGAACTGCGAATATTTTTTACCGTTACCCTCCCTCTGGCCTAGCCCGGCATCATGTCGGGGTTCGTGCTGGCCTTTGCCCGAGCCCTGGGGGAGTTCGGCGCCACCTTGATGGTGGCGGGGAATATACCGGGTCAGACTCAAACCATCCCCCCGGCAATTTATTTTGCGGTTGAAGCCGGGGACAAGGCCACGGCCAATACTTTGGTCGGCATTGTCACGGTCTTTTGTTTTTTGCTGATCTTTATGGTGAACTGCGCCGGCCTCAGGTCTCCCCGCGATGGCAGCATCGAGCTTAACGGGAGGATTCTTTACTCCTCACGTTTAAATATCAATATACCGGCCAGACATCGCCGCATAGGCTATCTTTTTCAGGATTACGCTCTCTTTCCGCACATGACGGTAAAGCAGAACGTGCTTTACGGATTGCGCGGCCGTAGAATGCAGAACAAGAAAGCGCTGTTGTTGCTGGATGAACCGTTTAGCGCCCTGGACTACCAATCGAAAAATAATCTTCGCCAGGTAATACTTGGGCTCAAAGATGAGTGGCGGATTCCCATGGTGATCGTCTCCCACGACGAAGAAGATGCCGGGCTGCTTGGTGATATAATCATCTCCCTCGATAAGGGACAGGTTATTCAACGGGGAGACGTGGAAAAAG
>JAKOVY010000003.1 GCA_029781825.1 Bacillota bacterium | reverse complement strand
GGTTACCAACGAATCAAGAGAAAAACTTGATGACCGGTCTGTCCTTTCTCAGTACAAAAACCAATCAAGGGCGGAAATGTGTTTCCGTTTCCTCAAGCAACCACTATTCGTCAGAGGCATCTTTTTGAAGACACCAAGAAGAGTGGAAGCCCTGGGCTACGTGATCCTGCTTGCAGTCATGGTAGCAGCCTTCTTGCAGAGACGTATACGCAAAGCTCTGCAAGACCAGAATGCCACAATACTTGCCCCGGGCAATCGAGTCCTGGATCGTCCAACGGTTACGGTCATATTGGACATGCTCCAGTATATCTCCGTGGTTTACCTTCACCACGGGACTCATACGGAACGCTACTTGCCAACGAATACCTCTCCTGAGATTTTGAAGTTGCTTAGATTGGCAGGATATGATGAGAGGATATACCTCGCAAGAACCTAACCAAGAAATTCAACGGCTTCTGCGTGCAAGGGTGCGAAATACCGGTTTCTATACCTCGTCAAAAACAGCAAGTCTCCTTCGATGTCTTTTGCAGGGATTTGGTCCTGGCTGGAAAAGGAGTTCCCTCCCCGAAGGAGAAATTCCATGGTGAAAGGAGTGGATCCGGTGGAAATGCGACTTGAACCCTATGCACAGATTAAGGACGCCACCGTCAAGGCCAGTTCCCAGCTGGATGTGTACGCCATCACCCGGCTCCAAGATGCCACCAGCCTCCGCATCAACGTGGTGGACGGCCGGTTAGACAGCATCCAGCGGGGGAGCATCCGGGGTACCGGGGTACAGGTCTTTACCAAGGAAGGACGCAGTGGTTTCGCCGCGGTGGACCGCATCGCCGAGGAAGAAATCCTAGGCTTAGTGGAACAGGCAGCCCGCCTGGCCAAGGATTCTCCGGAAGAGCATATCGACACCAACACCGAGGTGTTCAACCTTCCCAAGACCGAAGGGAAACGCCCCGCGAACATCACCTACGATCCCAACACCCTAGATCTGGACCCTTTGGAACAGGCCCTCATTGAGATTAACAGGGAGGCCCGGGAGTTGGGGCCAGGGCTTTCGGTCATGACCGGTCTGTACATCAGCTACGAGGAATGGCGGATCTTCCGTTCCGACGGCACCGATGTACATTTTGCCGTTCCCCGCTGTGTGATCCGAAACGGCATCTCCGCCCGCAGCGCCGGACGGGCCTCCAGCACCATGGCGAACATTAGCGGTGTGGATCCCAGGGAACTCATCAAACCTGAAAGCAGGGAACTGCTCCGGAAACGTTCCAAGAAAGCCGCCGAGATTGCCCTGAACCTAACCAAGGCGGAACCGGTAAAAGCAGGT
>JAKOVY010000162.1 GCA_029781825.1 Bacillota bacterium | reverse complement strand
TCAGAGAGGTTTACGAGCAGGACGATCGCCTGCAAGTCTCGCAACCTTTGAGGCACCGTAGGAGAAAACAAATCGCGAATCATAACATCGACTCCCGGCGCAGCTTCCTAACCGCCGCCGCCATGGTGAGCGCCGAGGGAACCAGACAGGGCACCCGCTTTCGAATCCGGCAGGCATACCCCCGCTCCCACCAGACCCGCGCCCGCTCCAGGGCCGCAGCGTAGGTAGGGAAGATCCCCAGGAGATCACCTCCCGGCCAGACCACCTCATAGTGAACCATCAGGCTCATCCTCCGAGTTCATACAACCAGGACAGTCTGGCCACAGACCACACGTACTAACATGGACCAGGCAGACCGGGCAGGAATAGATAATCATCCCATCAGGGAATTCCCGAATATCCCACTCACCCATTCCGCAGAAATTGCATACATGGGTGAATTCCCAATCTACGGGTAACGGTTCTTCAGAAATTCCGAAGAGGCCAGG
The DNA here is from genome assembly GCA_029781825.1 of Bacillota bacterium. Taxonomy (GTDB): domain Bacteria; phylum Bacillota; class Syntrophomonadia; order Syntrophomonadales; family DTU052; genus DTU052. Next base: position 856 of record JAKOVY010000162.1, on the reverse strand, counting down.
CTTATATATGGTTCCAGGACGGTATCGTTTTTCAGACATGTTCATCCCCTCCAGGGGGAGGATCCAGCCCCCGGATATGGAACGTAGTGATCTTGACCGGCTCTACCCAGGGGATAGGAGTGGGAGTAGCCAGAGTCCAATCTGGATGCCATAACCCATCTTCCCCGAGGATCTCACCCCCGTTCTGAGGTAGGATGTACTCGACCAGGGGAGCGCCGCATTTCGCGCAAAATACCTCTTCATCCTCAAAAGTCACCTGTTTTGTGAGTTTTTGCGACGAGATCAGGCCGTGCGGTACGGTGGCCTGTATGGGAGTCCAGGTGCGTTTGTCGGTGAATTCCCCTTCTTCATCGTACATCTTTTCAGTATCGTACATGACTCCGATGTGGGTAAAGCAATACCGGATTGCTCTTTTGAGGTCATCCCGGCCTTTTCTTATTCCAGTTTTACGGTTACGACCGACGACCACTCCGCCAGGAAGTACGTCCCAGGAAGTAGGTTGGAGCTTCAAAAGCCAGCCAGTATCTTTCAGGATTTTGCGCGAATCCTCTTTTACGAAGCCGAATCCGAAGACATGCCAGTGGGGAGAGAAGTAGATCGCATCTTTATCAGGGGAGAGAAGATCTTCTTCTCTTAACCACTCCCAGATAGGTAGGGTTTTGTCTTTCCGGGTTAATTCCTCGCCCCTAGCCTCTTTCTCTTTCGCCCTCTTCCGCCTCCGGTCCATCTCTTTTTGATAAGCGTATTTTGCCCATTTGTTGATTCTCCAGGGGTGGAATATCGGATAATCGGCCACAATGCCGTATTTCTTCTCAAAGTTATAGAGGAGCTGCCGCAGCGACCGGTACCTCTCAGG
>JAKOVY010000138.1 GCA_029781825.1 Bacillota bacterium | reverse complement strand
AGGCGGGGGCTGGAGTCCAAGGGGAACCGATCACATGGCCCGATTGTTGGCGGCCAAGGCGAACAACGAATTATCCAGGTATTCGGCTAGCTCAGGCGATTTTAAGCGGGAGCGGATAGTGAGAATATTGCCCTCGAGAATAGTTGATCCCAAATCTAAGCCAAGCAAAGAGGATTTAAGTAATTGGCTGGCAGCGACTGTGCCACTGCTGGAAGGACCGTCATCGGGCAAAATGTGGGTCAAATATGTTCTGCGGCCATTAACCTCAGCCAGTTATCGAACTGCATGAGGTTGAGAAATAAATTATGCGGGAGTTTACCCACTTAATCTTGACAGGGACGCAAGCCCGTCCTGCCTTGACTGGGATTCGTGACCCATAGTAAAATGATTGTTGTCACTGGACGAATTAATGCGGGTGTGGCGGAACTGGCAGACGCGTCGGACTTAGGATCCGGTGGGCAACCGTGGGGGTTCAAATCCCTTCACCCGCACCATTGAAGAAAAATCAAGGGTTTCAGGGTTTTGTAAATCCTGAAGCCAAACATATAACACTTCCTGTAACATAATGCAATTGAGTGCAGATAACAGCAGGGTTCCATCCCTGCTATTTTAGTTCCTATTTTTATTGCCCTGCCCTCTGCAGGGCTTTTTTACTCAATCAGCCGGCTGCCTCAGCTACTTAGATCCCTTTTTATTGGAAATTCTTGTTTTTGATGACAGTTATGACGGCATTTATTATTATCGCGGTGTTTGCCGCATGTCGCTGGGGAACTATGCAGGAGCAATTAATACCTTACCATGGAGAGTATACGCTGGTAGGCGGCAAACAAGTGCCCATGGCGGCAAACCGATTCCGGGATGTTAAACCGAATCACTGGTATTTTACAGCAGTTGCTTATATGCACGCCCTGCAGATTATGGCAGGGGTAGCCCAGGACCGGTTCGATCCGTACGGTACTGCTACCAGGAGCATGCTGGTGGCGATGCTTTACCGACTTGAGGGAAGTCCGAAAGTCTTGGGCATCAGCAGGTTTACTGATGTTAAAGCGGGGGCGTGGTATACCGATGCGGTTATCTGGGCACAATCCCTGGGCATAGTTCAAGGCTACGGCAACAACCTCTTTGGGCCCAATGATCCGATTACTCGTGAGCAATTGGTGGTATTCCTGTACCTGTATTCCATGATTAAAGGCAGGGATACCAGTGCCTTGGGCGACCTGAGCAGGTTTGTGGATGCCGACCAGATCTCCGATTGGGCAACAGAGGCTATGAAATGGGCCGAAGGTATCGGACTTATACAGGGTAAAGGCAAAGATAATCTGGATCCGGGAGCCTTTGCAACCAGAGCAGAAATTGCCGCAATCATGCTGCGATACATTGAGATATATGCCAAAGTTCTGCTGCTGGATGATGACCTGTTGGAAACCGCAAAGCGAAACGATAGTGCGGCATGATGAAAAGTTGGAGCATTGGAGGCATCTGCTCTTTTCACGGGCGGATGCCATCCTGGATCATCTCAAACAGGTTTCCCCCTGCACAGGTGCCTGAACCACTGTCGGCATCAAGGAGCAGGGGGATTTGCCATCCTATCACCCCGTTTATCAATCAACGAATCGAATCGAAACGGTATGAGTCTCCTTGGTCGAGGGGTTTTTGGTGGGGACTACAGACTTTGGAGGCATTGGTTTCCACCGGATTTCCCGGTTGGTGGATGTCCCGGTTTCATCAGAAACGCTGCTGTAGGCTGTTATGGGACGCCGATGTGGAGGGATGGAGGATTTCTCGGGGTATGATTCACCCTGATCCTGAACTCCGGATTCCGCGTAAGCATGATCACCAAGACCGTCATCAGCAGGAACTTCTGCTGCCGATCCGGTAGGAATGTCGGGTACGGCAGTGAAGTGTTCCGGGTCGGGTTCGCCTTCCGGCAAATCCCAATTGATATCTGGGACCGGATCCTGGTCCCGGCTTAATTCCACCTCAGTAATGACCAACGACAGAATGCACGCCAGGCATATGGCTTGAATCAATTCGCTGTCAATGGTATCTCGCATCAGCACCAGTGCCAACAGCAGGAGGGCAATGGTGACCTGGTTCAAAGACTGGAATTCAATGGCGACTTCCGATTTTCCCACAGTAAAACCTCCCGGCTTATGGGTTTTGGCCCCCATGTCCAACAGACAAAACCTTTTCCACCACAATATATTTTTCGGCTGCTCTTTTTATGAGACCTATGCCTTAACCGGATGAAATAATGCGGAAAAAGATGTTGGGTCAGTGATGGACCTTTGGCATGCAGTCAGATGAGCAGGGGTGGGAGGCGGGATTGGCATGATCGGCCATTTCCAGAGAGAAAATAAGGGTTTTAACGAAGCGTTCCAATTCAGGTTCCAGATTTACTGATTGTTGCAGGAATTCGCGTAAACGTTTTATAGTGATTTGTCGTTGGTTGAGGGAATATTTCTTCATCATGACTTCCTCCGGACTAATACTTGTTCACTCAATTTTTATGACGAAAAAGGGACAGGCGCAGTTGCCGCCAATTAGTGGTGCTGATGGTCACCGTACCCATGTAGAGAACCGAAGGAAACGATTAATTCAACGGTAGTCGGAGTAAATGACGCGCTGTGGGAAGGTATTCTTGCATACTCCGGTTACGCGGACATCCCCGCAAATAATCAGTTCCTTAATGAAAAAAAGAGCAGACAAGCACTGGCCATTTTGTTACAATAATGCTATAAAACTAAAAATCAGGTTGGTGTTGGTCTAAATGGCTCTTTAATCCCATATCCTTTCTTGTGGGTGAAGCCATAGAAATAATTTTCTCTCTACATAATAATCTTTCCCGTTACTTCCCACCAGATCACAACTTGCCAAGTGATACCTGAAATTCTTACCAATTGACCCCAGTAGTTCGACACAGCCGAACGACTTTCCAGGATACCGAACAAAAGGGTACAGACCTGATCTGATGTTCTGCTGCGATACTGCCCGTTTTTGCTAAGCGTACCCGGTAAATATGCACAGCCGGTAAACACGTGGCTTTAAAAAAAAACAACTGCATTCTTCAACAGCTAAGGCGATTGACGGATGCAAACTTGGTGTTAAAGGCCGTTTATGACTACCGCGTCAGCCGTTTCTTGGTCATGCTCTGCCCGGCAATCTCCACATACAGGGAGGTGGTAATTCCAGGATGCTGATATGGCATTTCTAAACAGTCCGGCTATCTTGGTGCGCTTCAAAAGACTGTGTGGAAAGGAGTTGGGTTATGGAGGGAGTATCGCTCTTTATTCCCTGCTCGGTGGATCTGCTGCTTGTCGAATTGGGCCAGGCTACGGTCACGCTCCTCAAGCGTGCAGGCAAAAATCCATTCTATCGTCCGGAACAGACTTGCTGTGGGCATCCGGCTATCACCTCCGGGCATGTTGATCTGGCCGTCGGCCTGGCCAAGAGGTTTGTGGAGATCTTTGAGAAGGATGAGTGTATAGTTTGTCCGGCCGGATCCTGTGTCTACACCGTTAAACACCTTTACCCCCGGGTATTGAAAGACGAACCCGCCTGGCAGAAAAGGGCTATGGACCTGGCATCCCGGGTTTATGAGCTGTCAGAGTACCTGGTGGATGTTTTGGGGATGGAGGATCTGGGAGCGGAATTCCAGGGCAAGGTAGCCTATCACGAGTCGTGCAGCCTCTTGCGTCATCTGGGTATTGACCAGCAACCGAAGCGCCTGATTGGCGCGGTTAAGGGGGCTGAATTGGTACCACTGACGGAAGCGGACACCTGTTGTGGCTTTGGAGGGGAATTTTCCATCAGATACCCGGAACTGTCGGGAGCCATCCTGGGTGACAAGGTAATGAACTTCATCAACAGCGGAGCTGATGTCCTGCTGCTTTCAGACCCCGGCTGTCTGCTGAATATTGCGGGATATGTCAGCCGCAACCACCCCGAGAAAAAGGTGATGCATCTGGCCCAGTTCTTGGCTGCCAATCTCAGGGAGGGGGTAACGGTATGATTCCGCAAACTGAGCGCTACCGTGAAATGGTACTGGAGAGCTTGAAGAATGAACACCAGCGCCAGCTGGCAGGCCGGGTGGCCGGAGTCTTTAAATTCTTGAGGAGCTACGCCCTGCAGAGTTATGAGGATCCGGTACAGGTAATGCGGGATGTGGCCGATACTCGCGCACGCAGCGTGGAAAACTTGCCGGAGCTTCTGGAAAGGTTTGAGGAAAGGGCCACCGCTGCCGGGGCCAAAGTCTATTGGGCACGGAATTCCCAGGAGGCCAACCAAATAATAACGGATATCGTTACCGCTAAAGGCATCAAGCTGGCGGTAAAAGGCAAGTCCATGGTCAGCGAGGAGACTGAATTGAATCATGCCCTGGAAGAGGCCGGGGTAGAGGTTTATGAAGGCGACCTGGGGGAATTCATAGTGCAGCAGCTCCACCAGCCGCCCTTCCATATTGTAGGCCCGGCCATACATCTGTCGGCCGAAGAGATATCGGATTTATTCGTTAAGATAATGGGAATCGAGCCTACCACCGACCCGGTAGCTTTAGGCCGGGCCGCTCGGGTATACCTGCGTGACAAATTCGCCACCGCCGGGGTGGGAATAACCGGGGTCAACGTGGCAATAGCGGAGACCGGGTCCATCTGTCTGGTGGAGAACGAAGGCAATATCCGTCTGGCGACCAGCCAACCGCGGGTTCATATCGCCATAATGAGCATCGAGAAGGTAGTCGCTGATGTCGGTGAAGCCCTGGAGGCCATTGGTCTGCTGACCCGGAGCTGCACCGGGCAGAAAATCTCTTCCTACGTGTCTGTGATTACCGGACCCCGCAGAGATGGAGAGAGCGACGGCCCGGATGAACTGCATATAGTCATCCTGGATAACGGCAGAAGTACGTTCTACCAGGATCCGGAGCTGCGCCAAGCGTTGCGTTGTATCAGGTGTGGAGCCTGTTTAGGGGTTTGCCCTATTTACACCCGGATTGGGGGACCAACCTACGGCTGGATATACTCCGGTCCCATGGGTGCGGTCTTGAATCCGCTCCTCCTCGGAGTCAATCGCTGCCAGGACCTGTTTGAGGCCTGCACTCAATGCGGGTTCTGCCAGGAGGTCTGTCCGGGGGGCATGAAGCACCTGGACCTGTTTAACCGTTACCGGCAGATGGTGCTCAACGGGTTCCCGGCTCTTAATGTGAGAAAGGAATCCAAAGAGGGAACCAGGTTCATGAAATTATTTGCCTGGGGGATGCGCTCTCCGTGGCGCTACCGGGTAGGCGCAAAACTGGGTCGTTTTTACCTGAAAAAACACGTCAAAGATGGTCGTATTAAAGCCCTGCCCATACTCAAGGGATGGTTTCAGTACCGGGACCTCCCAGCTCCAGCCCCTTATACCTTCCGGGAGTGGTGGGCCTCCCAGGAATCCCAGAACGTTAAGCTTAGCGCAGGCAAAGAAGGGAGTGTGACTCATGGCCAGTAATGCCCGTGAAGAGATATTGGGACGTCTTAAAACGGCTAAACGCCAGGTGTCACCCACCAAACCCGCTGCCGTTGGCGAGCCCGCCCGAGGAGATGTTGAGGTGTTCACGCGTGAAGCCGGGATTGTGTCTGCCAAGGTGACGGTTGTTCCCGGTAAAGATGCCATAGCGCGGGGAGTGATGGAACTGCTCGCTGATAAGGAAGTAAAATCGCTGCTCGTGGTGGAGGATCGGCGTCTTGACAATGCAGGCTTGCGAGCTGCAGCCCGGGAGTTAAACGCCGAGTATATATCGACGTGGGAACTGAGTGAAACGGAATATCAGGAGAAGGCTTTTGCCTGCGATGTGGGGATAACCTGCTGCGACTGGGGGGTCGCTGAAACCGGTTCCGTAGTAATCTTTCACCGCATCGATGCTCCCCGGCTTCCTTCGGTCAGCCCCCCGATTCATATCGGGATACTGTACACTGAAAAACTGCTGAAAAGCATGAAAGACCTGGCTTTGGTGATTCAACGGCAACAGCCTATGCCCAGCGCGGTGACCATAATATCGGGGGTAAGCCGCACTGCTGATATTCTGCTGACTCCCACCCTGGGGATGCACGGTCCCTTGGAGGTAGGAATCATCCTGGTTGAGGGGAGCGAAACCGCTTAATATCCGTTCTCATCATGGGTATGAGAATGGCGCCGTTTACTTTTGTCCTCTACCGGTTGTGCTGGAACCGGTTGGAGCAGAAAATCGCCGGCGATAACGCCGACGGGTGAGCAAACGTGGCAGTATGCTCGACATTTGGGGGTGATAACCGGTATTAATCAATATCACCATAGGAGGAGGGGATGTGTTTGTGAAAGGGTTGTCTCGGGACTTGGGACAGATACTGGACAGGAACCGGGTACTGACGGACCCGGAGGACCTGCTGGCTTATACCAATGACGCCACTCATTATTTTAAGCGCAGTATGCCTGACGCCGTCGTCCTGCCCAACACCACCGAAGAAGTAAGCCGGGTTATGGAATATGCCACCAAGCACCGGATACCGGTAACACCGCGCGGGGCCGGCAGCGGTCTATCGGGTGCCTGTACCCCGGTTCACGGTGGAATCGTGATGGATATGAAGCGCATGAACCGAATCCTGGAGATAGATGCGCGCAACATGACGGCCACCGTTGAGGCCGGAGTGGTCTTGTCCAGATTTCATCGAACCGTGGAAAAAATGGGGTTGTTTTACCCACCCGATCCGCAGAGCATGAGTGTCTGTACCCTGGGAGGCAATGTAGCCACCCGGGCGGGAGGACCCCGGGGAGTGAAGTACGGCACTACCGGCAATTATGTTCTGGGATTGGAGATAGTACTGCCCGATGGAACGGTTATCAACAGTGGGGGTAAATTTGTCAAGCAAGCGGTCGGGTATGACATAACCCGCTTAATGACCGGATCGGAAGGGACCCTGGGGGTCATAACCCGTATCAACCTGCGGCTTATTGCCCTGCCGCCGGAGCAGAAAACGATAGTGGTATCCTGTGAAAGCCCGGAGCAGGCCGCGGAAATAGTCTCGGAAATCATCGCCCGGGGCACGGTTCCTTCCATGCTGGAATACCTGGGTCAGGCGGCAGTGGGGCTTATGAACAGCATCATTTCCCCGCCCCTGGCTGTCGATGCCGGGGCCTACCTCCTGATCGAGGTGGATGGAACCCGGAACCAGGTAGATTATGACACCGAGGTTATCACCAACCTTTGCAAGGAGATGCAGCCCCGTGAAGTCAGGGTGATCGAGGATGAGAGGGAAGCTGCCAGCTACTGGAAGGCGCGGAGCAACCTGTATCCCTTGTTAATGACCCTTCTGGAACGGGTGATCACCGAGGATCTGACTGTGCCGCGCAATATGCTGCCGCAGATGGTGCGGATGGTGCAGGAGGTATCCGCGGCTACGGGCGTGGGGATAGGCTTGGGAGGACACGCAGGAGACGGCAACATCCATCCTACTATTCTCCACTTCCAGACCAGTCCGGAATTGGATGAGAAATCCCAGATAGCTATCGCCGAACTTTTGAAAAAGGGTCTGGAGCTGGGCGGAACTATCTCCGGCGAGCACGGGATCGGCATCCACAAATCGGAATATGTGGCTTGGGAACTGGGAGACGCCCAGATCGAGCTAATGAAACGCATCAAAAAGGCCTTTGACCCGCTTAACATAATGAATCCCGGAAAGATTTGGCCGGAAGGTGGTGAGTAAGAGTGCTGAAGCTCGCAGATTATGCCCGGGTTATTAATAAGTGCTCTCACTGCGGGTACTGCCAGGCTACCTGTCCGGTTTATCTGGAGGATCTGCTGGAGAGCCATGTGGCCCGTGCCCGCTTGAATCTGATTAATGCGGCCTTAATCGAGAAGACGATACCGGTTACACCTCGGGTGAAGGAGATTATCAACCGCTGCCTCCTGTGCACCAGCTGCACCCGCACCTGTTCCAGCAAGGTACCGTGTGACGAAATCATAACCGCGGCGCGCATCGAGCTCAGCAGGGAAGCGGGGGCGGTAGATTCGCTGAAGAAGTTCGTGATGCGCAAGGTGCTGAACCAGCGGGGTCTGGCGGGGGTTCTGAGCAAAGCCGGAGCGGTCGCGCAGAAGATCAATATCACCTCCATGGAAATACCCACTCTGGCTGCGGTTCCTTTTGACCGCCAGGTAAGCGGGACCATTGAGCCCCGCGGTGAAAAACGAGCACGCGTAGCCTATTTTGTTGGCTGCGGGACCAATTTCCTGTTTCCCGATACCGGTAATGCAGTGGTCAAGGTTCTGGCTCACAACGGGGTGGAGGTTGTTATTCCTTCAGGTATCGTCTGCTGCGGCATTCCGGCTTTGGCTGAAGGCGATCTGGAAAGTGCCCAGGAGTCTGTACGCATCAATATAGAGATCCTGGCCGGACTGGATGTCGAGGCTATTGTAACCGATTGCACCTCTTGCGGCATGGCTTTCAAAACCAAGGTGAGCAAAGTGTTCCCGGATGATGACCCCTTACAGGAAAAGATCAAGCTGGTAAGCGACAAGTTCTGGGAAGCAACCGATTTCCTGGCCAATCTGGGATTGGCGGCGGAACCGGGAGAGCTGAGGGGCAGGTACACCTACCACGAACCGTGCCACCGGGGATGGTCCCCGACGGTAGATGATGCACCCCGTAAACTGTTGGCCAATATCCCCGGAGCCGAGTTAACGGAGATGGAGGAGCCGGGAAGGTGCTGCGGTGCGGCCGGTACTTTCTACCTTGAACACCGCGAGCTGGCGGAAAAGATACGGTCCCACAAGCTTGAGGATATACGGGAGACCGGAGCGGAAAAGGTGGTAACCCAGTGTCCGGTTTGCCGCTTTTATTTGGAAGTACAACTGAAGGACCAAAAGGTAGTCCATCCACTGGGTTATCTGGCGGGAGCTTACGGCCTCTAGGCTGAAATCCATCCGGGTGTGCCCACGATTCACAGATTCAAAGCTGAAGCGAGACGACAGCCTTCCAGGGGCGAAGGAGGAGTTATTAGTGTGATTCAATCGGTTGATCGGGCGTTGTCAGTGCTGTGCCAATTCAACGCTGAAGTCAGGTATCTCGGAATAACCGAGCTCAGCCAACTCCTGGGCCTTCCCAAGAGTACGGTGCACGGCCTGGTTAAGACCCTGGAAGCTCGGGGATTCTTGACCCAAAACCCGGAGAACGGCAAGTACCAGTTGGGGGTTAAGGTATACGAGTTGGGGATGGTTTACAGCAATACCGTTGAGCTGCAGTCAGCCGCCAGAAACGCTGCCAACCGCCTGGCTTCGCGCTATGAGGAAGCCGTGCACCTCGCCATTTATGTGGGGGGGATGGTGGTATACATTATGAAAACCGAGTTTAAGGGGAAACTGGTCGCATTCCCGAGGGTAGGGGCCAGCATACCTGCCTATGCTACGGCTGTTGGCAAGGTTCTGCTGGCCGCCCTGCCCGATTCCGACATCGAAAAATACCGGGAAGAAGAACTGTACCCCTTTACCAGCAACACCATCACCAGTCTGGAAGCCCTGCGAGCAGAACTGGCCAAAGTCCGGGAGCAGGGTTATGCCGTTGATAATGAAGAGACTCTGGTTGGAATTGCCTGTGTAGGGGCCCCGGTATTTGACCGTCAGGGAAGAGTTGTGGCAGCGCTAAGCATATCGGGGCCGGCGGAAAAGATACTGGGGGATTGTCATCCCCAACTGGTCGAGGATGTCATCCAGGCGGCGCGGGAGACTTCGCGTAACCTGGGTTATGCAGTTTGAACCGGTTACCGGAAGGAGGTGAGACCGCACAAGGCACATCATAGGGAGTCGCCCCAATAAGATGCCGGCATACAGGTTGAGGTTAACACAGGAAATATGTCGCCGGACGCTGGTAACGGCAGACGGTGTGGCTTCACGAGGACACTTAAAGGGGAGAGGTGACTATGAAAGGCGGAAAAGAGCTTAAAGAAGAGGTTCAGGATAAGGGCTTTTGCACCTTATGCGGGCTCTGCGTCGGAAGATGTCCTTATATAAAGAGCCTGGAAGACAAGATTGCTGTAGTTTTTCCCTGCGGTATAGAAGAAGGCAAGTGTTATGCCGCTTGTCCCCGAACATTTACGGATTGGGATGCGGTAGAAGCACAGGTCCTGGGCAGTGTTGAAGGCCGCGATCCGCTGATCGGGCGGTATGTTCAGGTCTGGATGGCCAGGGGAACCAATCCGGAATTGACCAGGGGAAGCCAGGATGGGGGAACGGTTACCAGCCTCATAAATACGGCCATGGCCGACGGTATGATTGAGGGGGCGGTATTGACTTCAAGCGATGACGGTCTTACGCCGAAAGCAGTCCTGGTAACAAAAGCCGACGAGGTTGGAAAAGCGGCCGGTTCCAAGTATATGGCGGCCACCAGTCTGCAGGCCCTGCACCAGGCCAGGCGAGCCGGGATGGAGAAGCTGGGCATCGTGGGAAGGCCCTGTCAGGTAATGGGCGTCCGCAAGTACCAGACTGTGGTGCCGGAAGAATGCGACCAGGATAAGACCCTGGTAATCGGGCTTTTCTGTATGTGGGCTTTATCTTATGGATTCCGGGATTATGTGCGGCAGGAAGCCGGTGATCGGCAGGTAACCGGAGTGGCCATCCCCAAAGGTGAACTGCAGATAAAAACTACCGATGGCACCATATCGAAATCGGTGGAGGAAGCCAAACAGTTTGCCCGTACCGCCTGCAATCTTTGCTGGGATGTGACCTCCGAACTGGCGGACATATCGGTGGGAGCGGCTGAGTTTGCAGAGGGTTGGAACACTCTCATTGTCCGCACCGAACGGGGACGTAACTTGTTGGCCAAGGCGTTGGACTCAGGGGTTCTGGAGATTCAGGATTACCCGCCGGAAATGTTGGAGGAACTCCGGATGGCGGCCCTGGGCAAAAAACGCCGGGTGGTTGCCGAGCTGCAGCGGGTTCAAAGTGAGGGAACCAGTATGGTTGATCTCAACAGCCCTCGTTTTCAAGTGGTTATTGAAGGGGAGGTGAATTAAATGCAGAGTGTTCTTACTATGAACCAGCCCGGGGCACAGTTCCTGATGATGGGGAATGAGGCCATAACCAGGGGAGCACTGGAAGCCGGAGTTCAGTTCTGCAGTTCCTACCCGGGTTCACCTTCAGCGGAAATCCTGTCCCTACTGGCGGCTACTGCCAAGACCTGCGGTCATTACGCCGAGTGGTCAACCAACGAGATCGTGGCTCTTGAGGCGGCTACGGCTGCTTCCTTTGCCGGACTTCGTTCCATTTGCATCATGAAGCAGAACGGGGCCAATGTGGCGGCGGACTTTATTATGTCGCTGGGTCTTTCCGGCTGCCGTGGAGGATTGGTGATGATTTTTGCCGACGACCCCGCGTCCCACTCCAGCACCAACGAGTTTGATTCCCGCAACCTGGCGCGTTGGGCGGAAATCCCTCTGCTGGAGCCGGGAACCTTCCAGGAAGCAAAGGATATGACCAAATGGGCCTTCGAACTCTCGGAACAGACTCAGTCTCCGGTTATCATCCGCAGCGTGACCAGGATCTGTCATGGTCGGGGTAATGTGGTCCTGGGGGATTTTCTGCCGAAAAAACAGGCTAACAAACTGGGACAATGGGATAAGCTGATTGCGCTCAATCCGCTGCATCCCTTTACCCATCAGAAACTGGCGCGGATTCAAGAGATTTTTGAGACATCGCCCTTTAACTCCTATACCGGACCCGAGAACCCGGAACTCCTCATTATAACCTGCGGTACCGGTTGGTATTACAGCCGGGAAGCGGTCAGCCGCCTGGGGGTGACCGATCGGGTCGGAATCCTCAAGCTGGGCACCACCTGGCCGCTGCCGAGGAAACTGGTAAAGAGCTATCTTGAAAAATGTCCCCGGGTTCTGGTGGTAGAAGAGGTTGATCCGTTCCTGGAGCAGAATGTCATGGTGCTGGCGGCTCAGGAAGAGCTCCTGGTGAAGTTCTTCGGCAAGGCCTCAGGTCACATTAAAGGGCCCGGAGGTCCCGGTACCGGGGAATTGAACCCTGACGTGGTTATGGATGGATTAAGCGAAGTTCTTGGAGTCCCTCGTCCCCGACGCACCGATGTAGTGGTTGACCCCGAAAAAGACATCAACATACCCGCGCGCGACCTGACTTTCTGTGCCGGCTGTCCCCACCGGGCTTCATTCTTTGCCGCCAAAAATGCTCTGGAGATCGATGGACGCCAGGGCGTGGTTATGGGGGATATCGGGTGTTACACCATGGGCGGAGCCAAGGCCGGACACTTCCTGCTGAGCTCGCTCTTCTGCATGGGCGGCGGGATCGGTATGGCCAGCGGAATGGGCAAGCTGGAACAGTTTGGATTTGATCAGCCGGTCCTGGCAATGGCCGGGGACTCAACCTTTTTCCACGCCTGTCTCCCCGCACTGGTCAATGCCAGGTGGAACAACTCCAAGATGCTGTTCCTGATTCTTGACAATGAAGCCACTGCTATGACCGGCTTCCAACCACATCCCGGGACCGGTCAGACAGCCATGGGCGAAAAAGGCGTCCCGTTTTCGATTGAAGGCATCTGTCAGGCTATGGGAGCCGATGTTCATATCGCAGACCCGTATGACGTAGCCGACACCACCGAAAAGATCTACCGCCTGATCCAGCAGCCGGGGGTCAAGGTCCTAATCCTGAGGCAGACCTGTGCCCTGGTTCAGAGCCGCCGGGGGCCAAAGCCTCGGGTCTGGGTCGAACAGGATATATGCCTGGGTGATGCTTGCGGGTGTGGGCGCTTTTGCAGCAGAGTATTCGGGTGTCCCGCGTGCATATGGGACGCTGAGGCCGGGAAAGCCCGGATAGACGAAGTAGTATGCAACGGCTGCGGGGTATGTGCCAGCCTCTGTCCCCAGGGTGCCATTAAAGTAGAGGGGAGGGTATAGCATGGCCATAACTAAGGATCCATTGAACATAATTATCTGCGGTGTCGGTGGTCAGGGAAACATCCTGGCATCGGAGCTGGTTGGATCGGCGGCGGTCAGTGCAGGGTTTCAGACCACCATCGGTGAGACTTACGGTGCCTCGCAGCGAGGCGGTTCGGTCATGAGTCATGTACGGTTGTCCAGGGAGCTTCAATACGGCCCGCTGATTCCCAAAGGGGAAGCCGATGTGATCGTTGGCTTTGAACCCCTGGAGGTTTTAAGGGTTTTTCGCGAGTACGGCAACAGTGACACCCATGTGATTACCAATTCCCGTCCCAACTACCCCCTGGGAACACTGATTGGTGAGACCAAATACCCGAATCTGACTGATATGCTGAATGAGATCGGCCGGGTGGCGGCAAGGGTTCAGGTGGTGGAAGCTACCGAACTCGCCAAACAAGCGGGAAGTGCGGTCTCAACCAATATCCTGATGGTTGGATGTCTGGCGGGAAGCGGCCTGATTCCCATTGACATTTCTTATTTCAAGGAGGTACTGGACAGAAGATTTGAAGGTTCCGCGCGGGAGCTCAACCAAAAGGTGTTTGCCCTGGGCGTGGAGGCCTGTGCCAGGGCCTGATATAAAACCGGGAAGGCAGGTTCCCCGAAAAAAGCGGCAATAATAAATAGTTTTTGAGGTTAGCAGTTGGATCAAAATCCCGTACCTGCACCAGCGTGGTACGGGATTTTTTTCGCCACCGCTCCCTTCTTGCTGTTAAAGAGTAATGGCTGTTGACTGTGTGAGTAGACAGCTATTGCGGAAGGCCTCGAGTACCGCTCTACAGAGTACCGGCTATTGACAGTAGCGGGACAGTCACCGCAAAAAGCCTCGGTGCCGCTCTAAAGAGTACTGGCTATCGACTGTGGGCAGATGGCCACCGCGGAAAGCCTAGAATGCCGTACTAAAGAGTACCGGCTATTTAACAGTAGGGAGACAGCACCACCGAAAGCCTCAAGTGCCGCACTAAAGAGAAATGGCTGTTGAATGCAGGGTGACAGCTACTGCAGAAGGCCTCGATTGCCGCACTAAAGATTACCGGCTATTGTCTGCGTGGGTAGCCACCGCGAAAAGCGTCAAGTGCAACATGAAAGAGTAACGCCCTATTGATTGCGGGATTCTTCGGTGGGAGTTTTGTTGCTGTGGAGATATTTTCCCAACAGGAAGCTCAGCTTGGTGAAGAAATCCGACCGGGTCTCATCCTGGTCATACTGGTCGTAGTGGCGAGGAAGCAGGATGTCGTCAATCATCTCTTCATGGTTCTGCAGAAATATGCTCAAATCCTTAATCATCCGCTCATTATAATGAAGGTACCTTTCGTGGGTGCTGTCCATCCCCTTAAAGTCCATGAACTCGGCTGAATCCGGTATAACCCGCCCCAGGGCTTCCAAAACCGGTGTCGGTTCCTCGTGTGGAGGGACACACACCGCAGCCCGATTGCTTTCAAACAGGATGTAGCCCCAGCTAAGCCTCGAGGGGTTATCCCGTTCCAGGAACAAAAAGCCCCCGCCATCCTCGTGGGTTTTAAAAAAAACGCCGCTGGTTTCCAGTAGAACTGTAAGCCGTTCGCAATCACTGACGGCTGTCTCCTGCCAGCACGGGCAGAACGGAATGTTCTCTGCTATTTTCAGCATTTCTTTCTCAGCAGCCACAATCTCCCCGTTTACCACCTGCAAAAGCCGGGGCATATCTAGCTTACAAAAGTCAATGAAATCCCGCTTCCCGTAACCGGCTTCTTTCATGGCCTGGCGCAGCGAATTAGTAAACATCTTTCGATCGCGCGGCATCAAGAGGATCCATGGTTCCAGAAGCAGCCAATCAACGGGACCGGGGAGCAGCCTGGTAATCAGGAAATCCCCCAGCATAAGGTCATCCGGGGCTGAAATGACCTTATAATGGGATTTGGCTATCATTGGGTTTTCCACCCGGATCAGGTTTTCTTCAATGCCTGTTACCTTATAAGGAGCTACCTGTGATTTGATGAGACTGGTCAGGGCTTGTTTCTCCTGGCTGTCCATATCACCCTGCATCTGATGCAGGGTTAGTTCAGCCATGGTAGGACTGCCGCGTTTGCTGCGGTAATCGAGCAGAAGCCAGTCCTCGAAAAACATGCGGTAAAGTCTCTTATATGAATGGATTCCAAGGATGTCCAGCATTCCGTCCAGAGGCAGGCGGGCAAAAAAAAGACGCATCAGCTCCTGCTGATGATCACCATCCAGTGTTTTGTCAGCTGTGTCCCTGATCTTATTGAGTAATCTCCGGTAGAGCGCAATGACCGCGTTGGGGTCCGAATCGTTCCATTTCAATGCCTTCACCCGTACTTTGTTAGCTGCCACTAATTATTCTTTCCTTGCCATCACGAAAAATCCTGCTCCGTTCTTGAAGCCGAATGGTTCCCGTCTATGGATTGGGGGGAGGCTATCGCAGGGTATGTTGCTGCGTTATTAAGGGCTGGTTTCCTCAATAAGGAACAGGCGGTGCAACAGCATCCCGGCTGCGAATCCTCCAACATGCGCCCAAAATGCTATTTGAACGGCGCCGCCCGCCAATGCCGAGGTTCCGCCCATGATCTGAACCAGCAGCCAGAAGCCCAGGTATACGAAAGCCGGTATATCAACAAACCAGGGGAATATGAATATCGGTACCAGGGTTAAAACCCTGGCCTGCGGATACAAAATGAAATAGGCTCCCATAATTCCTGCTACCGCACCCGAGGCTCCAATGGTGGGGACTAATGAATTCGGGTAAACATATATATGAGACAGCCCGGCGGCTATCCCGCAGAGCAGGTAGAACACGAGGAAGTTTATAACGCCCATTCGATCCTCAACATTGTCGCCAAACAGCCACAGTGCCCACATGTTGGAGATGAGGTGCGCGAGATTGCCATGCAGAAAGATAGAAGTTATGAGAGGTGTAATGCTGGCAAAGGGCCGGGAAAGATCAAACTGTCCGGGAATCAAAGCATAGCGGGCAAAAATCTCCTCTGTCACCAGAATCCCCTGAAGGTTGGACTGATAAAACACATAGAGGTTAATTCCGATCAGTATGAGCGTCATTACCGGGGGCCGCTGACTGGGGATTTGATCTCTAAGCGGAATCAAGGATTCACATCCCTTATTTTTGGGAACATTATACCATAGGCCGAAAAACGGCCAAAGTCGCCGTTCTATTCGTGCCGTGTTTGCCTGTGACAAGACGAGATCGAGTTGAATAACCCTCGGGCCGGCCGACTTTGAATTTATGGTTTGCGGGGTCTTGACTTGCATCAGTACTCCCATTATCCTATATTATAGGTTATTGGGAATCAGTGCTTTGCGGAAGTAGCTCAGTGGTAGAGCATCGCCTTGCCAAGGCGAGGGCCGCGAGTTCGAATCTCGTCTTCCGCTCCAGAATGCATTGCCTCGGCCCTTTGGGGTCGAGGTGTTTTATTAGCAGTGAACCGTAAATCCGGAGAAGGAGGAAATCATATTCTGTTGTAGAAAACCTACTTCAGGATGGGATGGGCAGGTGTTAGATTCTGCCACAACGGTTCGTCATCTAGGGTATGATTTAGCAAACGGGAGGTAAACATAATTGAAGACGAAGCTGGAAAGAATGGAAAGGAATGAGGTGGCCCTGGAAATCGAGGTGGAATCTGACAGGTTGGAGCAGGCTATGCAGAAAGCCTATCGCAAGGTTGTAACCAAGGTCAGTATTCCGGGATTTCGCAAAGGGAAGGCGCCGCGTCAAGTCCTTGAAGCTTATTTAGGGAAGGAAGTCCTGTTCGAGGATGCACTGGAAGAAGTAATCCCCCAGGCCTATGAAGAGGCTGTAAAGGAAACCCAGATCGAACCGGTAACCCAACCCAAGATTGATGTAGTCCAGATTGAAGATGGAAAACCTCTAATATTCAAGGCTAACGTCATTGTTAAACCCGAAGTCAAACTGGGGACTATCACCGGACTCAGGGTTGAGGTTCCCAAGCGCGAGGTTAGGGACGAAGATGTTGAACAGCGTCTGGAAATTATGAGGAACCGGTATTCCAAGCTAATACCGGCTGAAGAAGGAACCCCGGCGGAGAATGGTGATGTAGTAAACATTGATTTCAAGGGTTTCGTCGATGGTGAACCGTTTCCCGGCGGTATGGGCGAGGACTATTCTCTGGAATTGGGGTCCAACACCTTTATCCCCGGGTTTGAGGATCAGCTGATAGGCGCTGTGGCAGGAGAGGAGAAAGAGGTTAAAGTTACCTTTCCGGAAGACTATCACGCCGAAGATCTCAGGGGAAAGGAGGCCCGTTTTGAGGTAAAGGTCAACCAGATACAAAAACGGGAGCTGACCCCGCTCAATGATGAATTCGCCCGGGATATTAGCGAGTTTGATACACTGGAGGAACTCAAGGCTGATATTCGGAAGAAGCTGGAAGAGGAAGCCGAGGCGCAGACCGAGGGCATGATCAGACAGGACCTGGTAGCCAAGGCGGTGGAACAGGCGGAGACCGATATCCCTGAGGAAATGATAGAAAATCAGCTCGACCTCATGGTGCAGCGCTTTGAGGAGAGACTGTACTACCAGGGTATGAGAATGGAAGACTATCTGCAGATAGCAGGTATCACGATGGAAAAGATGCGCGAGGACATGAGGCCTCAAGCTGAACGATCGGTTAAAGAGAACCTGGTCCTGGAAACCATAGCCAAGCAGATGGGCTTTAAAGTAAGTGATGAAGACTTTCACAGGCAGATTGAGAAAGTTGCCAAGGAATTTGGCATGGAAGCCGAGGCGGTAGCCCCCAGTCTGGAAGGCTCCCGGCAGCGAATTGAATACGGCATTCTCCTGGATAAGGCTGTCGATTATTTAAGAGAACATGCCGAGGTTGTGTTTGTCGAGGAACAGCCTGATGTTCCTGATGTCAATGAACCTGAGGTTAAGGAAGAAGAAAGTGGCGAAGGCAAATAAGCCGCCTGCCCTTTTCATAACTTAAGGAAGGGATGAGATCCAATGTCTTACCTGATACCAATGGTGGTGGAACAGACCAACAGAGGAGAGCGGGCTTATGATATCTATTCCCGATTGCTCAAGGATCGAATAGTATTTCTGGGTTCTGCTATAGACGATCAGGTAGCCAACCTGGTGGTGGCGCAGCTGCTATTCCTGGAGGGCGAGGATCCCGACAAGGATATCCACCTTTATATCAACAGTCCGGGAGGTTCTATTACCGCCGGGATGGCAATTTATGATACCATGCAGCACATCAGGCCGGATGTGTCCACTATTTGTGTCGGCCTGGCGGCCAGCATGGGTGCGTTTCTGTTGGCTGCGGGAACCAAAGGGAAGAGGTTTGCGCTGCCCAACAGCGAAGTGTTGATCCACCAGCCTGCAGGCGGAACTCAGGGGCAAGCTGCTGACATTGAGATACACGCTCGTCGTATAATAAGAATGAGGGAGAAGTTAAATCGGATATTGGCTGAGAGAACTGGACAGAAATTGGAACGGATCCAGGCCGATACCGACAGGGATTACTTCATGACGGCTGAGGAGGCCAAGGCATACGGAATAATAGATGAAGTTATGTACCAGCCAAAACGATTGAAGAAGTGATGGGTTTTACACCGGGAAGAGAGGTGGATTTATGCAAAGGTTTGGAGACGAACGGGGTCAACTGAAGTGTTCATTCTGCGGAAAACTGCAAGATCAGGTAAAAAAACTCGTAGCTGGTCCTGGTGTCTACATTTGCGACGAGTGTATCGAGCTGTGCAACGAGATAATTGAAGAGGAACTGGCGGAAGACCTCGGTTTTGAGATGGGGGACATCCCAAAACCGCACGAGATCCGCGAGATATTGGATCATTATGTGATTGGACAGGATAAAGCGAAGAAGATTCTTGCAGTAGCGGTTTACAATCATTACAAACGCATAAACCTGGGAATGAAACTGGACGATGTCGAGCTCCAAAAAAGCAATATAGTCATGCTCGGACCCACCGGTAGTGGAAAAACCCTCCTGGCACAGACGCTGGCTAAGATTATCAATGTGCCGTTTGCTATAGCGGATGCGACATCCCTGACGGAAGCCGGATACGTAGGAGAGGATGTGGAAAACATCCTGCTCAAACTGATCCAGGCGGCCGATTACGATATTGAGAAAGCAGAGAAAGGGATAGTCTACATTGACGAGATCGACAAGATTGCGCGCAAGACCGATAATCCCTCTATTACCCGGGATGTTTCCGGGGAAGGGGTACAGCAGGCTCTGCTGAAAATACTCGAAGGTACCGTAGCCAGTGTACCTCCTCAGGGAGGTCGCAAACACCCGCATCAGGAGTTCATCCAGATTGACACCAGCAACATACTGTTCATCTGCGGCGGAGCCTTCGAGGGCATCGACAAGATTATTCAGCAGCGCATCGGACAAAAGGCCATGGGGTTTGGGGCTGATATCAAGAGCAACAAAGAGAAGCGGATCGGGGAAATCCTGGATCAGATCCTGCCTCAAGACCTCCTGAAATTTGGGTTGATACCCGAGTTTGTCGGCCGGGTTCCGATTATAGTTACCCTGGACGCTTTGGATGAGGATGCCCTGGTACGGATACTAACCGAGCCCAAGAATGCACTGGTTAAGCAGTACCAGAAGCTTTTTGATCTGGATGGGGTGACCCTGGAGTTTACCGAGGAATCCCTCAGGGCTATTTCGTCAGAGGCAATGCGGCGCAACACCGGTGCTCGCGGATTGCGGGCCATAGTGGAGGACATCATGCTGGATGTCATGTATGATATCCCCTCCCGGGCCGATGTCACCAAATGCGTGGTCACCAAGGATGTGGTTCTAAAGAAAGAAAGCCCCTTACTGGTCACAGTTGAGCCCAAGCGCAGGGTTAACTGAGTGGGCCACAATTGCAGTATGCAAAACCCGCTCTAGAGCTGGAAAGCAATAGAGCGGGTTTTTTGCGTCATGCAGCAACATAATTACATAGCTGCGTAAGCGAGTGCTTAAAGCTGTATTGCCTGCAGTGCCTCCGGAAAAGTTGTTCGCTTCATAGTCAGGTAAGCGAGTACTTAACCATTTTTCTGTACAGAGTAACCCGGGATATTCCCAATTCCTTGGCGGCACGAGTCCGGTTGCCCCCGTGTCTGCGGAGGCAGTCCCTGATCAGCCGTGCTTCGAGAACACCTTTGTTGGCATCAAGCGGCATTTGGGAAAGAACCAGGGTTTCGGTCCTTCGGAGTTCTTCGGGTAAGATGTCCGCGGTTATAACATCTTTGGAAGTTAGATTGATTGCACGTTCAATCACGTTGCTGAGCTCTCTGATATTGCCCGGCCAATCGTAATCCATCAGCAGGTCCATGGCTTCATCGTCTATTCCCTTAATCACCTTGCCGAGCTTGGGTCCGATCGACTTAATAAAATGGTCCACCAGCTCCGGAATGTCATCCTTCCTTTCCCTAAGGGGCGGTATCCTTATGTCTATTACCCCCAGGCGGTAATACAGGTCGAGACGAAAATTGCCTTTCTTAACTTCCTCGATAAGGTTTTTATTGCTGGCGGCAATTATGCGTACATTAACCGGGATTACTTCCCGCCCCCCCAGGCGAACCACTGCTCCCTCCTCCAAAAGCCGTAAGAGCAAGCCCTGCAGGTCCAATGGCATCTCGCCGATCTCGTCAAGAAAAATAGTCCCCTGGTCGGCCAGTTCAAACTTGCCGGGATTACCGCCTTTGCGGGCACCGGTAAAGGCGCCTTCTTCATAGCCGAACAGCTCGCTCGAAATGAGTTCCCGAGGCAGAGCCGCACAGTTCAACGCAAAGAACGGCTCTCGGGCTCGACTGCTGGCATTGTGAATGGCCTGGGCGAACATATCCTTGCCCACACCGCTCTCACCCAGCAACAGCACATTGGAATCCGATTTGGCCGCCATTTCGGCACACATAAGAGCATACTTGAACTCGCTGCTCTGACCGATTATGTTGTCAAAGGTGATGTTGGCGTGCGCACCGGAGACCCTTTCGATTAGGCGCTTGTACTGCTTCATGGGCTGAAGGATGATTACCGTTCCCAGAACTCTCCCGTTATTACCGGTTAGGGGTGTACAGCTGACTGCAAGTTTTACTGTAGTGCTGCCGCGCTTTATAATCATGGGTTCTCCGGTAAGTCTTTTATTGCTTGATATCCGGGAGAAGAACAGCTCATTGCCCGGAAACATCAGGTCTTCCAGCTTTTGCCCGACGCAGGTACGGTAGTCAATCCCCAGATTGCGAGCGGCAACCCGATTGAGGTGGGTTATCCTGCCGGCGCGGTCCAGGGTGAGGACGCCTTCGGACATGGATTCCATGATGGCCGTTTTGTGCAGATTGGCCATCTCGCTGTTCTGATACGAAGTCTGCAGGGCCATATGACGTTCTATGGCCCGAGAGGCGGCCACGACCATGCCCAGGGTGTGGCGATTGACCAGGTGATAGGGACCGGCTACACCGATAACTCCGCAAACCTGGCCGTCTTCATCGAAAATGGGAGCCGAGGAACTGCAGGAAAAGGTAGCTATCCGGCAGTAGTTTTCGTAGCCGTAAAACTGAACGGGCCTCTTTAGTATCACGGCTGCGGCGCCGGTATTGGTGCCCATGACCCGTTCGGACCAGTTGGATCCCTCTATCAGATTGGAATAATTCGCCCAATCAATGGCATCCTTTCCGCCCAATCTCGCGAGAACATAATTGTCGCTGTCTTCCAGAAAGAAGATAAACTGGGTGTCCTGCATAAACTCATAGAGGTGCTCCATCATGACCGTAGCCTGTTCTATCAGATTGCGGTTTTTCTCCATTCTTTCGGCCAATTCCCGGGGGCTTAAGATGACATCGCAACGCTCTTTATAAGGGTCAACCCCGTAAAGCTCACTGCGGCGCCATGATTCTCTTATTTCTTCGGGTATCGTAATACCTTCGCAGTAACCGGTACTCCGCAGGGAGTTCCAAATTCTCAGTACATCGTTCAGAGCCGGCAAACTCCTTTCAACCGTGTGTTTAAGATTGTTAATACTATTGTTTCTTAAATGTAACACCAAATCAATACTTGTTTTATTATTAATTGTTAGAATCTTAGAGACTCTTCACAAATTAAGATTTTTAATGTTACACAGATGTAACACTAACCCCGGATACTGTTACATTTCTGAAACAGTATCCGGCTGCAATTGGCGGGGCGGCAATGTTTGAAATGCCCTAAATACCAAAGGTTTTGCAGCATTGCGGTTGAAGTTGGCACACAATTTGCACTAAGTAATAAATGCCAGGTTGGGGGACAATAATTATCTCATCTATTCTTACCCCTGGCTTATTACGGGAGCTGTTTTTTCCAGCGCCCCATAAGTATTAAGAAGGGAGGTACTGCCAGGAAACATATCCACAGAGCGAAAGGCTAAAAAAAACAGGTTTCGAGAAAGGAGTTGCAACAATGTCTTCAGTATATGCCAGTCGCTTTTGGACCGAGAATTATAACTGGAAAACCCCAACGCATATCAAGTATCCAAAGACGCCGGCTTATTATCTCCTGCGCGACGGGTGCGTATTCCAACCCAATAAAGCCGCAACCCATTTTTATGGAGCAGAGATTACTTTCGCCGAACTCTACCAGAAGGTAACAAGGTTCTCCAACGCCCTAGTGGAACTTGGGGTCAAAAAAGGTGACCGGGTGGGGCTTCTCCTCCCCAACTGCCCGCAGTTTATCATTTCCTATTGGGCGGTTTTGATGTGCGGTGGAATCGTAGTAAATCTTAACCCCATCTACACGGCGGATGAATTGCGTTTCCTGTTCGAGGATTCAGGACTCACCACGCTTATAACCTATGACGCCGTTGTTCCCAAGATTAAGCCATTATGTAAAGATCTGAACGTACAAAGGGTGATAGTTACTTCACTGGCTGAATTCATGGCCAATGGTGTCCCCAGTACTCCGGAACAGCTGGGATTGGAAGAAGGATGGCTTCACTTCTCCAAGCTGTTGGAAACCGACAGGAGATGGGCCCCGCCGCGGGTTGATATAAAATATGATGATCCGGCGGTTATCCAGTATACGGGCGGAACGACCGGCAAGCCCAAGGGCGCGGTTCTCACCCAGTATAACATCACAGCGGCTGTCATGGCCTGTGTCAACTGGTGTAAGGAGATGGTTGATCGGGAAACTCCCGACCAGAAGAATATACTCGCTATTATCCCGTTTTTCCACGTCTATGGCGAAGTCTGCTGTATCGGTTATTCGGCTTTTGCCGGTATGACGCTGGTAATCCTGCCCCGATTCGATGTTGACGAAGTGATTGATACCCTTAAAAAATGGGATATCTGGGCTTACTGGCCGGCAGTACCTACCATGCTTCAGGGTATTTTCTACAGTCCCCGGGTTAACGAGATCGATTGGCATGCGAAACTGATTTATACCGGGTCCGGGGCTGCTCCGGCTTCACTCGAACTGTACGAAAAGTGCCGCGATTATGATTTTAACTTCTATGAAGGATACGGCATGAGTGAAACCACTGCTACGGGAATGAGTACCCCGGGCGGCAGACCGAAACCTCACAGTGTCGGGGTTCCTTACATCGATATGGAGGTCCGCATTGTTGACGAGAACGGCAACGATGTTCCTCTGGGTCAGCCAGGGGAGATCTGGATGAGAGGACCCATGGTCATGAAGGAATACTGGAACAATCCGGAAGAAACGAAGAAGGTATTTACTGAGGATGGCTGGCTGAAATCCGGCGACGTCGCCTATATGGACGAGGATGGTTATGTCTTTATCGTGGACCGTACCAAGGACATGATCATAGCCGGCGGTTACAATATCTACCCCCGCGAAGTTGATGAAGTCCTCGTAAAGCATCCCAGTGTCGCCGATGCCATAACCGTTGGTGTTCCTGACGAGTACCGCGGGGAAACGGTTAAGGCCTTTGTAAAATTGAAACCGGGTGCTTCGGCAACTGCCGACGAGTTGATCGCCTGGTGCCGTGAATCCCTGGCGGCTTACAAGGTTCCGCGTTTGATCGAATTCAGGGACGAACTGCCGCGGACCGATACCGGTAAAGCCCTGCGCCGTATTCTGCGCGAAGAAGAGATGGCAAAGAGAAAATAATACCGGGAAGGTGCAAATTGCCGTTCATAACTGCTCACGTTACGATGGGGTCGGGGTTTCAAAACCCTCCGACCCTTATTTTTCTTTATCGGCAGACAGCCCCCCGTATCCACGGCGGCTGAGGGATTCCAGGGCTGCAGGCGATTTGCCCGCCTGACAGAAAAAACCCGGAGAGGTGGTTTGGAATTGCAGTCACGACCCCGAACGCCATTTGCCTGCCTGATAGAAAAACCCGGAACCACCCATAAAGACTATTCATCCGTTTCTCCCCGTTTCAATATGACACGCTGGTTGTCTGAATTGTTCCAATCTGACAAAAATGATAGGCCTCGCCAACCCTGCAACCATATCCCTTCCCTCTGAAAAAGCCTGGTATCACTGGACTCTGCAAACTTTGTATTTGCGGCCTGATGTTGGCATGAAAATTGCACATAGAAAATACAAGTTACTTCAATTCGAATGGAGGATGAGTATGAAGGCTGACGACATAAAACGGGTGCTTATCATCGGTTCGGGAACCATGGGGCGGCATATTGGCCTCCAACATGCCTTGTACGGGTATGAAGTTGTATTCTACGACATCGACGAGAAGGTACTTGAGGTTGCCGTCACTCATGTGGGCAAAATAGCTGCCAGGCTGTTAAAGACCGGTTACATCAACGAAGAAATGTACGCCAACGTCTCCAAGCTCATTACCGCCACTACTGATCCCCAGGAAGCCTCCCGGGGAGTACAGCTGGTCAGCGAGAGTGTTCCGGAAAGCATCGCCCTGAAACAGAAGGTCTGGAAAGAGTTTGATAAATACCTGCCTGCGGACGCCATACTTACCACCAATACCTCAACTTTGGTAGCATCAATGTTTGCCGAGGCCAGCGGCCGGCCCGAGCGCTTTTTGGCCTGGCACTTCCATCTCCCGGTGTTCACCGCCAATGTGGTGGATGTCATGCCCCACCCGGGCACCGACCCGGCCGTAACCGAGGTGATTCTGGAGCACTCCAGAAGAATTGATCAGATACCCATCGACATCCGCATCGAATGGCCGAATTACGTATATAATGAAATGCTCACTTCTCTGCAGGGTGCGGCATTGCGCCTGGCGGTAAACAAAGTTGCCACTCCGGAAGACATTGACCGTGCGTGGATGGCGATAATGGGCACCAATATAGGGCCTTTCGGGATTATGGACAGCGTGGGGGTCGACACCACCTATCATATTACCAAACAGGATTATGAACTGCACCCCGATACTCCCTACCTGTGCCTGTCAAGATTAAGTGGGTAAACTCCCGCATAGTTTTTTACCAACCTCAAGCAATTAGATAACTGGCTGAGGTTAATGGCCGCAGAACGTATTTGACCCACATTTGGCCCGATGATGGTCCTTCCAGCAGTGGCAAAGTCGCTGCCAACCACCTGCTTATATCCTCTTTGCTTGGCTTAGATTTGGGATCAACTAT
>JAKOVY010000135.1 GCA_029781825.1 Bacillota bacterium | reverse complement strand
GAATACCGATACCAATTGTTGAATCTTAAACACGAGACCTCATCCTCCTTTGGGCGGGAGTTGGACGTTCTTCGGAACATCCTTGTTGAGGTCTCATTTCTCTTCTTGACCTCTTTTTACCTACTTAAACTTTACAGTGCCACCCTCCAAATCTCGCGGAACGGTAATGTTATATCCTCGTATAAAATCGCCATAATCGGCAAAGTCAACCTTGATAATCTTTCGAAACGTTCAATTTTCCGGCGTAAGTATTTATAATTATCCTTTCTGCAATAGCATATGATTCTAACGGATGCGGGTAATTTAAGTCAACGCCTCAGCTACGGAACCGTTGGTTACCTGCGCGTGAATGAAAATGGCCGTCGGAGGAGGTTGGAGTTGATACGTCGATTCCTATTCCGGAGCTACAATACTAAGCTCGGTTTCACGAAAACCGAAAACACTATCCGGGACACAAAACATCATTAAGGGGTTAAACCCATACTTTTTAACAACGGATGTCCGGTAAAGTTCCAGGCAGGCTGCCACTGGTCTCAATACTTGAAATCAAGAAGAGGTAAGCAGGACATGGATCAGATCATACATCAATTGAACCCAAGCTTCTTGAACAATGAAAACTTACGTTGAATCGTCTCTTCTTCTGAAATAGGAAAAGTGTTTGCCGCCTATCGGTCTGGGTTTGAATTGTCTGCAGGTTTGTCTTCCGTATTATTGTTGGATTGAAGTTGTTTTTTACTGCAATCGGCCGGGAATTGCCGCTCGTGCCTGATACGTCTGAGGTTGGGGAGTAACGCTCTCCATTAATAATTACTGTTTTGGCTCTCCAAAACCCGTCGGTTCATGGAGCTTCTAAGCCCACCAGATTCAAAAAGTTTCACGTGAAACATTCTTTACAGCAGCCCCAAAACCTCCATTATCCGGTTAAGTTCCTCATCATCGTTAAAATGTACCTCTATTTTTCCTCCCTTTTTCTGTTTGATCACCTTTACCCGGGTGTTCAGCAATTCTTCAAACTTGTGTTCAACCATGAGGAGGTTGGGATCCTTCTTTTTTCCATCACCCTTACTGGTTGTTCGTTCCCTGGCGCCCGCATCTTCAGTATCCCTAACGGTCATTCCCTGCTGTATAATCTTTTGGGCAAGGGCCACCTGTTGTTCTGTCTCTTTAAGGGCAAGAATTGCTCGAGCATGGCCGGCGGTGAGTTGACCTGTCTTTACCAATTCCTTTACTTCCGCAGGCAGGTTTAGCAATCGAACGGTATTGGCTACATAGGCACGGCTTTTTCCTATTTTGCGGGCCAGTTCCTCCTGAGTGTAGCCAAACCGGTCCATCATCTCCCGATACGCGGCGGCCTCGTCAACGGGGTTGAGGTTTTCCCGCTGCAGGTTTTCAATCAATGCCGCCTCCCATGTCTCGGGTTCCTCCATTTCCCTTATGACCACCGGCACCTTCTTCAATCCGGCCAGTACCGCAGCTCGCAGACGGCGTTCTCCAGCGACCAATTCATATTTCCCGTTATCAAGCGGGCGTACCAGCAAGGGCTGGAGAACCCCATGCTGTCTTATAGAATCTGCCATTTCCTTAATGGTTTCGTCATTAAACACCTGGCGTGGTTGATTATCTCTAACTACTATTTCCTCCAGGCTGATTTCGTTACCGGGTTCGCCCAGGCTCTCACCGCTTGAAAACAGAGCATCCAAACCCTTCCCCAAAACACGTTTACTCACGTTCCAACACTTCCCTGGCCAATTCTTGGTATACCTCCGCTCCCTTTGATTTTGGATCGTATAATACGATGGGCTTACCGAAACTGGGAGCCTCACTTAATCGAACATTCCGCGGTATTATTGTTCGGTACAGTTCTTTTTTGAAATGACGTTTTACTTCGTCAACTACCTGTATTGACAAATTGGTGCGGCCATCGAACATGGTTAAAAGAATGCCCTCGATTTTCAATTCCGGGTTCAGCCTTCTCCTGATTAAGAATATGGTGTGCATGAGTTGGCTTAACCCCTCAAGCGCATAGTATTCGCACTGGATAGGAATCAAAACAGAATCGGCGGCGCACAGGGCATTGACGGTGGCAAGTCCCAGAGACGGGGGGCAGTCAATGATTATGTAGTCATAATTATCGTGCAGGGGGTCGATTTTTTCCTTTAAGCGGGTTTCCCGCTTTTCCAATGTCGCCAGCTCCACCTCGGCACCAGCCAACTGTATGGTAGCGGGAATCAAATCAAGATTACGAATGCCGGTATGAATTATCGCTTCCTGTGGGTCAACCCCTCTTATAAGTATATCGTAAATGCATGTTTTCAACCGGGACCGGTCTACGCCCAATCCGCTGCTGCAGTTGCCCTGGGGATCAATATCAACCAGCAGTACGCGTTTTCCCAACATTGCCAGACAGCAACCGAGATTTATCGCGGTGGTGGTCTTACCAACGCCCCCTTTTTGATTGGCAACCGCCATCACTTTCGCCGCCATCGTGCACCTCTTTATTGGTCCTTTAATTTCATAATTCTATTCCCCGATTACTTCTCCTTCCAAAACTAAACCATATTCTTCATCATGAATCAACGATAAAGCTCCGGAATAGCTCTCTGCTGGTCCCTACGCATATCTTTTTAGGTTATTCTTATTCAGTGCCATTATATAAATAAACCTTACTAACCCAGTTTGGTGACATTGTTCGACATTTATTGACTCCTGCCTTTTACTCTTTTCTGCTGTCCGGGGACTCCATTGTTTTCCCATCGCAATTTTCGAGCTTCATTCACCAAGCCAAACATTTTGCTGGCGTTTTCCCTGGGAATTGTTGCATAATGATTAGCAAATAGCTTAACTGGGGAAGGAGTATACCACATGATAAAGACTTTGCGCGGCAGGATTCTCTTATCTGCTGGTATTGCTCTATTGTGTATGCAGCTGGTGCTTGTCGCCGTCCTCCTATGGTTTGGGGATGTTGAGCGTGACCTCCTGGGATCTTTGGAACGCGAACGGCTCTCCAACCTAATTCCCGCAATAGATTACGCCTTGGAGGAACAGTTAAAAACCGCCCGAATTGCGGCGGAGAGTGTAGTCGGAAACCCGGAGCTTTTACAAGCGCTTGCCGCCGGGGATCGGGATCGGTTACTGGAATTATGTCTTCCTATATATGAGGGCATAAGCAATGTTTTTTACGTATCTCAGTTCGGCTTCGTTGATGAAAACCTGCATTCATTTTTACTGCTGCACAACCCCGAGCAGTTTGGAGATGATATGTCCAATCGCCCCGCTTTAAACAAAGCCCGTGACACGGGTCAACCTGTTGTCGGGCTGGAGGAAGGTTCAACCGGCTTTGGTTTCAGGGCTGTAATCCCATTATTCGACGACCAGGATCAGTTTATCGGTGCGTTTGAGTACGGTTTTGATTTGGGAGATAAGTTTGTTAAAGCCCTGCGACGGCTTACTAATGCCGAAATCTTTTTGTACAAGCTTGACGCAAGTGAAAGCACTCTGCTTGCAGGATCCTTGGCTGAAGATGAGTTCCCAGTTGAGTCCACCACAATCGAACAAGCCGTGAACACTCGTAACCCTTATAAAGTATATACGGACCGGGGAGGGGTTGTTGTCTATCCTCTGGTCGACATAAACGGTGAAGCTCATGGGTTTATCAAGTCGGTACAAATCAGCAATATTGTAACCACGATGAACCAGGCCTTGTCCCGAGCATTAATCCTGTCCATGATACCCTGGCTTCTGTGTTTGCTTGTTATCTTCGTGGGGGTAACCCGGAGTCTGCGTCCCCTTAAAACGGTGGTTGATGGGCTGGAACGGATGAAACTGCAGGGGTTTTCCTCCAGTCTCCCCGTCGCATCTACGGGCTATGAGATCGGCAAAGTACTAAATTCATTGCAGGAACTTTCAGATATGCTGAACAGAGACATGCAAGCCTCGCAGGAAAGAAGCCTCGAATCAGCCAAATCGCTTGCCAAACTGAGCAGCGAAGTCGAGACCGCGAAAGAAGCTGTTTCTTCGGTGGTAGTTACTGCGGACAACTTCTCCGAGAAGTTTAATCAGGTTGTAGAAAGCACACGTCAGGCTTCGGCCGCCTTGAATGATATAGCCAAAGGCACCGAGGACATTGCCGTCTCAGCCGGCTCCGCAGCCGAGAGCAGCAATCAAACCAATCAGAAAGCTTTGGAAACCAGCGATAAAGCCAACCGTGTAAGTATCGATATAAACCGTATGATTCAGGCCAGCCAGGAGGCTGTTGAAAAAGTAGCCACCATGCAAAACCTGTCCAACGAGATCGGTACCATATTGGAAGTAATAATGGCGGTAGCGGAAGAAACCAATCTTTTGGCCTTAAATGCTGCTATTGAGGCGGCTCGAGCCGGTGACCAGGGTCGCGGATTTGCCGTGGTGGCCGAGGAGATCAGAAAGCTGTCAGAAAATACCAAGGAATCCACCCATTCCATCGGAACCCTGATCGACCATATCAGCACCAGCACCAACCATGTTGTCGCCGCCATTCACAATATTGATGAAGCGACCAGTTCCAGCGCCAAACTGATCAACGAAATCTTGAACGATATTCATGATATGGCCTACAAGATTGGAGAAATCAATACCCAGATTGAAAATATCGCGGCCGCTTCCCAGGAGCAAACTGCAGCCACCCAGGAGATATCGGCGTCAATGAGCGAAATTGAAGAATTCGGCCTGTTGGCTTTGGATGCGCTGCAGAGCTTGGAAGCAAGAATCCGGCAGTTGCAAGAGTTTATACAGCACACCGAAGATACGCTAATCGAGACCAGGGACATTTCTCAACGCTGGAGCTATTACGAGTTGAGACATAATCTTAACCAACGTCGCGCCGAACACGAAGCCTGGGTGGCCCGGGCGCGTCGATTCGAGTCTGTAGAATTTGACCCGACCAAGTGCAAATTCGGCCAGTTCTACTACAACTATCGCCCCAACCATCCGAAACTGCTTGAGGTATACCGCAAATTCGAGGAACCACATCGCCGGCTTCATCAGGCGGGTCACCGCGCCATTACTCTGCACCAGGCCGGTCATTTGGAGGAGGCGGCAGAAGCCATGCAGGCTGTGGAGGTCGAATACCAGAATATCAAGGCGGTCTTTGAAGAGTTCTATCAGGTTATGGAACAGCTATTCCTGGAGGGTACGTACATTTTCTAAAAGAAGGTGAGCAGGATTACGACCTTCTCTCTTTCCCTTGATTCCGCACGGAACAAGTTCATATTTTTCTTTTTAAATTCATGGAAGTTGGCCCTCATTAACAGGACCCCAATGCGAACCCATAGTTAAAGCGTCGTTATTTCTTTTTAATTAACGGCCGTACTTCCATTCGCTACCGTTTTCTTATAACGGCCTCTTTTTGGCCAATCCACCTCTCCGGGGATACTGGGGAGGACTTTCTTTCACCTTTTTCACCACAACAATGAATCTCTTTTTGCCCCCAATTTCATAATCCGCTACCTGTATTACTTCTCCGCCCAATATCTCCAGGGCCCTTTGGCTCTTTTCTATCTCCTCGCCGGCCCTGATCCCTTTCCAGGCTGCCAGCAGCCCGTTTACCCTGAGGACCGGGATCCCCCACTCCAGTATTACCGGCAATTCAGCCACCGCACGACAGGTGACCATATCAAAACAGCCTCGGAAATCGCTGTTTTTCCCAAGTTCCTCGATACGGGCCCTGATCACTTCCGCATTTTTCAAACCCAACTTTAAAACGAGGTCCTTCAAGAACATGCTTTTCTTTAAGTCTGATTCCACCAGGACAAAGTTGCTTCCCGGTTCGCTGATTGCCAGGGGAATAGCCGGGAAGCCCTGGCCGCTGCCAATATCCAAAATCCGGAGTCCCTTCAGGTCGATAACATTTCTCAAATACTCGCTGTCCTCAACATGTTCCCTTATTTCCTCTTCCGTGGCCTGCCGGCTGATCAGATTTTGCTTCTTGTTTTCTTCCAGCAGTTCCCGTATATAATCATTGATCATGGTTTTCTCGGCCTTGCCTTCTCAGTTTCTCCAGGTGTATCAGCAATACATTGATATCGGCCGGTGTTACCCCTGAGATCCGGGATGCCTGTCCCACCGATGAGGGTTTAATCCGCATCAATTTATACTTTCCTTCCTGGGAAAGACCCGTAATCTCATTGTAATTTAAATCCTCTGAAAGTTTCTTATCCTCCAGGGTCTCAAACCTTCGTACCTGCTCGTTCTGCTTCTTGATGTACCCTTCATACTTGCACTGAATCTCGACCTGTTCCAAAACCTCTTCATCATAGGCGTTTTCCAGCTCGCCGCTGTTAATGATATCCTCCAGGGATATCTCCGGCCGCCGCAGGAGCTGCCATAGGCTGGTATTGTTCCGCAGTTCCTTGGTTCCCTTCTCCTTTAGCATCATATTTATTGCCCTGTTATCGGGGGTAACCGCCGTATCATTCAAGATTTTAATTAATTCTTCCATTTCCTTTTTCTTCTTTTCCACCTGGGCGTACCTGGCCTCACTTGCCAATCCCAGTTTGTATCCCTTCTCGGTCAGGCGCAGGTCGGCATTATCCTGCCTCAGAATCAAGCGGTACTCCGCAGAAGAGGTTAGCAACCGGTAGGGTTCGTCAATGCCTTTGGTTACCAGGTCATCAATCAGAACTCCGATATAGGCCTCACTGCGTTTCAGAATAAAGGGTTCCTTTTCCTTAACGAACAATGCCGCATTTATTCCCGCAATCAAGCCTTGAGCCGCCGCTTCTTCATACCCGGAAGTACCGTTAATCTGACCGGCGGTAAACAATCCCTTTACTCCCTTGCATTCCAGGGTCAGCTTTAGCTGGGACGGTATGACGTAATCGTATTCAATAGCGTAGCCGGTCCTGATGATGCGCGCATTTTCCAACCCCGCAATGCTGTGCAGAACCTCATACTGTATGTCCTCGGGTAAGCTGGTGTTCATGCCCTGTACATAGAATTCATTAACCCGCTTGCCCTCCGGTTCCAAAAATATCTGATGTGAATCCTTATCCGCAAACCTTACCACCTTATCCTCAAACGACGGGCAATGCCTGGGCCCTATTCCCTTGATTACCCCGGAATAGAGCGGAGAACGGTGGAGATTATCCAGCACAATATTGTGGGTAGTCCGGTTGCTGTGGGTTAACCAGCAAGATATCTGCGGCTTTAAAACCCGGGGACTCATATAGGAAAACTTCAGGATCCGATTGTCACCCGGCTGTTCTATCATCTTGGAAAAGTCCAGGGTGCGGCCGTCAACCCGGGGAGGGGTCCCGGTTTTAAACCGTCCCATGACCAAGCCCAGGTCCTTGAGGCTATCCGACAATCTCCTCGCCGGAAACTGCCCGTTGGGCGCACCCTCATAGGTCAGCTCCCCGATTATTATCCTGGATTTGAGATAAGTACCCGTGGTCACAACCAGGCTCCTGGTCCCAAACCTGGCCCCGGTGCGGGTAATAACTCCTGAAACGGCTCCGTTTTTGGTCTCGATCTCTTCAACTTCTGCCTGAACCACTTCAAGGTTTTCCTGTTTCAACAATGTTGCGGTCATTTCTTCCTGGTATTCTCTCTTGTCGGCCTGGGCGCGAAGAGCCCTCACCGCCGCTCCCTTTCCGGTGTTAAGCATCCGCATTTGAATACTCGCCTTATCGATGTTCAGTCCCATTTCTCCGCCCAGGGCATCAATCTCCCTGACCAACTGGGCCTTGGCCGGTCCGCCGATAGAAGGGTTGCAGGGCATCAAAGCAATATTGTCCATACTAAGAGTGATAAGCAGGGTGGAGCAACCCATGCGCGCCGCCGCCAGCGCGGCTTCGCAACCCGCATGTCCTGCCCCTACAACGATCACATCAAAATCACCGGCTCGGTAGTATTTCATCTTCTCCCCCTATTTGCCTATGCAGAAGTCAGCAAATATTCGTTCCATAACATCGGTCCGGATGGCTTTTCCGGTAATCTCCTCGATCCATGATACCGCTCCCCAAGTATCTACAGCGATACCATCAATCGGTTGTCTATTCTTAACCCCGGCAATAGCATCCCGCACGTGCTCAAGAGCGGCTTCTATCGCCCGCTCCTGCCTGAGATTGGTCATTATCTCCATCTCTCGTTCCGCTTCGCCCAGGTCTGTCTTGCCGATAATCAATTCTTCCAGCGCCGATTCCAGTTCTTCAATTCCGGTTTCCTCCAGGGCCGATATTTCAACTGTTTGAACCCCGGAAAACATATTTCTTACCTCTTCGGCACTCAAGCAGCGGTCCTGGATGTCGGTCTTATTAATAACCACCAACCGGCGCTTGTCTTCGATCTGCTTCATAATCTCCAGGTCCTCATCCTGAATCCCGGTCGATGCATCAACCACAAACACCACAATATCAGCTTCTGCCAGGGCCGCTCGGGTTTTTTCCACCCCGATACTCTCGATTACATCCTGGGTTTCTCGAATTCCCGCAGTATCGGTTACCCAAACAGGAATACCTCTAATGTAAATGAGATCCTCGATCAGGTCACGGGTGGTCCCCGGTAGTTCCGTAACAATAGCCTTCTCCTTTTGGGCCAACACATTCAGCAAGCTGGATTTACCGACATTCGGTTTGCCTGCGATTACCACCCTTACTCCATCTCTATATACCCGGGCTCGTTTACTGCCTGCCGCCAGCTTCTGCAGTCTGTCTTCAATCACCTGCAGGCGTTCTTCAATCTCCTGCCAGTTTGGTTCACCCACCTCTTCCGGAAAGTCTATGCTGCCTTCGAGTCGAGAGTTTACAAATATCAGTTCATCCTCCACCTGTTGCAGGGTTCTGCTCAAGACCCCGGTAAGGTTGCGGGTGGAAAGAGCCAGCGCCTTCTCGCTTCTGGCTCTGATTATCTCTATGACCGCCTCGGCCTGAACCATATCAAGTCGACCGTTTAAGAACGCCCTTTTGGTAAACTCGCCCGGTTCGGCCAGCCTGGCCCCCGCATTTATAACCAGTTCCAGGCACTTTCGGGTTGCTACGGCCCCTCCATGGCAGTTAATCTCTACCACGTTCTCTCCGGTGTAACTACGGGGGGCATCCATCCTGCTGACCAGCACTTCATCAACAAGCGTTCCATTTTCATCCCGTATATAACCCAAATTCAGCGAATGGCTTCTAAACTCCCGGATTTTTTTTCCTGATCGGGACAAGAATATCTTGTCAACAATCTCGGGTGCAGACTCGCCGCTTACCCTAATGACAGCAATACCCCCCTCTCCCGGGGGCGTTGATATGGCAGCTATACAATCACCCACTGTAATTCCTCCAAAAGAAAAAGGCCTTTCGGCCTTATTTTTTCAACGATATTACAACTTTTCGATTGGGCTCCTCCCCCTGGCTATACGTCACTATCTCGGGATCTCCTTGTAAGGCCGTGTGCACAACTCTTCTCTCATGTGGCCCCATGGGCCTCATTACCACACTGCGTTTTGTTCGCTTAACCCTCTCGGATAGACTGACCGCAAGGCTCTTGAGCGACTCCTCCCTTCGCATTCGATAATCCTCAACATCGAGTACAATCCTTACCCTTTCATCAAGTACCTTGTTCACCATCATACCGAGAATAAACTGGACTGCGTTTAACGTTTCCCCTTTGCGTCCGATCAGCAAACCCATGTCTTTCCCGGTGATGTTAATCCTTACTACACCGTCCTTCATCTCAACCGACTGGATCTCATAACTGATATCCATCGTGTCCAATAGGGCCCTTAGTTTCTCTTCTGCCACCTTCTCAGGCTTGTTTTTCAGCTCCACTCTTACCACCGCCGGTTTGCTGCCGATTATGCCTAATATTCCCCGGCTTGGTTCTTCCAACACCTCGATTACCACATCTTCCAGGCCTACACCCAATTCCTCCAACGCCAGTTGTATAGCCTCATCTACGCTTTTTCCTTTTTTTTCGAGACTTAGCATGAGCGTTTCCTCCTTTTTCCTGAACGGCTTCAGGAGCCGAATCACTCCCGGCATCCTCGCTCTTTACGCCTCTGCTGTCCGCGATTGCCACCTGTCCTCCCGCAGCGCCCGATACTGCCAATTCAGGCCTGTTTCTGTAATTCACATAAAGCTGTTGCAGAATGTTGAGCAAATTGAAGGTCACCCAGTAAATCGCCAGCCCGGCTGCAAATTTCATTGCTATCCAGCCGATAAATAGGGGCATTACCACCATCATGGTTTTCTGGGTAGGATCGTTGGCGTCAACGGTGCTTATCCTCTGCTGCAAATAGGTAGTCACAGCCGTCAGTATCGGCAATATGTAGTAGGGATCAGGCAACGAAATATTCGGCATCCATAAGAATGCCGCATGTGCCGGCACCACGTAATCAAAATTTATCAGGGCTTGATAGAAGGCAATAAGGATTGGCATCTGTATAAGCAAGGGCAGGCACCCGCCAAAAGGATTGACTCCATGTTCCCGGTAAAGCTTCAGGGTTTCAGCCTGCATCTTTTCGGGGTTATCCCTGTACTTTACCTGCAATTCCTTTAACTTGGGCTGTATTGCCTGCAATCCCCGCATCGATTTCATCTGGGAATGGGTCAAGGGATAGAGAATGATCTTGATTATAATGGTAATAAGTATAATAGCCAGACCGTAGTTGGCCAGGCCTGCCATATCAGTTATGCGATAGCAAAACTGAATCAGCTCGCTGAATCCGGTAACAATAGACTGCCACAAACCCAACCTTCACCTCCCGCATTATGGAACCGGGTCATAACCACCTTCATTGAAAGGATGACAGCGTAAAATCCTTTTGATGCTCAGCAAGCTTCCTTTAACTGTCCCGTACTTTTTTAACGCATCGACTGCATACTGTGAACATGTCGGGACGAAACGGCAATGAGGCGGATAGAGCCGACTTATCATCTGATATATCCTTATCATTTTAATAAGTACTCTTGACACCTTTAGAGACCCAACCTTTTCAGCAGTTGCTGACCCTCTTCTACGATCTGTTTAAAATTGGCGCTATTGATACCGGTCCGAGCGATCAACACCACATCAAAGCCCTGGCTTAGCCCTCTATCCGTTTTCCTGATAAACTCCCGCAATCGCCGCCTTGCCAGATTACGACGCACTGCGTTGCCTACCTTTTTGCTGGTTACTATCCCATATCTGTTTTCGTTAAGCCCGTTTTTTACCGCATATACGACCATGAACTGTCCTACCCTTTTTTTGCCCGTGCGAAAAGCATAGCTGAATTCGCTTTTCTTACGGAGGGTCCTGTCCGTCCCCGGCATATCAAACCTCTTTTAGAAAATTAAGGCCGACTAACGGCCTTAAGCGCATAACCTGACTCGTCCTTTTTTCCTCCTGCGGCTTAATACCTTCCTGCCGCTGGCGGTAGACATCCTTTTCAAGAATCCGTGTATCCTCTTTCTTTTCCTCTTTTTCGGCTGATATGTTCTCTTCATTTGAAGGATTTTCCCTCCCTCGGATTTCCAATGCATCTTTCATTATATTTTTACCGCTGAACGATGTCAAGGAAGCGCCTTTTTTGGTCCCTGTCAAGATTAAGTGGGTAAACTCCCGCATAGTTTTTTCCAACCTCAAGCAATTAGATAACTGGCTGAGGTTAATGGCCGCAGAACGTATTTGACCCACATTTGGCCCGATGATGGTCCTTCCAGCAGTGGCAAAGTCGCTGCCAGCCACTTACTTAAATCCTCTTTGCTTGGCTTAGATTTGGGATCAACTAT
>JAKOVY010000123.1 GCA_029781825.1 Bacillota bacterium | reverse complement strand
GTCTAAATGGAGAGTCGGGGATCTGGTTGAGATTCATATCGTCCGCCCAGGGATGGGCTACACCGCTGGTATTCTGCGAAAGAAGAGGGGCCGGATTGTGTATGTCGGCCGGCGGTTTGTGACAGTGAAGGGTCCTCATTTTACGGAGTGTGTGTGGACGGATTATGATGCTTCAAACAATGTCGAGATTAGGAGGGTGAGCGGTGTATCTTAAATGCAACCATGGGGTTACAGCATACGACGATTACGGACAAGCAGTCTGCCCAATCTGTGGTTGTAGGGAAACCGCCACCCCCGATCTGACCGGTCGGATCGCCCGGTGCGATGATTGTGGACGGGAGAGTCCGTCGAGTGTGAATTTGCCGTTTTTCCGGTGGAGGCCGGAGCTGGAATATGACAGTTATTATTGCGGATGCAGGGGGTGGGATTAGTGGCGAAAGTGGATGTCAATCAATATATCAAGTGGGCGGCAGAAAAGCCGACCCGGTCGGTGAAAATCGAAGTCGAGAACCGTAATGAGATAAAAGTCTGGGTATATGACCAAGAGATCGGCACCGGGATGTATGCGGTCATTTACGGCAGGACGATTCCAGCTGATCAGATCGACCTGCTGGCATACCGAGAGGAAGGCGAAAAGCGCCAATATGAGGCGCTGAAAGAGAAATTTGAGGGAGGTAATAAGTGATGTCTGACAAAAAAGCGCTGGTCCTCCAGCAATCCTATAGCCTGCTAGAAAGGTTTCTCCAAACCAAGGCGGCGGCGCTGCCGAAAGACTTCAATCAAACCCGGTTTTTGCAAAACTGCATGACCGTGCTCCAAGAGACAAAAGACATCGAAAAAATGCACCCGGTTAGTATTGCCAGAACCATGCTAAAAGGCGCGTTCCTGGGGCTGGATTTCTTCAACAGGGAGTGCTATGCAATCCCCTACGGCAACCAGTTGCAATTCCAGACGGACTACAAGGGCGAGATTAAGCTGGCCAAAAAGTACAGTATCAATAAGATCAAAGACATCTATGCCAAAGTTGTACGCGAGGGGGACAAGTTTGAAGAAAAGGTC
>JAKOVY010000115.1 GCA_029781825.1 Bacillota bacterium | reverse complement strand
ACTGGAGACTGGAAACGCGCATGGGAAGGTGTAAAACAGATATTCAAGGGTGTGTTTGATTCGCTCTGGGGCATCGTCAAGGTGCCGCTTAATCTCATCATCGACGGCATCAACTGGGTAATTGGCGGGCTGAACAAGATTAGCTTTAGTCTGCCCTCGTGGATTCCTGGCGTAGGTGGCAAATCGTTCGGCATCAACATCCCCAAGATCCCCAAGCTGGCCAGAGGCGGCATAGTTACTGCTCCCACTTTGGCCATGATCGGCGAGTGGGGGAAGGAAGCGGTGCTGCCGCTTGAGCATAATACCGGCTGGATGGATGCGCTGGCCAACAGCATCGCCTCCGCTGTCGGCTCCGCGGTCCTGCAGGCAATGCAATTTGCCGGCGGTGGCAGCAGCCAGGGCAGCGATCGCGAGCTGGTGATCGAGATGGACGGAATCAAAGTGGCCAGAGTGCTTCTGCCCAAGCTAGACCGCGAGGCTCAGCGCATGGGGATGGCCATTTTAAAACCGGTATAGGAGGTGGCTGAGGCGAGATGATCAAAGTAGACGGAAAGCAGCTGCCTTCGCCCACCGACTACCTGGTAGGGATTATGGATATCGATAAAAACACGGCGAGGACTACCAGCGGCCTTCTGGTCCGGGATAGAGTGGCCACTAAACGCAAAATTGAGCTTGCCTGGAAGGTGCTTACAAAGGCGGAGCTGTCGTTAATCCTTGATGCCGTTTCTCCGGTGTTTTTCGACGTTGAATATATCGACCCGAAGTCCGGGGGAAAGCGTACCGGTACTTTCTACGTCGGTGACCGCACGGCTGCAGGCCTTGATTATATTAACGGTGAAATCCGCTGGAAAGACGTGGAAATGAATTTTATCGAGAGGTGACAGACATGCCCGAAGAACATCCCAAAATTACCATTCGAGCTAAAACCCGTGTGAAAAAGTATGCTCCTGGCGCGGATCCGCAGGCTGACGAGCCGTTTGAGGTGGTAGAGCATGAGCACGTCTTGACCGGGGAAGAAGCGAAGAAATTTTTGGAAGAAAAATAAAAGCAAGAGGAGGTAAAGCCTATGGCCTTACACTACGCGGGCCGGGATTTTATTGCGGCAGCTATCATTGGTGATGAAACCATCACCCCTTTTGACAACCTTAATGCTCACATCGGGGTGGGGGATGGTGACGCGGATCTGGACCCCGAGCACACGGATTTACAGGGAGAAAATAAAGAGCGGGCCGGAATGAGCCTTGGTTACCCCCTTCTTGACCCCGATGGGGACGGAACGAAAAACAAAATTGCCTTCAGGGCAGAATTCGGTCCGTCAAGCGCTAACTTCGCCTGGAAGGAATGGGTGATTTTTAATGCCGAAAGCGGTGGCGTCATGCTTAACCGGGTCGTGGAAAACAACGGCACCAAAGAAGCCGGACAGACCTGGATTTACGAAGTGGAGATTAAAGTGATAAGTGGGTAGCGGAGGCAGGAGGTAAAGCGGCATGTCATCGAGGTTGATTAAGCCGATCACAATAGAGCGCGAAGAAACCGGGGCGGCCCTGGGGACGGGGACGCTAGTTAATTTGGTACGGAGCGGGAGCAACCTTACCCTGCAAGAAGGGACAAAAGTAGAGGATACCCTGGATGCAACAAGTTCGGGATCAACGAGCCGTATCAGCGTGCGGCAGGTGCTGACGACAAAGCAAGCAATCCGCCTAATTCAAGTAAAGTATAAAGCAATGCTTTCCGGCAGCCACAAATTAATAATTTGGAAC
This sequence comes from Bacillota bacterium, assembly GCA_029781825.1. GTDB lineage: Bacteria > Bacillota > Syntrophomonadia > Syntrophomonadales > DTU052 > DTU052. Next base: position 517 of record JAKOVY010000115.1, on the reverse strand, counting down.
AGCGGCAGAACGGTGAAGTTGCATGAGCAAAGTGCAAGCATATCGTCTGCGGGATGGTATACTTTTACACTAACAACGCCGGTAATTTTATCCAACGCGACCACCTATCAGGTGGAGTTTGAACGACCTGGATCAGGTGCCTACAGACAAGAATCAAGGTATAGTGGAACACTGTGGGATGGCTCGGGTGTATATTTTGAAGACGAACTATATTCTAACTGGACCTTAGCAATGGGGCTAATCCATGAACCCTATAAAACATCAGGGTACCGGATCTGGCCTGTGCTGAACTCATCGGCGTGTCGGGAGGTAGAAGGCAGCCTGGTTCAGTTCGCGAAAAATCAACCCGCCGGAACCGAGCTAAAAGTATACGCGCTCAAAACGACCAGTGATATTGAGCCCGACCCAGCCGACCCAAACTGGGCAGAGCAGACTTCCGGCCAGCCGTTAACCGTTATTTCTGTGGGCGAGGATCTAGACGGGAAAAGAATCTGGACCAAAATCGCCGCTAGTACAA
>JAKOVY010000150.1 GCA_029781825.1 Bacillota bacterium | reverse complement strand
GTGTGCCCGGCATGGGTGCTGTCTATAGGGTGAAAGTCCCGAACGACGAAGGTAGCAGTAGTCGTTAGCTTAAGGCAAGGGTGTCCACCGCGAGGTGGAATCTGAAGGAAGCCGGCGGCAAACCTCCGGCCCGAGGACCACGAACCCCAGGTGAGGCTAGTGGCAGTTGGATGAGCTTGCGCAACAAAGCGAAGTCCTTGCTACCAAAGGCTGCCAAGAGTAAATGGGGCGGGTAGATGGAGGGAAAGACAGTACTCTTACCCGGGGAGGTCTGCCAGGCACGCCAATTAAATTGGTAACCCGTACAGCAATGTGCGGCTGAACTGGCAGAAGTCAGCAGAGGCCATAGTACCTGTATGAGAGACGTCTTGAGCAGGGAAGGGCCGAACACGACTGTGAGGGAAGTTCAATGGCAAGCTCGCGAGAGAAGCAACGACAGCAGAAAATCCCGAAAGGGAGCTACCACCAGGAGGAAGCGGTGAACCCGCCGGGGACTGGTGGAGTGCCTAGTTTCTCTCCGGCGCGAACCAGAGGAACGACCCGCGAGGATCAACTTCGTTCCACAGCGTGAACCGCCGTATACCGAACGGTACGTACGGTGGTGAGAGAGGACGGGGGTTAGCCGCCCCCTCCTACTCGATTTGATAAAGATTATTTCCCCGTATACATTTGCCGAAGAGCAATTGCCCGGGCTTACCTTTTGTTATGGTGATAAAGACTTGTTCCTCGGGAGTTGTAATGGGTCATGGGAGTAATTGACGATGTCATAAACTCCTCGTGCACCGTGGTGGGCAATTGCGTTCCTGCAGGCTTCAGTGATCGACAATGTTAACTCCGTACGCGTATCAGGGAAAAAGGATAGATTATTTTGAATAACATTGCTATACTTAACAGTAAGTAACCAAATAATTTTGAGAGGAGGCTCCGCCGTGCAATCAGTGAAGGAAATCTCTCTAAAAAGCTGGCCGCCTGGTGTCCCCACCGAAGCTCAGTATCCATTGGGCAAGGTCCCACTGGCTGAGTACCTCAAAATGCGCGCCCAGGAGCACCCGGACAAGCCTGTCATCATTTTTTACGGTCGTACTGTTACCTACCGCGAACTGGATGAGGCGAGCAACTGTCTGGCCAACTATCTCCTCCAGCAGGGCGTGAAGAAGGGCGACCGGGTTGCCCTCTTTCTGTTGAATTGCCCGCAGTATCACATAGCTCATTATGCAGCCTGGAAGATTGGAGCCGTCGTTGCTCCCTGTTCGCCTCTGTTTAAAGAGATGGAACTGGAGTATGAACTGAATGATGCCGGGGTGGAAACCCTGGTGACCCTGGATATTCTCTTTCCGGTGGCCCAGAAGGTGCTTGCCAATACGGCGGTTAAACGAGTTATCATCACCAATCTGAACGATTATCTGCCGGAAGAACCGAGCCTGCCGATCACCGATGTAATGAAGATTAAGAAGTCCCAAATTCCGGGAACTATTGACCTCATGGATATCGTGGCCAATGGAGATAAGCGCCCGCCGGATGTTAAAGTTGAATTGGATGATCTGGCTCTCTTGCAGTACACCGGAGGAACAACCGGACTGCCGAAAGGAGCCATGCTGACCCAGTTTTCGGCCCTGTTCAAGAGTGCTACCGCCTGGGCCAATGCACGGGTTGTTGACTCCAACAGCATCGTGCTGGCCATAGCACCAATCTTCCACATTGCCGGCATGCTGGTTGGCGTGGATGCGCCTATCCTTGCGGGCGCTACCGTGGTCCTGCTGGTTGGCTTCGATCCGGAAACAGCCATGATGGCAATTGAAAAATATAAGATCAACTATTTTACAGGGACTGTGCCCATGAATGTGGCCATTATGAATCATCCCAACCTCGGCAAGTATGACCTCTCCAGCCTGAGGCTTACCCTGACCATGTCCTTTGGCATAACCCTGACCGAGGAGATTGCCAAGCAGTGGGCGGAGGTAACCAAAGGAGGGATCCTGGTGGAAGCCTCCTACGGATTGAGCGAAACCCATACCTTTGATACCTTTGTTCCGCTGCACAAGATTAAGTACGGGGTTTGCGGCATTCCCAATGCCGAAACCGACATCCGGATTTTCGACTTTGACGACCGCACCAGGGAACTGCCCATTGGTCAAGAGGGTGAGATCGCGGTTAAGGGTCCTGCAAACTTCAAGGGTTACTGGAATAAACCCGAAGCAACCGCTGAGACCCTGATCGACGGCTGGGTCTTCACCGGTGACGTGGGCAGGTTTGATGAGGACGGTTATCTTATATTCCTGGGTCGCCGCAAAGAGATGATAAAGGTTTCAGGATTTTCGGTATTTCTGGAAGAGGTTGAACTCCTGCTCTGCAAACACCCGGCAGTTGGCCAGGCAGCAGTTATCCCCAAGCCGGATCCCCATAAAGGTGAGGTAATCAAGGCTTTCATCATCTTGAAACCCGGTGTGAGTGCCACTGCCGAGGAGATACAGGCCTGGGCCAAGGAGAACATGTCTTCCTACAAGGTCCCGGCAGAAATCGTTTTTACGGATTCCTTCCCCATGTCAGGGGCCGGCAAGGTGCTGCGCCGCCTCTTGCAACCTTAATGAGAGTAAAGCATTTAGGGATGGGGCCAGGCTGCAGAGCCTGGCTCTATTTTGCTCGAAATCGGTGTTAGCAGGCTATTCGGAACAGCTATGGGCTATAGGCATGGAGCACGGGGAAATAACGCCGGATGTTTTCACAAGGTTGGGGCTGCCATACTGATTGGATGCATTTGTGGTTTTAAGTAGAGGACAGATATGTTAAGATTTGAACGAATACATTTACAATTTAGGGAGGTTAAACGCATTGAAGACTACCGAGTTATTCAACCTACAAGGTAAGGTTGCCATTGTCACCGGCGGTTCAATTGGTCTCGGTGCCCAGATGGCGATCGGCCTTGCCGAAGCCGGAGCAAATGTTGTAGTCGCAGCTCGCAAGGTCGAACGCTGTGTTGCCCTCTGCGAGAAGATTGAAGCAGAAATCGGGGTAAAGGCTCTCCCGGTTAAGTGCGACACCAGTATCGATGAAGACTGCCAGAACCTGATTAATGCAACAGTAAAGGAGTTCGGAACCGTAGACATCCTGGTCAACAATGCCGGTATTACCTGGGGTGCCGATGCTCTCAACTACCCCATTGATAAATGGCAGAAAGTACTGGACGTAAACCTGACCGGGGTCTTCCTGTGCAGTATGTATGCAGCCCGGGTTATGAAGGAAAAAGGCGGCGGCAAGATTATTAACATATCGTCTACGACCGGATACGGAGGGACCGCTCCCGAACACCAGAACACAGTTGCTTACAATGCAAGCAAAGGTGCGGTCATGGTTTTAACCAAGGACCTGGCTGTTAAATGGGCACGGTACAATATCTATGTCAACTGCATTGCTCCGGGACCGTTTGTAACCCACATGACGGAGAAACACTTCGCCAATGTCGGGGAGGATCTTATCAAAAGTGCGAATCCGCTGGGCAGGTTCGGAACCGATTGGGATCTCAAAGGTGCGGTTGTATTCCTGGCTTCAGCGGCTTCGGATTTCGTCACCGGTGCCACTATTCCGGTGGATGGCGGCAGCCACGCATATGCCTAGTTCCACACAGTTTCGGACGCCAACCAAAAGCCCCCGGTCCCCAAAATCCCGGGGGCTTTTTAGATCCATCCTACAACAGCTCATTAATGTTATTATGTATAGTCTCGTAATTGAGTTGCTTGGCTTTTGAATGCTCCTATAGCCGCTCATTAATCCAGGCAATTATATCAGCAATGACGGTGTCTCTTGTTGGTTCATTCATGATCTCATGGTACAGACCGTCATATATCTTGAGTGTCTTGTCCTGGGACGGGATGTTCTCATAAAACCTCTGTGAATCTGCGGCGGGGACAATCTGGTCACCACCGCCGTGCAGTATAAGGCAAGGGTATTGGAAGGCGGATTCGTTATCGTTTAACCAGACCTGACCTTTGCAGAACTGGTCCAGGAGGCCCAGAGTAATCTCCTTCAGCACCAGCGGATCCTCCTCGTAGGCCTTGACGACTGCAGGATCGCTGCTGATAAGGCTCGAGAGCGCATTGGGGACCGGTGCCATAGGGTCCGGTACCTGGGGAGGGAGAACCTGCTTTAGATTGGCACTGTTCGTGGCCGCTCCGGATAAGATGATCCCCTTCACCTTTCCGGGATACCGGGCGCCAAAGGCGGCGGCAATAAAACCGCCCATACTGTGTCCCAGCATGAAGATGGGCAGATTCGGGTTTTCCCTGGCAACAAGGTCAATCATGAAATTGGCATCGTTAATGAGGGCGTCATAACTGTCGAGATGCCCTCGAGTCCCTTTCGATTTTCCATGTCCCCGGTTGTCATACCGGTATACGCTGTATCCGGCAGCGTTTAGCTTTCCGGTGACATAATCATATCTCCCACAATGCTCGGCCATGCCGTGTACGATCAGAATCACCGCCCGGCCGGCTTCAATCGGGTCTCGGGTGAAAAACAGTTCCAGGCCGTCATAAGACGGAATGTATCCGCTCATGTTCCTACCTCCCATCTGGTAAATTCGAGTTTATCCCTAAGCGTTAAGCCTGCCACACCTCCTCCCGTAAGTGAGTTTGTTATTGTGCAAGAGCGGCTGTTCCGAATTGTATAATAAAAGGGTGGTGATGATCGTATTGTCATATTGCCATATTTAGGGATTATTAACAATACAGAACAGCACTAATTGCGGAGAAGATCGGCAACCAATGGTGAGGAATGGACCTAAAGGCCATCAGTCTAACCGGCATCCAGGCTCAAAGACTTGTCTCGCGACTCCTGTCGCTTGGCTGCTTTCCGCCTCCGATCTCTCAGGGTGTTGCGCGATTCGGACCAACGGTGTTGCAATGGACTTTTTGACAACATATCCGGGGAGGGATTGATTTTGGGAAGGAACCTCCTTATAGCCGTTTTGCTGTCGGCAATTGTTGTGATCAGTGGTTGTCAGGGGGAACAGGAGCAGGCTACTTCTGAAAAGGAGCAAGTTGCTTATGAGCAGGAGCAAGTTGCCCATGAACCGGCGCAGGTTGCTTATAAAGAGATAAGCCCACAGGAAGCCCTGGCTTTGATGGAAGAGGATCCTAACGTAATCCTGCTGGATGTCCGGACCGAAGAGGAGTATTACGAGAAACGGATCCCCGGCAGCGTTCTTATCCCCGATTACGACTTGCCGGAGTTGGCGGCTCAAAAGCTGCCCGATAAAGACGCTACCATCCTGGTGTATTGCCGTACGGGACGGAGGAGCGAAGCCTCCTCTCGACAGCTGATCGAGATGGGATATACCAGGGTTTACGACCTTGGGGGTATTGTCGACTGGCCGTATGATACGGTGTCAGGGAGCGAATCCGATCAATAACGGGCGGCGACGATCACAGCTGAAAAAGCAGTTGGCTATCAGGTGCTGTGTGCCCGATTTGATTGGGAACAAGGAGAAGGGCTTCTCTTGGTTTCACCTGCAGGCCAACAAAAAGCACCTTCCCTGAGCGGTGCCGCTCTCTGCCGCCCCCGTGTCCTGCATGATTCTGTTAAGATAATGATATAAAGCAGGGACGCGCATTAGTCCTCGCTGGAGGTGGTTGTATGTGCGGGCGCTATTCCCTGATCATCGGGATGGAACAACTGGTAAAGCGTTTTGGTATCGGCAGGGTGGAAAATGAGTGGGTTCCGCGCTACAATGTGGCACCGACGCAGACCATGCCGGTGGTGATAGGGCAGGATGGAAATCGTGAACTGCGGATGATGCTCTGGGGGTTGATACCTTTTTGGGCCAAAGATAGGAGTATCGGCAACCGTCTTATCAATGCCCGGGTGGAAACGGTGGCGGAAAAACCGGCTTTTAAATATGCTCTCCGCCGACGGCGGTGCCTGGTTCCGGCGGATGGTTATTATGAATGGCAGAAAACAAACGCCGGGAAGCAGCCCATGCGCATTGTCCGACCGGATAATGCGCCGTTTGCTTTGGCAGGTCTGTGGGAGCAGTGGCAGGATCCGGACGGTGAACTCATTTTTTCCTATACCATTCTGACAACGGCTCCTAACGTATCGGTTAAACATATTCATGACAGAATGCCGCTGATTCTTAATCCTGAACAGGAGGATTACTGGCTGTTCGGACTCCGGGGGACAACTTCCGTGGAGATAGATGCCTTCTTAAGAAACCTCTCGTCGCCTCCGGAATTAACATCCTATCCGGTATCAAACCGGGTCAACAACCCCCGCAATGATGACCCGCTCTGTATAATGCCCGCCTAGTGTAATACCTGTCCGGTTTTGGCGGAAGTATCCGGGTGCTGATGTGGTAAAGGCCGGCTGTCTCAAAATTCAACACTTTCTCCTATTCAACTTGTCACATTTCGAGTTATACTTTAACTTAGGACATTGTTCTTAAAAAATACACATGCTGTGAATACGGCTTTTTGGAGGAATTGTATGTATCAAAAGTGGCGGGAGATGTACAAGTCCAAGCTGGTATCCGCGGATGAAGCAGCAGCGATGATCCGTGACGAAGAGGTGATTAGTTCAGCTTTTGGCAATGGTCAGCCGATTGGATTATGGGAAGCTCTGCGCAAGAGGGTCATGGAAGGCAAGTTGTATAAACCTACAATTTTGGCCGCCAGCATGGTGGACGACATGCCGTTGATGGACCCGGAGCTTCAGGACAAGATTGAATTTGACTCGTTCTTTGTCAAGAGTGAGAGGTCAAGGATTAAGGAAGGTTATTTCACCCACACCCCGAACAGGTTCAGCGACCTGGAGAAGATTTCTTCCCGGGGCCTGCGCTCGGTACAAGTTTCCGTGCTAAGGGTCTCTCCCATGGACAGCCACGGGTTCTTCAGTACGGGGATCAATGTGGACTTTGGCTGGGATGTGGCGAGATCCAATCCGAACCGCCGATTGTTGATGGTTGAAGTCAATAAATACATGCCCCGTACTTACGGCAACAACCACGTGCATATCTCGGAAGTTGATGCGGTTATTGAACATGACATGCCTCTTATTGAAGAAGCGGAACAACCAATTAAGAAAGAGTGGCAGATGATAGGAAATTATATTGCCGAGATGGTTCCGGACGGCGCCACCCTGCAGCTTGGAGTTGGCGGTATACCGACTGCGGTGGGGCGCTGCCTGATGGACAAGCGCGACCTGGGGGTGCACACTGAGGTTATACCGGAGGTTTACCTGGACCTGTATGAGGCCGGGGTCGTTACCAGTCGCAGAAAGTCCTTCATGCCTTACAAGTGGGTGGCAGCTTTTGCCAACGGCACTAGGAGGCTCTATGATTTTGTGAACGAAAACCCCATGGTGGAGATGCACGGCTGCGGTTTTGTCAATGACCCCTACGTTATTGCCCAAAACGACAACATGATCTCCGTTAACGCCACCCTGCAGATTGATCTCACCGGCCAATGCGCTTCGGAGGCCATCGGACCGGTTCAGTTTGCGTCCACCGGGGGACAGCTTGATTTTGTCCAGGGGGCCTGGCTTTCCAAAGGGGGCAAGTCCTTTATATGCTTGGAGTCGACCTTCGTGGACAAGAACGGGGAAAGAAAGTCCAAGATCGTTCCCCAGCTTTATCCCGGCAGCTTCATAACCACCCCGCGAACCGAGGTTCACTGGGTGGTCACTGAATACGGGGCGGTTCTTCTCAAAGGCCAGAGCATCAGGACCCGCGTGAAGAACCTGATCTCTATTGCTCACCCGGACTTCCGTGACGAGTTGATGTTTGAAGCCAAAAAGATGGGATACCTGAGATAAGGCCGCCAGGGAAAACTGGGGTACTGTTCCATATATTTTCCTGCTGTCATGAACAAAAAAGCCGGTTCAGACCACCGGAGGTGGGTGAACCGGCTTTTTTATTCCGGCTTTTGCGATAACGAGTGAGTGAGGTTCACCACGGGTCGATGTAAGAGTGGTGGCTTGGTTTCGTACGCGGTGGTGATGACATCAAGCCCTTCAGGATCCACCTGCGGGTGTCGGCCGGGTCGATAACCGCGTCAATTTCCAGATATGACGCCATGTTGATTGCTTTACCCCTCTCATACAATTGACTGAGCAGCTTGTTATAAAGCGCTTCCCTCTCTACAGGGTCTTCGATGGCGTTTAGCTGCTTTTCAAAGCCCTTCTTGACTGCACCTTCCAGACCCATGGCTCCGAACTCACCGGTGGGCCAGGCAACACAGAAGACGGATTCGTGAAAACCGCCTTTCGCCATGGCCATGGCACCAAGGCCATATCCCCTGCGGAGGACCACCGAGAAGAAAGGCACTGAAATATGGGAGCCGATTACAAACATGCGGCACACGTGTCGTACCTGAGCCCGGGTTTCAATATCCGGTCCCACCATGAATCCGGGGGTGTCGATCAATGAAATGATGGGCAGACCATGGGCATCGCAGATCTGCATCAGGCGGGCCGCCTTGTCTGCATCCTCAGCCTCAATAGCTCCGGCTGAGTGGCGGCAGTTGTTGGCCATAATCCCGAAAGGCTTACCTTCAATGCGAATAAATCCGGTAATCATTCCTTTACCGTAATCGGGCTTCAACTCCAGGAAGGAATCAACGTCGGCCAGGGTCTTGATCACAATTCGCATATCATAGACCCGGCGGCGGTTTTCAGGGATCAGCTTGCGCAGTTTCATCTGGTCAGGGGCTTCCCAATCTGAAATTTCTCCCTGGAAGTAGGAAAGATACTTCTTGGCTACCGCTACGGCTTCCTCATCATTTTCAACTACGATGTCGACCACTCCATTCTTGGACTGGACATCAATGGGACCCACATCTTCGGGGCGGAATACTCCCAAACCGCCTCCTTCGATCATTACCGGTCCGCCCATTCCTATGTTAGAATTCTTGGCTGCGATAATAACATCACAGCATCCCAGAAGAGCAGCGTTGCCGGCAAAACAAGGGCCCGAAACGATGCCGATTATTGGGGCTTTCCCGCTGTATCCGGCAAATTGAGCAAAGGTGGTTAGGTCCAAGCCGGCGATCACTACGCCCTCGGCATCCACATCACCCGGTCTTCCGCCCCCGCCTTCCGCAAAGAGGATGATAGGGATTTCCTGCTGGTGGGCAAGTCTCAGCATGCGGTCCATTTTCTTATGGTTGAAGAAACCCTGAGTACCGGCCAGAACCGTATAATCGTAGGCCATGACCAGGCAGCGGGTTTTTTCCTCCCCGAACAGGGAGCCGTTAACCGATCCTATTCCGGCTATCAGGCCATCTCCGGGGGTTCTGGCAATAAGGTCCTCCTCGGAACGTCTCTGACGTTGCGCCGCAATTGCCAGCGCACCGTATTCCATGAAACTTCCGGGGTCACACAGGTCCTCTACGTTGGCACGAGCGGTACGTTGATTTTTCTTCCTCCGGCGTTCGACAGCATCGGGACGGTTCTCATCCAAGCCATATGAATGGCGCTTAATCATCTCCGCCAACTCGGGGCGGATCTCATCATTCATTTGGTCCTTTGGGGTCGTCATAGATTACACCTTCCCTAATAATCAATGAATATTTGCATTATACATTTTTAATAATGCCATAAGGAGTGCATTTTTACTACTTGGTTTTGGGCTCTTCCTTCCTTGCCGTTTGGACGCTCCTCCGGTTCCGGTATCGGAGTCCATAATTTTGAACTCGCGCTTAAAGCCGGTAATTCAATGATGCCATACGTAAACCGGGGATGGTAAGGATAGTATCGCCGTATGCGTTTTTTTCGCGTATCGAGTTTGACTATTCCTCCTTTCCCCGGATAGGACTGCCTGGTAAAATGGAATTGTCCCTTTCCGATTCATCGCCTTGTTGATACGGAATTACTGGTGGATTGCTGGACGCGTTATTGACAGGAACAATAATTTTACTTACTGTTAAGTATATAAGAATGGGTTTGGTGTTACAAGTTTTATACAAGATTTGCAGCCAAGACTCGCACCGCACGGACTGAGATTGTAAAACCTGGTTTGAAAGGAGGCGTGCGCATGTCATTAGCGATGACGGTTTTTGTTTCGGGAATAACGGGGGTTTTTATTGTTATGGCATTCCTCCAATTAATGGTTAACCTGAGTTCAAAACTAGCCATCCGCCTGGAAAAAAGGGAATCCCCGGACGAAAAATAGCTGAAAGAAAGGGAGAAACGGAGCAATGGATGTCATTATGGATATCATAATGAACATGTGGTCCAGCATGGCCTTTGACAACCTCTACTGGGGCAATGTGGTCATGTGGGGCATAGCGTTCATACTTATTTATCTGGCCATCAAAAAAGATTATGAGCCGCTCCTGCTGTTACCGATAGCATTCGGTATCCTGCTGGTTAACCTCCCCTCCGATATCATGAAAGAGGGAAGCGGACTTTTGTGGATCCTCTATCACTACGGAGAAGAGTGGGCGATAATTCCTCCGCTAATCTTCCTGGGTATCGGGGCCATGACCGACTTTGGCCCGGTGATCGCAAACCCCAAAACCCTGCTTCTGGGAGCGGCTGCGCAGGGCGGGGTTTATATAACCTTCTTTGGAGCCCTGGCTTTGGGATTTACGGTGGCGGAGGCAGCGACGATCGGAATTATCGGGGGTGCTGACGGCCCGACCACCATATTCCTGTCGGCAAAACTGGCGCCTCATCTGATGGGGATCTGTGCAGTGGCGGCTTACTCCTATATGGCCATGGTCCCTATCATACAGCCGCCGGTAATGAAAGCCTTAACCACGGAAAAAGAACGCAAAATCCGCATGAAATCCATGCGCAAGGTCTCAAAGCTGGAGAAGATCTTCTTCCCGATTGTTACTACTATTGTAGTTATTCTTATTGTTCCTGATGCTGCAGCTCTGATTGGGATGTTCTGCTTTGGCAACCTGATGCGCGAGTCCGGAGTGGTGGAGCGCCTGAGCAATGCAGCCCAGAACGAGCTGATGAACATTATTACCATTTTCCTGGGGGTATCGGTTGGTGCCACCATGCCGGCTGAGGTATTTCTGTCTCCTAAAGTTATATACATCTTTGTGCTGGGTTGTGTGGCTTTCGCCAGCGCAACCGCGTGTGGGGTCCTGCTGGCCAAGTTCATGAACCTGTTCCTGAAAGAGGGCGAAAAGATTAACCCGCTGATTGGTGCGGCCGGGGTATCGGCGGTACCGATGGCTGCCAGAGTAGCTCATAAGGTGGGATCGGAAGCCGATCGGAAGAACTATCTCCTGATGCACGCTATGGGTCCGAACGTTGCCGGAGTTATCGGAACTGCAGTGGCAGCAGGGATGTTCCTGAGTGTTTTGAAGTAAAATACTCCTAAGCTGTTATGCTGAAAGAGCGGATTGCTATACCTGGGACAGCCCGGTGAATTTTCCCTGAACTTTAGTATAATTAACTACGGAATAAAATGTTTCTAAGGAGGAATTGGAGAAATGGCTGTAATCGAGAGCCCTATGGCAGGAAAAGTCATTGAGATTCTGGTCGAAGTGGGACAGAGCGTGCAAGAGGATGATGAGGTAATCATTCTGGAAGCCATGAAAATGGAAAATCCGGTATATGCACCCGAAAGCGGTGTAGTAAAAGAGATTAAGGTTGAAGTGGGTAAGAAAGTAGAAGAAGGCGAAGTATTGATGGTGCTGGAATAGAGTTGAGTTAAAGGAACCTTCTAAAGTTGTTAAGCGCTTGAGAGTTGACTTTTACTCAACGACAAGCGCTTAACTCTTAATATCAAAAATAGTCCTTCCTTAAACAGCGTTCAGGTGGATGTTTTGGAGGATGTTACAGTGCCGGGCATGTATCAGGTTCAGGCGAAAGAGGTAAGCTGCAGGTCATGCGGCCAAACCGTACTCGAAAACGACCATCACTGTAAACACTGCGGGATCGGTGCTCCCGGTATTCGAAGCCGGTGTCCCCAATGCAAATCGACCGACTATGTTTATCACAAGTATGGCTATGCTCTGATTCGTGGTTTGCTGGCGACCTTAATTGTAGGTCCGATCGGCCCTATATTCGGTTTTGTTGGCTTCAACCGGACCGAGTGTATCTGTTTGCAGTGCAAGCAGGGGTGGTTTCCGTTTATGCCGGAAGTCCAGGTTTCGCGTTTCAATACCATAGTCGGTGAAGAGGGACGAATGACCAGGAGGTTTAGAAAGATCCCGGCCAATTGTTATGACCGGCCTTAGCATCTAATTGCGCGAGATAATGCCAGTTGATAATGGTTATCGCATGAATCACAATAACATCAAAGTAAAGAGGTGCACTATTTAGATGGAATGGCAGACGTGGTTTGCAGGAATTCTTTTTCTCATCGTTTATGCTTCTATCATATCGGAGAAGATTCATCGCACTGTACTGGCCTTGTGCGGCGCGGCCTTACTGGTTCTGGTGGGAGTCCTTGACCAGCATGAAGCGGTAAGTTTTATCGATTTTAATACCATCGGCTTGCTCTTTGGCATGATGGTCATCGTGGGCATAACCCGAAAAAGCGGGGTCTTTGAGTATGTGGCCATCAAGGCGGCTCATTCTACCGGCGGCGACCCGGTGAAAACCATGATTGCCCTCTCTGTTGTTACCGCGGTGGCTTCCGCGTTTCTTGACAATGTCACCACCGTACTGCTGGTGGTCCCGGTTACCATCTCTATCTGCAAAGCCCTGGAGGTTAATCCCATACCGATGTTTGTGGCGGAGATTCTCGCTTCCAATATCGGAGGAACCGCCACTCTCATTGGTGACCCGCCCAATATCATGATCGGGAGCGCTACCGGTTTGGGGTTCATGGATTTTGTAATTAACCTGACTCCGGTGGTGATTGTGATATTAATCGTTACCTTATTCCTCTTGAAGCTGATCTATCAAAAGGGATTAAAAACTACCGATGAAAACAAGGCCAAATTGATGGCTATGGATCCTGACGAGGCTATTAAGGACCGAACCCTGTTGAAAAGGTCACTTACGGTTATCGGCATTGTAATACTGGGATTCATGAGCCACCAGTACCTGCACCTCGAGTCGGCTACCATAGCCATCGCCGGTGCGGCCCTGCTGATGCTGATAAGCCGGGAGGACCCGGAGGAGGCCCTGCTTACCGTAGAATGGGCAACCCTGTTCTTCTTTGTCGGGCTGTTCATACTGGTAGGGGGACTGGAGAAGGTTGGAATTATCGAAGAACTGGCCCGAGAAGCCGTTAAAGTCACTCAGGGTAATGTAACCCTGACTGCGATGCTTGTTCTCTGGTTTTCAGCCATTGCTTCCGCCTTTATCGACAATATACCGTTCGTGGCCACCTTCATTCCTCTGATTCAGGAGATGGGGCAAATCGGTAACATGAACATCGGACCTCTGTGGTGGGCTTTGTCCCTGGGTGCATGCCTGGGCGGCAACGGCACTATTATAGGCGCCTCAGCCAACGTGATCGTTTCCGGCATCGCCTACCGGGAAGGACATCCCATAACTTTTATCGGCTACATGAAGATTGCGTTTCCATTAATGCTGGTCTCCATTGTAATCTCGACCATCTACCTGCTTCTCTTCTATTTGTAGGGCTGTAGAATAGGCGGATGGCAGTAAAAGGAATTATACGGCCGGGAGTGGTGTGAGTGAGCTTTCCAAAAGATGTGCTGCAAGTGCTGTCTGATAACCAGGGCCGGTGGATTACGGAGACGGAACTCTGCGAGAGCTTGAAGGCGTCTGCGGAGACGGTCAGAGATTTGGTCCAGGTATTGCAGGAAAGCGGATACCAGGTGGAGAGCTGTCCGGAACGGGGATACCGTCTGGTTTATCAGGATTTGCTAACGCCGGAAGCGGTCACGCCCGGTCTGACGACCCGGGTCTTCGGCCGCAGAGATTATTTTTACTACCGGGAGATCGATTCTACCAACAATCGAGCTCTGGAGCTGGCCGCCGAAGGGTACCCGGAAGGTACGGTTGTGGTGGCGGAGACGCAAACGGCGGGCCGCGGTCGCCGAGGGCGCTCCTGGTATTCGCCGCCGCGCCACGGGATCTACGTGTCGGTGATTTTCCGACCACAGCTGCCGATGCGGGAGGTCCCGCGGCTGTCGCTGGTTATCGGGGTGGCGGTGGCTGAAACACTGGAAACATCGTTCCACCTGCCGGCTCGCATCAAGTGGCCCAACGACATCCTGATCAACAACCGCAAAGTTGCGGGGGTGCTCTCCGAAGTTGTTACCGGCACTCAGGGAATCGACTACATCGTAACCGGCATTGGTTTGAACATAAACAACCCGCTGCAGGATTTTCCTGATGACCTGCGTACGGCTCCTACCTCGATAATGGCTGAAATGGAGATCACGGTTTCGAGGGTGAGAGTTCTCCAGCAACTGCTCATGCACTTGGAGAACCGTTATTACCAGTTGCTGGAGGGAGATTTCAATGGTATTCTGAACAAAGGGAAGATCCTGTCAACGGTTTTAGGGAAGGAAGTAGAGTACGATACCCGGGACGGCCTCGCTGTCGGCCAGGCGGTTGACATCGACGACAACGGGTTTTTGCTGGTAAAAGACAAATCCGGGAAGATTCACACCGTGACATCCGGTGAGGTATATCTTACATCGCCGACAACAGGCGGGGAAGCAGATTAAGAAACCATACTCAACTCCTGGCCCGGCACTGAATCGGAGCCGGAAACCATTGCGCTGCCCTTAATTTTCCGGACATCCTGATTAAGGGTAGGAAAGGGGGACTTAAACATAGCCGTCGAACGAAGGACCGAGATTCTAAGAGTAGCGGCCAGGCTTTTTCGGGAGAAAGGGTACCCCTATACCAGCCTGGATGATATCACCAGAGAAATTGGAATAACCAAGCCGGCCATTTATTACTACTTTACGGCCAAAGAGGATATACTCTATGAGATCTGTGTAACCCAGGTCACAAAGCTTATGGAAGAGGCCCAGGCTATTGCTGCTGCCGATCTTGATATCGCGGAAAAGATAAAAAGGATTTTTACGGCTCATATCATGCAGTTTCATACCAACCGTGATGTGGCTGAGTCATACTGGAGAGAAGCGGCTCACCTGTCTCTGCCGCGGCGCAAAGAAGTCAGCAGCATGCTAAAGCAGTATGAGTACTTCATCCGCGAACTGGTAAATCAGGGGATTGCCGAAGGTAAATTTCGACCGGTCAACACCCGGCAGATTGTACGGGGGATCGGCGGTATGATTTTCACCATTGGCAACTGGTACGATCCTTCCGGCCCGGATGATATTCACACCATCATCGATGCCTACCTCGATTTCATTATGCACGGACTTTTAGCCCGGTAACAATTCCGAACCCGGAAAAGTAAAAGCATCAAGAGATTGAACCTCTTGATGCTTTTGTGATGACCCCGCATACCGCCTGCCAATGTGGTTGTCGAAATCACCTGGCAGCGGCCGAATACGTTATGCCGTTAAGTCCGTCATCCGGTTGGTTGCTTATTCGGTAGCGTACGGGTTGTAACCGTCTTTGGACAGGTACTTCCCGATAACCATGCGCTGGACCTCGGCGGTTCCTTCAAAGATCTGCATGATCTTGGCATCGCGCATGTATTTTTCTACCGGGTATTCTTTTGTATAGCCGTAGCCGCCGAAGATCTGAACGGCTTCGATGGCATTAATCATCGCCGAGTCCCCTGCGTAAAGTTTGGCCATTGAAGATACGGTCTTGAAGGGGGCTCCGATGTCCTGCAGGAATGCCGCCTTCAGATAAAGCAGCCGGGAGGTTTCAGCTCGAACTGCCATGTCGGCCAGCTTAAACTGGATCCCCTGGAAGGTGGCGATTGGTTTTCCGAATTGCTGTCTCTCATTGGCATAGTTCAACGCTGCTTCCAGACTGGCAGTGGCAATACCGGTAGCGAGAGCGGCGATGGCGGTCCGGGACAGGTCCAGGGTTTCCATC
>JAKOVY010000147.1 GCA_029781825.1 Bacillota bacterium | reverse complement strand
GGAAAAGCTCCATCTTGATTTTGAGAGCTTCAGGAATAGTGAACGCGGACCGCCCGGCCAATTTGTTCCTTACACTGGTCTCAGACAGACCAGTCACCCGGGCCAGGTCTTTTACGGTCAGGCGCTTCCGGGCCATCTCCGCCTTAAGGTTGAGCAGCATGTCTATCCCCCCTTGTCGTTTTTGACAACCTTCGACACCATCTTACTGTTATTTTCAACAGCCGTCAAGAACTTTTTAGAAAAAACTTGTTGCAAACGACAAATTTTCCATTGCATATATGACAAACCACGGATATACTTAACCTTGGAGGTGATAATTATGGACTGGCTTGAGAGACTGAGAACCATGCGGAGAAACTCAGGAATGACTGCGGCTTGATACTGTGCGGGGGATTGTCATGGCTATGGGGTACACCTTGGATGACTTGTTGCCTTCTGAGGAGCCACTTCGAAAGCACTCCGAAGAAATGGAGGAACTCATTGAAATAATACGTTCCAGATCCGGAGTGCGAGCGTTGTTGAAGGTGGCCAAAAATGCTACAGACGAGGAGGTGGAGCAGGCATTGGCGATAATCGAAGCCCTACGCAAAAAGACCGCGAGGAGGTGACAGCAGCGTGGAATGTCGGCTGGTAGATTTGCCGCTATCGACCAGGTGCATAGTCACGGACGGAGTCATCTACCTCAATACCCGACACTCCTGGGCCGTGCTAGAGCAGGCCCTGGAGGAAGTCCAAGAGCACTTATCTAATAAAAAATTCGCAAGCGTCGCAACATAAGTACAGTAAAACGCCCACCTGAGACGGGCCCCCAGGTGGGCTTGTACATAGCAATAGCCCGCCGAAGCGGGCAACCCAAATGAAAGGAGGTGACAAAGTGTGAAAACTGGGCCAACAATCGGCCGGCATAGCAGCGGTCGGCTCTACACCACCCTGACAATCAACGGCAAGAAAAAATTTATTTGGGGCGCCACGGAGCAGGAGGTCCGGGATAAGTGGCTGGAGTTAAAGTATATGAGCAGCCGGGGCTACAACGTCACGGAAAACCCCACCATGGAGGAGTATGCCGTCAAATGGTACAATCTCTTCATTAAGCCGCGACAGGGACGGGGTGGCGCCGTGAAAACCAAGGAAATGTATATCAATGCCGTGGAGGTCCACATCATCCCGGCACTGGGGTATAAGCGGATAAAGGACATCACAACCAGCGACGTCCAAGGGTTGCTGAACCAGATAACGTCAAGCAAGTCGCTCCAGCATAAGGTCAGGATTACCCTCAACCAGATTTTCGTCAAGGCGATGGCCGATAGGCTGATTGCCCATAATCCCATCATCGGGACAGATCCAGTGGAGGCCGGGGAACCGGTCCGGTCTGTCTACACCCCGGAGCAAAGGGCGATACTTCTGGAGGTGCTCGAGGACCATGCAATCTTCCCCCTGGTCTTTACCATCCTGAATACGGGCATGCGGGTAACCGAGGCCCTGGCAC
The DNA here is from genome assembly GCA_029781825.1 of Bacillota bacterium. Classification (GTDB taxonomy): domain Bacteria; phylum Bacillota; class Syntrophomonadia; order Syntrophomonadales; family DTU052; genus DTU052. The sequence continues at coordinate 2,497 of JAKOVY010000147.1, read as the reverse complement.
TGATGCGCACCAGGGACCTGGACCTGGACGACTGCAAAATCTACGTCCGGGAGGCAGTGGAGTATATCCGGGGCAAACCCCAAAAAAAGCCCCCCAAGACTAAGCGGGGAGTCAGGACCATCCCCATCCCCTCCGCTTTTGCCGACTGGCTGCGCGGGTATCTTGCCGGCGTGAAAAGTCTCTATGTTTTCCCTGGCACCGACGGTGGGCAAATGGGTAAAACCAAGCTCACCAACATGCAGCGCAAAGCCAATGAAAAGTTGGCCAAGTGGTTCGATATGGTCGAGGCGGCACAGGATAAGGCTGCCAAGGGCATCGAGTTGAGCAAGCAGGAAAAGGATTTGTTGCTCAAGGCGAAGCAGATTTGCGGCGACGGCCCGATCGGTGAGCACCGCTTCAAGCTGCACTTTCGGACCTTGCGGCATACTTACTGCACAGAACTCTTTGACCTGGGCATCGATGAGCTCTCCGCTGCCAAGATTATGGGTCATACCGTCACCATCATGCGGGAAATCTATACCCACATCCAGAAAAAACGGCAACAAAAAACCATCGATAAAATCGAAAATCTTTATGGAGATTTCCAGGGATTAGCCCTTGTAAAAAGCCGTGAACAGGTGTAAAATGTTTCTGCCGGGTTGTAGAAAAGTTGTAGATATAAAAAATTAAAGCCAGACTGCCTTAGAGTATCAGGCAATCCGGCAAAAAACAAAATTTGACTCTTAATCAGGGTGTCCGGGGTTCGAATCCCTGATGGCCCGCCAGCTAAACTCCCGTAGCTCTAAGGCTCGGGGTTTTTTCTTTTTCTTGGACACCTGCTATAAAGCCGTAAAAAGTTGTAAAAAAGCGGTCAAAAGTTGTAGAAAGGTTGTAGAGGAGTTGTAAAAAAATACCCGCTTATGCGGGTTATTCGGGTTTAGTTATTTAGTATTTGATGTAGTTTATTTATTGCTTCGTCTTTCGCCGGCTGGGATACCTCCCAGCCGCGAATCTCTTGCTCAACCAGTTCCCGGACAATTTCCCGGGGACCGGTGGCGAATTCCGCCGGGTATCCATTCCGCCAGCAATACCCGGCGGCCTCAGGGCCGTCGCCGTCGCTAGTGACGACGGCCAACAAGTAGTTCTGGTCTTTATGGATAATTTGGTCTTTGCTCAGGCCGTTCTCGATGGCCAGAGCTATTTCGGCGGGCAGCTCCCGCCAATGTTGACCTCTGAGGTATTGTGCAACAGCCGTTTCAATAAACCGTTGCACGGTTTTGCCATCCCGGGCCAACTTGGCCTTCAGCTGCCGGTGCAGCTCCTCCGGGATGAAACCGTAAACTGACTTTTTGTTCATGTGTTTATTCCTCCTTAAAAATTTTAATTGGCACGGGGCCGTGCTCAGCCCGGCAACCCTCGGGCACGGCCAGGGTGAGGGAGACATAGCCCCCGCCGTGGCCGGAAATAGTCTCCCGTTTTAGCACCCTTACCTCTCCGGAAGGTGAGCCTTCCGGAGAGACACGACCAACTTCCTGCCCGTCCTCATCCAAAATGCGGACGGGCCACTTCCAAAAGCCTCTCTCCCGTGCGGCACGGGTAGGGGCACCGTAGGTGATGGAGACCGTAGCGGCCCCTGTGGGAGACTCTTCATCTAGGCTTGCCAGGTCTGCTTCGACCTGGTCGAGCCTTTGGGCGGCCTTGGGTAGCCACCCCCGGAGGAACTTCTGGGCTACGGGCAGCGAAACGCCCAATGCGTTCGCTACCTCATGCCACCGGTCGGTGGGTTGCCCGGTGGCGGCCCGGAGCCCCTCCACGAAGGTTCCGGTTTCGAACCCGAAGTGTCCGCTGAGGAACCGGACACCCTCGGCCACCTGTAGGCGGTAGATGCCGGCTGACCATACCCCGTCCTGCTTGTAATCGTAGCCAATGACGGCTACTTTGCCGGGGATGCTTACCCCGGTAAAGGTTTCAATCTCGTCTCCGGGGCCTATGATAAAGGCCCAGGGGCGCCGCCGGCGCGGCGCTAATTTAGATATATAAGTAGTTTCCATTTTTTCTCCTCCTAATGGGGGTTTAGCGGGAGCCAAAACCACCCATGCAGGTGTTAAACCTGCGCCAGGGCCCGGCAGCCGATGATCCGGCCCTGTTCATCCCGGACTGTCACATCCGGAATATACAGGTCGGGTCGGCGCGCCGCCTCGGCCACTATCCGGCTAACTATGTAGCCGGTGTCGGGCTGAGGTTCAGGCAGGCCCTGGACTTCGCCCATGACGACTTTGTTAACGGGGATTCCGTTAACTTCGCCATGGGTTTCCCTGGTTTCTTGCGCACGGGGCGGGTTGGGGCAACCAGGGAGTTCCAGGATGACCGCCCCATCCTCGGCGACGAAGGTCACCGGATGGGGGGTGAGATTGATAAGTTTCACGTTATCACCTCCTTCTTATTTTGGTGTGGTATGGCTCCCGCCGACGGCCCGAAGGCCGTTTCGCCTGGTAGCCAGCCAGGCTCATCAGGGCGG
>JAKOVY010000125.1 GCA_029781825.1 Bacillota bacterium | reverse complement strand
GAACACTACCAGAAACCAAAGGATAGACGCTACAAGCCAGATAATCAACCGCATGTGGATAGTGCTGAAGGGTATGGGGCTTGAACCCGCTGACCTGGTATCGCGTCCCAACGGCATCATATGGGTGGACTCGATGGAAGAAGCGCCAAAGGAAGTTGAGTTTAAGCCGCCCGACCCCGCGGCCTATCAGGAAGAATCAATAATCAAGGCTGATATCCAGGAGGCGACCAGCACATACAACGAAGCCAGGGGAGCACCCAGCGATACAAAGCGCACAGCAACGGAAAACGCTATTAGGGAGAGAGCCACCAACATCCGGTTTGAGACAAAACTGCGAATCTTTGAAGCCCTGGGCCTGAAACGCCTGGGGTTTTTCTACGATCAACTGAATCAGCAGTTTATTGATGATATTAGGAGCGTCCGGATATCCGGTGAAGATGGGGGCTATGAGTGGCAGGAGATGAGGCCGGAGGACATTGCCGGACGGTTCGAGTATCAGCCTGCTGGTAGTTCCATTGAACCGACCCTGGACAAACTGGAATACCGGACCAACCTGCTTAACTTGTACAACGAGTTTAAGGAGGACCCGGAAATCAAGACCCGGGAACTCAAGAAGCGGGTATTCGAGGCCTTTGGCATCAAAGATACCGAGAAACTCATTAAGAGTGAGGAGGAGATAATGCAGGAGCAACAGGAGGAGCTGGCCGCACAAGGAGAACTGCAGGCCATGCTTGCGGGAGGCGGCGGACTATTACCGGGGATGGGCGGTGGTATTTACTGAATACGGTAAAACAGTATAGGGCCATTGTGGGGAAAATCACACCTCAAACAATGCCAGGTACTTGGTGCCGACGGTATCAGTCTGGCCTTTGTAAAGCATCGGGGTGGGGGTGCAGGGGTGTAAAGGAGCAGGGTGCAAATCATGCTTGATTTAGCAATAAACCACGAGGAGGAACTGCAGGCGCGGTACCGGGAAACGCTGTTCAGCGACAAACACCGGTATTACCACAGGTTCTCCACCGTGGGATACTTCTTAGAACTCAGCCTAGCTTCCGATGTCATCCAGATGGTCAGCCTGGATGATGGCAAAGTAGGAGGCTTTTTTTCAGCCAATATCAACCGGGAAACAGACA
>JAKOVY010000124.1 GCA_029781825.1 Bacillota bacterium | reverse complement strand
TTTCTTTTTTTTATAACTATATATTAGATTATGGCATTTTTAGCAATAACACAAGTAATTTATCAAAATATTTTATCATGAAGTAATTTTATTAATTAAATTTTATTTAATCATAAATTGGTACATAGAAAGTTAAATCAATACCAAAATCTATGGATAAAAAAACACCGCAAAAATTTTTCATATTGCGGTGTTTCAGATCTTTGTAGTATTTTCACCCTTAATAATTCAGCCTGTTGCCATTACTTTTCTTTTTGCAGGGCTTTGTACAATTCCTCCATCTCCTCCCGGGCCAGATCATCGCGCCCGGCCATGGCTTCCAGGTGATGCTGCAGTTCGTGCAGCACGGTTTCCCTTATCTCGGCTTCCCAGGTCTCCAGCGGCTCGTCCCGCAGCAACTCGACAAAAGAACCATAATAAAAAATGATAATGCTTCCCAGCACATCGCTCTCTATATACTCTCCCAGGATCAAATAGCCGCCTTCACGTTTTTTCCCCTCCTGCAGGTTGAACCCTCCATTTAAACCGCGGAGATATTGAGGTGGTATTCGGCTTATCACTTCATCGAGCACCCGGGCGAAATCTTCAAAAGTAAGTTTGGCCATATATCGTGTCTCCTCTTTATCGTGTCTGTTATTGTTTATGGTTTTCAAAAACCATAAGCGTTCTTCTCTGTTTATCTATTCTATCGCATTTCTTTGGCTGTGACTCCTTAACCGTACATCGGGTTACCGTGCTGTTATCATTTTCCAGAAGGTACGGACTGTTACTTATCGAAGAACATTACGTAGTAGTTTTCTTTACACAAGGGGTTGTATTATGAAACATCGAAGAAACGTCATTCTGCTTTTTACTGCCGTATTCTTGATCACGGTCTCGGCCTTGAGCCTGCACCTCGGTCCCAGGCTGGGCAAAGCCCAACACACTACCGCTTACAGGGTTTTGTTGGATGGGAAGACCTGGTTTTACATACATGACCGGGCACTGGTCGAAGAACTGCTTGAGGAGTACAAGAATGAGTATCTCAGCAAAATCGACGGGGATGCTGCGATTAAATCCGCAAGATTCAAACAAAAGATAGATATTGTCGAGGTCAACAATTATTCCGGGAAATTGTACTCAGAGCGCGAAGCTTGGGAAGAAATCCATTCCTGTGAAGAAGAGGCCACCCGGTTTGAGGTGAGAGAAGGTGACAACCTCTGGACCATCGGGCGCGATTATAATCTCACCGTGGATGAAATCCTGGCCCTTAATCCCGGTCTTAACGAGGATTCCGTCATCTATCCGGGGGACCGGATCACCGTCAAAGCTGAAAACCCAAGGCTGGATGTGGTCGTAGTCTACGAAATCACCGTTGTTGAAGATGTACCATATGACACCGTGATCATTTATGACTCCGCCATGTATGAATCACAACGGCTGGTTGAGTCCCAGGGCGTTCCCGGCAAGGAGAAAAAAAGATACGAAATAACCCTGGAAAACAATATTGAAATCGACCGCAAGACGCTCGAATCAACGGTTATTTCGGAACCGGTGCCGGCTAAAGTCAGGGTGGGCACCAAAAAAACCGTGTCCCGGAGCGGCAGTAATTTCGGCATTGTCAGGGGCGGACGGCTGACCAGCAATTTCGGGACCAGGGTTCATCCGGTAACCGGTAAATCAAAGTTCCATAAAGGCATCGATGTCGCCGCGCCTCACGGGAGTCCGGTTTACGCTTATTCCTCCGGCACGGTAATCTACTCAGGCTATATGAGCGGTTACGGCAATCTTATCGCCATCAGTCATGGGAATGGAATGGTCACCAGATATGGTCACCTGTCGGCCAGGTATGTAAAGGTAGGGCAAAAGGTATCGACCGGGCAAAAGATCGGTGCAGTGGGCTCAACCGGGGTAAGCACCGGCCCCCATCTTCATTTCGAAGTGCTGATTAACGGTTCATTCAAAAACCCTCTAAAATATTTATAACCGGAAACATGTTCCGGTTTTTTCGGATTTCCGGTTAACGCAATGGTCACCGGTGGTATCGGCAACATGCGGATACCCCCGGGAAACCGACCGGTACCTGTCAGCCGTCAATTATTCAGCCCATATACTTTTCCATGGAGCGGGAGGAGAACAGGGATTGGCATCATGCTCGCCTCGGGGTATGCATATCCTGTCCCCCGGTTTTATCCGGTCTGGATTTTTAATCTGCGGATTGACGGCAATCAACTTATCCAATGGGATCTGTTCTCTCCTTGAGATTTCGTATAAGGTATCTCCAGGCTGGATGGTATAGAGAAAACCATCACACCGCCACGGACTGGTCGGACGCCGGATAAAGATTAAATTGTACTTTGCCAATTAATATCCCTCCTTTGATTACCATATTATGCAGGGCACAAACACCCTGTTCCCATTGGACTCAATGTTAAACATGCATCGGCTTGGCGGAAACGCCGCAAAAGAAAAATCCCTCTGCGGTCAAACCGCAGAGGGATATGTTTTTCTCTAACACAGGTCCCAGGGAGGGAACCTGCAATTAGGATTGTAACCGGGCAACTCCTGTACGCCCGACTACCTGATCCTGCAGACCCCTTTACGCCAGTCAGGCAACATCCTGTACGCCCCCCTGGCAGGTTCTGCAAGATCGTGCTATTAAGTTATTGTAATGAGTATAGCAGTCATCATCAACTTTGTAAATCACTAATTTTTGTCGATTACGGCCTGCATCGGCCAATCAAGGAACTTCATTCAAAAAAAGCACTCCGGTTCTCGGCGACGGTGAGCCAATCTTTCTTCCAGTTCGTTTTTGTGGCGTATGAACCTCTGGTCGGTGAAATGCTTGGCCTGGGTGGGACATCTTTTTATGCAGGCACAGCATTTGATGCAGATCCCCGTCAACCGGGAAACATCATCGAAGTCGATTGACCCCATGGGACAGACCTCGGCACAGGTTTTGCAATCGATGCAGTCGTCACTCGTTTCCGGAGTAATCAGGCGGAAGTCCTTAACCGGTTCGCCGTTTTCATCCCGGGGAGTGTAATACTTACGGTAAGGCCGGTTGCCTTTTACCCTCACACTTTCCAATTCACCCTGTCCGGTCAGTTTATGGTACAACATGTCGGCAAATGCATCTGCCAGCTTAATGTCATCGGCGTCGGGCCTGCCGGCGCCGAGTATGACGGAAAACGAATGCTCACCCACAAAGGCCGCTGCCGCAATGGCGGTGAAACCATTTGTTTCCAGAATATCCTTCAACTCGAGCAATGCATCGTCATAATCGCGGTTCCCGTAAAGGACCACCGGCACCGCCAGGGCTCCGCTGCCGGTAATGCTGTTCAGATACCTCAGCAGCACATTGGGAACCCTTCCCGCGTAAACGGGGACTCCAATTATCAACAGATCCCTCCCGTTAAATGACGGGGCCTCCCGGCGTCCTGCCGGCAAAGTAAAATCGTGCTCTTTGATTGTAACCTGCTCTCCGGCATTTTGCGCCAGCCTCTCGCCAATCCTTTTCACGATGGTGCGGGTGGTACCGGTAGGGCTGAAATACATGGTGCAGATATTGTACTTCAATAAATGAGCCTCCTGTTTTTCGATTACCTACCTTTTATACTATCACATAGTAGTCGGATGCCTCCGGTTACCTGTCCCTGCGGCATTTGGCTAAAGAGCAGTAAGGGCTTATTGCTCTCCCCGGGCATAGAGCCGATAAAAATGATGAACCGGCCCTATTCCCCGCCCCACGGAGAACCCGTTTTCAATCGCTCCCGTCAGGTATTCCTTGGCTTTGGCAACCGCCTGCTCCAATTCACAGCCCCGGGCGATATAAGCGGCGATGGCTGATGACAGCGTACACCCGGTTCCGTGCGTATTGTTGTTTTTCAGGCGGGGATTGGCAAGGCGGATTACCCTGGTCCCGTCAAAGAGCACGTCTACGGCTTCCCCCTCCAAATGTCCGCCTTTAACCAGGACGCTTTTGGCTCCAAGGGCATGGATCTTTCGGGCGGCTTCTTCCATTCCCTGTTCACCAGGCACTTCATGTCCGAGCAACTCGGCCGCCTCCGGCAAGTTCGGGGTAACAATGGCAGCAAGAGGCAAGAGTTCGTTTTTTAGGGCTTCAATCGCTTCGGGGTTCAGCAGGCGATGTCCGCTTTTGGAAACCATCACCGGATCAACCACAATATTGGTTGCTCCCCATTCCCTTAACGAAGCTGCAATCTGCCTGATTATTTCCGCGTTGGACACCATTCCGATTTTGACGGCATCAACCCGAATATCACTAAAAATGGCATCTATCTGGGCTTTTACCATCTCCGGGTCCAACTCCGCCACTTTGAAAACTCCCACTGTATTCTGAGCGGTGACCGCGGTAATGACACTCATCCCGTAAACGCCCAGGGCAGCAAAGGTCTTGAGGTCGGCCTGTATTCCGGCTCCGCCGCCCGAATCGGAACCGGCGATAGTCAGTGCGTGTTTCACTCGATCACTCCTTAGTCATAATCCTCATTTGCTCAACAATGTCGTTAAAGTCCGTAAAGCGGTAAACGGTTCTGCCCTTTTTCAAACAGTGTTCATAAAGCCTGGTTTTGGCAAAGACAATGTCTGCGTTACAGGCCGGACAGAAATCGGAATAGCCGTCTCCGATATACACTGTTTTCCCGGCCGCGGGTGCCATCTTCTGCATGAGTTCCAGTTTGCAGACACCGCAGAGATCACAGTGCTCGGATATGTAAGGCGCTTCTATATCCAGCTCAGGGCCGAAAAGCATGGTATTGGCATAATAGGGCAGTTCAATCCCTTCCCGCCGCAGGAGATGCTCGATATAAAAGCTGTAACCGTCACTGAGGATCACCACCGGGAAATCCCGCTCCCGGCAGAAGGCCAAAAAATTCGGGAATCCGGGGTCTATGGATACGTCATTGAGCAGATTGAAAAAATCTGCAGGGTCGTTGGTGCGAAAAAGTTTGAGGGTTTGCCGGGCACATTCCAGGGTGGAGAGTTCCTTTCTCTCCCACATCTCGTTGATCTCCTGCCAGCCGTCGCCGGCAAAAGCGGCAACCATTTTCTCGCACACATCAACGGTGGCGATTGTGCCGTCGAAATCAACAAAAAAGATGAATTCTACTTCCTCCATAATTCCACCAGCTCCCTGGCCGCAGCAAAGGTATCGTCCCGGCTTAGAATGGCCGATATGACCGAAATCCCATCAACCCCGGTGCTCTTTACCTCATTCAGGTTGGAAGCGTTGATCCCGCCAATCGCCACCACGGGAATGTTGACACTCTGCTTAATCGTCCGTAATGCCTCCACCCCAATCGGATTTGATGCATCCTTCTTGCTGCCGGTACTGTAAACCGGTCCCGCCCCCAGATAATCCGCTCCGTTTCTCTCTCCATACCGGGCCTCCTGCGGGTTGGAAACGGAATAACCCAGGATCTTTCTCGGACCGAGAAGGCGGCGGACGACCTCCAGCGGCAGGTCTCCCGAGCCCACATGTACTCCGTCGGCGTCAATAGCCAGAGCAATATCAACCCGATCGTTGACGATCAGCGGTACGTTGAATTCGGCGGCAATCTCTTTCAGCTTAAGCCCGATATCGAAAAACTCTTGGGATGCAGCATCCTTTTCCCGTACCTGCAACAGGGTTACCCCGCCCTCCAGGGCCCTGCGTACGGATGTATAAAAATCCTTGCTCCCGATTAGATAGCGGTCGGTTATCAGGTAAAGACTGTAATCTACTGACAAATGATATTACCCCGTTTCTTTATCAGGTTTTCATCCACCAGGCTCACCTGGTCAATGAGATGTGTCCGGAATGTTCCGGGATTTTTCCCGCCGAGGCCTTCAGCCGCCAATTCCCCCGCAAGATTCATGGTAAGGAGCGCGGCGGCACTCGACAGGCAGGGATCGTCGTTGGCGGCGCAGAAAGCCGCTACCAACGCTCCCACCATACAACCGCTGCCGGTAATCCGGCCAAACATCTCGGTTCCGTTCCGCACCAGGTACGTCCGGCGGCCGTCGCTGATAATGTCCGTTGGTCCCGTGGCTACGACCGTGCAGCCAAACTCCCGGGCCAGAGCCCGGCAAACCTCCTGGCCGTCCTCCCCCGTATCCAGGGAGTCCACTCCCCTCACCTTGGTGGCGACTCCGGCCAGAGCTTTAATCTCTCCCATGTTTCCCTTAATGACGGAAAAAGAACCGAAATGGCTCAGTTTCCTGATAAAAGATATCCGGCTGGGGATAGCCGCGCAGCCCACCGGATCGATAACGATTGGAATCCCTTTTATGGCGGCTCCCCGGACTGCCAGATACATGGCCATTTGCTGTTCCCTATTAAGAGTTCCTATGTTGAGGTATAAAGCATTTGCGATCTGGCTGAATTCGAAGACTTCATCCACGGCCTCGCACATGGCCGGGGATGCTCCCACAGCCAGCAGGATGTTGGCGCAGTCATTGACGGTTACATAATTGGTGATCGCATGTACCAGCGGCGTCTTTTCTTTCATCGCTTTCAGGCAATCTGCTATTCTTTCTTTCATCAAATCCTCTCCTCTATCCTGGCAAGCCGTATTTTCCCAAATTCCGGCTCTTTTTGATTTCCAAAACTTAAGCCCCTTTCCGGCTGTAGAAAGGGGCTAATTCTCTTAAGTTTTTAAGTCCAGCCTCCCTTCGTCAGCATTACCTGCATCAGGTGATACGGGTTTAGGTTGTTAACCAACCTCTCTCAGCCGCGTACGCAGCACCCCGGGCCCGTTTATTAAGTTTACCAATAGTTAAACCCTGATCCGGGGAAATGTCAAGGTATTTTGTTTTGGATTAGCACCATCTCATTCTGCGCCACTCCAAAAGTATTCATGAAATGACTGCACTTGCACAGAAAAAGATAAAACAGGTTTTTATGGTTGGTGGTGCCGTTCAGCGACTCAAAATTTCCCTGCCCCTTCGCAATGATCACATCCGCTTCATTAAAAATCTTGACAAAGGAGTCGGGGCACAGGCTGAGAATCGTACCCGGGATGTCGCAGCCGTTGTTGATTACGGCAGCATAAGCATCCATCTTTACCGCATATGCATCTTCTTCCGTAACATCGTTAACAATCGGCTTGCCCCTGGTGGCGTAGTATACCTGCAGGTCGGGATAAAACTGCTTTATGGTCCGTATGAACACCTTGTCCAGGACAATCTCGCCGGCGTTATCCCCCAGATAGAGAAGCGTACGGGCATTTTCCAGGGCGGCCTTAAGCGAATTAAAGACATCATCCGGCAGTTCCCTTTTCATGGTATCGCGTATCGTCGACAGCACATGCTCTCGTGACAGACTGTGGCCGGGAGCAAAATCGATAACATTGCCGGCGGAGGCCATTTTCAATGCGGCTTTTAACGGATCATCCGCCGCTTCCAACATTTGGACAAAATCGTCCTCCAGTTTCAGCATCTCCCGGTTATAGTACTGTTTCTCCTCGGCAAAGGGGTCCGCAACCCCCAGGGTTTCCTTTAAGATCCTCTGAATCCTGTGAGCTATAAAGGGTGCGCTGGCATCATCATCGGCGGCGGCCATCTCGGCGATAATCCTTTTTACCATTTTCCGCTGTTCTTCTTCATCTTTCAGGTGCTGCAGGGCGGTTCTAATCCCCTGCTGAAGCAGGCAGGGAAAGCAATCCATGCTGCATCTCATGTTTGTTAACCCCTTTTTTTATGCTTTTCTTAATGTAACCCAGCCGGAGGGATTGATTCAAGGAACCGCTGTTTTTCTTTCGTTCTATTATCAGCCTGTGTGTCTTCCCGGCAGCGGCATCTTGGGCCGTTCCATTGGCTGGGAAGACCATTGCAGGTACCGGAGGCAGCTCTTTCGCTCATCGCCAATTGGAATTGGAGGCACAGATTCATAAACATTATTCGGGCTTTCAAATAGCAGGTGTTATGGAAAAGCAGGTCCATACTCTTGGTTGATAATCCCAAAAGATTCTTTGGTTACTAATACTGTTCCATGAAAAAGAACGGTTCTTTTGCGTACCTTACCGGCTGAATGCAAGAACCGTTCGTTTCTTACGCTGCATGTGCATCCGTGGCAGATTGAACTTCATTTCCTATCGGTGACATCTTCTCACAGTCTGTACTCCGGGAACACCACAAATGCTTATTGCCGATTATCGGCTCTATTCCTGGTTGCCGCTTGTAAGCTGCTGCGCCATTTGACCCAGGTCTTCGGCGGCGGCTTGCAGTGTTTTTATCATCGTAATGATGGTCTCGACCGCATCGTTCTGCTGACTTACCAGCGCGGTTATCTCCTGGGAAGCGTTTGCCGATTCCGCGGTAAAGTTGAAGATGTTTTCCATCTCCCTTACCACCATTTCAGTAGAGGTAAGGAACTCCTGAAATACGCTGGACACTTCCTGGAGTGCAGCATCAATGTTGCCCGCCCCCTGTTCCACCTGAGCAAACATATCCTGCACTTCGGTCAAGACCTCCCGCTGCTCCAGAGCAATCTTATTTAATTCATCCATGCTTTCAACTGTTTTGGTTATATCATTGTGGATTTCGTTAATGAGATTGGATATCTGATGGGTTGCCTGTCCGGATTCCTCAGCCAGCTTGCGAACTTCGTCTGCCACCACCGCAAACCCGCGACCGGCTTCGCCGGCACGAGCAGCTTCTATAGCCGCATTCAACGCCAGGAGGTTGGTCTGGGATGCGATGTTTTCGATCAACCTGACAATATCAACGATCTGGTTTGAACGGTGGTTTAAGAGGTTGACGGCACTGGTTACAAGTTTTTGGGCTTCATGGCTTGCATCCATGTACCGTTCTTGTTTCTGCATAGAGTTAAGTCCTTTGTGGACAATCCCTTTGAAGGCAAGGGACTGCTCGCTTACAACCTTCATGCCTTTTTCGGCCGTATCCAGTGCCCCCGCCATCTCCTTTACCGCCACGGACGCTCTGTCCGCGTGGGAAGCCTCCTCTTTGGCCACATTGGCCATATGATCCACGCGAACGCTTACCCGCTTGGCCGCCTGTCCGGTTTCACTGGCCAAATCCAGCAACTGCGAGGATGAAGCATGTAACTGGTTGGACTTGGCAGCAACGGTCTCCGCTGCTTTCCTAAGGTTATCCGACAAGGTATACGCTTTGCTTTCATTGGCGATCGATTTCTGCAACAAACCTCTGGCAATACCGGCAGCAGCGCCGCTGGCTATAGCCACCCAGAGGAAGCATAGATAACGAACCCCTAAAGTAGTACCGATATTACCAACCGGTATTGTCTCCGGATACATAACAATATAGATTGTATGCAGTATCATGACCAATGCCGAGGAAAATACGGTCACTCCCACATCGAAGTAAAATATGCTGAGTACCATAACCATGTAGAAGTCGGCAAACAACTCCTTGGAACCGGTCATGGTGCAGTTAAAAATAAACATTATCATCCCGATCATAAAGACAGTAAGGTAACAGCTTATTTTATGGGTCCCATACTTCTGAACCAGCAGATACGATAATCCCAGTATACCCAAGGCTAGGGCTATCACCCTGATAATTAAGCCCCAACTCAGCTTCTCAGAGCCGGTACCTGAAAGAAAGATGGCAATGGTGGCCAGACTTGCCAGTACCACGATAATCGTGATTGCAATCAGCAGACGGCGGTGGCTGGCCCTCATGTTATCCAACAACAGTTGATTACCTTCCATCTTCGTACCCCCTCTGACCCCTTTTACCCTGTGCTTACCAATAATGCATTTCCTCACATGTACATTAATAACTTATTTTTCTACATAAAGGTTAAATATTCCTTTAATATTTGGATATATCGCCCGGAGTTAACCGTCGCCTGCTGTCCGAAAGACTCTGTACTTTATTAACTTATTTGATTTCTTCGAATATTTTCTCCATTGTCTTCCCATTCACAGTTCGGACTCTCTATCAAAAAATTCGATTCATAAGAAATCGCTTATCGTGACAAACTGATGAATGACATCCTGGTGGACGGAGGTTTTTCATATGACTGATTTTACGGTCAGCGACCCCGGAAGTCTGAAAACCAAAAAAATGATCTACTGGGTTCTGGGTATTTTGGAGGTATTGCTGGCATTTCGCTTGGTGCTTAAACTCCTGGGGGCCAATACCGCCAGCCCCTTCGTCGCCTTTGTCTATTCGGTTTCTCAGGCATTTATTGTTCCATTTATCGGGGTTTTCCGCGCTCCTGCGGCTCCAGGGATAGAGACCCAGTCGGTTTTGGAACCGTCTACCCTTATCGCTATGATTGTCTATGCCTTGATCGCCATGGGTATAATAAAACTGATTGATATCTACCGACTTACCTGATTAGCCTTCCCTTCCTGCTATCATCAGGTCATGACCGTCCGGCCATTTCATGCCTTCTCCTAATGCCTGCAGTCAAACGGTTACGGTTTTGTGAACCGGCTTTTTTCCAACCTGTACCTTTTTGTCGATAATGCTAATATAATGGATGACATTGTAGTAAGCATCGGTTATTCTATAGTTATAGGAATATTTGCCCTTCAGTTATAATTTCCCATAATCATATTACATGGCGGGGGTAGAGCATGAATCCAGTAAGATTCACGTTTAAACTGGACGATCTGGTGGAGTGCATTTTTTTTGCTTTGCGGCTTATAAGTCCGGCTATCGCCCGTCATCATGATCAGGTGGCGTACATCAGTCAGCGCCTCTGCGAGAAGTTGGGTTTCGACGAGGAAGACACATTATGGATCACGCTGTCCGCCGCCCTGCATGACATTGGCGCGGTATCCCTGGAAGAAAGCATATCCGACCTGCGGTTTGAAAACGAGTATATCCACGACCATTCCCTGGTGGGAGCGATCTTCCTTGAACACTTTGTTCCCCTGAACAAGATCGCCCCCATAATAAAGCACCACCATCAATACTGGCAACCGATAGGAGGCATGGCTGTCCCGCAAGAAGAGGTGCCTGCATGCAGTCACATCATCCACCTGGCAGACCGGGCTGCCTTAATGATCGATGAACTGGATGAAGTCCTGTCTCAGCGCCACCGGATTATCGATTATGTGAAGACTCACCGGGGGACTATGTTTCATCCTGAGTATGTTGACGCCTTTCTTGAAATTGCCGGTCCGGAATACTTCTGGCTCGATATCGTTTCCGGGTCAACAGAGGGTGTAGGCGAACGCCTTTTTAAGCTCAGGAATGTGGTGCTGTTTGAAGAAGAGGTGCTCAGTTGGACCAAATTCTTGTCACGGATAGTCGACTTCAGAAGTCCTCTTAATGCCCAACACTCCAGCGGAGTAGCATCTTCGGCAGCAGCCCTGGCCAGAATCGCCCGCTTCTCCGAACAGGAATGCCAGATGATGCTAATGGCCGGTTATGTGCACGATCTGGGGAAATTGGCAATTCCCACCGCAATATTGGAAAAGAGCGGCCCGCTCGACGAGTATGAACGCGCTGTAATCAAAGGGCACAGCTATTATACATACCGTATCCTGCAGCATATTAAGGAATTCGGACCCCTGGTGCAATGGGCCGCTTTTCACCACGAGCGCCTTGACGGCAAAGGTTACCCCTTCAGAATTCCGGAGTCCTATCTTCCCCTCGGAGCTCAGATCATGGCGGTGGCGGATATCTTTACCGCACTGCACGAGGAAAGGACCTATCGCGCGGCAATGGGAAGGAAGGAAAGCCTGGATATCATGTATCAAATGGTCAAAGAACGCGCCATTAACGGGGATTTGGTTCAACTGCTGGAGCAAAACTACGATGAGATCAATCATTGGCGCCAGGTAAGTCAAAAGCAATCCATGGAAGAGTATGCGGTTATGAATCCCCTCTTCGTCCGCAAGATCGAGCGGGGACTGGGAGGGCGTTAACCCTCCACAATCTTCTTATCCACGCCCAGAATGTGATTTTCAATCCAGGCCACCACAAATTCGAGGGTCTCGATAAGGTACTGTTCCTGATTTTCGTCGATTTGTCTAAGATCGGTTTCATTTATCCGCTGGATGAAATCATCGTGCTGAACCTTGTGCGATAAAAACTTCCTGTATCCGATGCTTTTCATGTAATCTTCTTCATAGGTAAAGTGATACACCGTGTAATCCTTGAGTTCGTTGAAGATATCAACTATTTGGTCGTATTTATCCACCAACAAATCGTTCTTGAGTACCTCATAGGCTCGGTTCGCGATGGCAAAGAGCTTTTTGTGTTGAGCGTCGATTTCGGGGACCCCGAGTGCAAACTCGTCTCTCCAGGTTATCATATGTAATAATTCCTCCATTTCCTGACATCGTATTTATTTTTTATTGAATATTCTACGGCTTTCCCTTATTTCCTCCCGATTCAAACATGATGTTATTTCATGTAAGGTTATCACTTATTTTCCGGTGGGAGTGATGTAACCCGCCGGTCGTCAACTTTTTTGTGAGTCAACGACAAGTTACCTATACCCATAAACACAGTTGGACGGTTTGTTTGTGCCGTACCGCACAGCCAAACCGTCCCTGTGCGCGCGTTCCTGTCAGTTATTTCCGGGCTTCGCGTTTAAGGATATTTGCGATGTCTTCGGTCAAGGCTTCGATGGAGCCGCCGCCTATAGCCAGAACCTTGGCATCCCGCCAGAACCGCTCGAGCCCGGTGTCGACGATTGTCCCAAGGCCGCCGTGAATCTGTATGGCCTCATTGGCTACGTATTCGGCCACCCGGTAGCCCTTAATCTTCAGGGCCCGTCCTTCACCCAGTATCATCTGCCCGGAATCCCTCTTGGCGATGGCGGTGTATACCATACCGCGCAGTGCTTCAATTTCGATCCACATGTTCACCAGCTTATGGCGAACTACCTCGTACTTGTCGTACATCGATTTTCCACCCTGCATACGTTCGTGAGCGTACTGGAAGGCCTTTTCATAGCAGGCCTCCGCCATTCCCAGGGCCATCGGTCCGCAGATCATGAACTCGTCAGTGGCGCTGAAGTAGAAAGGCAGCATTGTTTTTCCTTCCGGCCCCAGCATGTTCTCCTTGGGCACCCGTACATTCCTCAGGTAAACGGTTCCGGTGCTGGACCCGTTCCACCCCAACTTGTTTTCCGGTTTGCCCAATTCCAGGCCGGGGGCGTCTTTGGGGACCAGGAAGAGGCTGTGAGCCGCTTTGGGTGCATCAGGAGGCGAGGTTACCGCCACCACGATATAAATGTCTGCATAATGTATATTGGTGATGAACAGCTTGGTACCATTTATTACCCACTCATCACCGTCCAATACCGCCCGGGTAGTGAACTCACCGTAATTTGCACCTCCCGCAGCTTCGGTACCGGCCATGGCCAGGATGATCTCACCTTTGGCGGCGGGAGCTAGGTATTTCAGCTTTTGTTCGTGAGATCCCAATACATTCAAGATCCCGCCGGCCAAAACCGAGTGTGCTCCCATAACTACTGCCAGTGTAGGGGACACCTTGGAAATCTCTTCGGTTACCAGAGCCAGAGTTGTCCAGTCTCCGCCCAGCCCTCCATACTCTTCCGGGAAAGTAATCCCCAGAAATCCGAGTTCGCCCGCTCGTTTTAAGAGCCGCAATGGAAACTCGTCTTTCTTGTCCAGTTCCAGGGCTACCGGTTTGACCTCCTGCTCCACAAATTCGCGGGCAACATTCCTCATCAGTTCACGTTCTTCAGTCAAATACCACACTGTCACGCCCTCCCCTTCGAGATAATTTTGCAGACAATATGATACGCTGTTATCAAGCGTTCCAGGTGCTTCCCCGTAACGCTCTCAACCCCCGATTCAACGGTGATTCCTGCGTACCAAAATCCATAGGAAGTGCACCGATACGGTACTTTTGAAACAGAGATGCCCCTCCAGCAACGCCCTGGCATCCTGCTCCGGCCGGCTGCCGACACGGCTTTATTGAAACAGATACGCCGGTTCGAATAGCTGTGCCGATCCGATTTCCATTCACAACAGTTAACATAATATATCTTATGTCATCATCTTTAATGCCGGGCTGCGCGGTCTCAGACCCTAAACCGCATACAACCTTCCGGTGACACCACGCAGCTTAACCGTAGCGGAGGCTCAGGCCGAAGGTGCCCCGGGGATACTCCCACTTTACTATCCCCTTGTTTTTGCACATTACCCTGCAGGTGCCGCATTCCAGGCAGCCTGCGTAATCGAACGATATCTCCCCGTTCTTATCCAACTTGTACAGTACAGCCGGACAAACGTACAGACAGGGTTTGTCGGTGCACTGGCGGCAGATGTCTTTGTTCAGTACAATATGAGGTTCTTCCTCATCGACATTGAACTTGTTCAGGCTCAGGAGTTGGGCTGCTTCCGCTCTTTCAATCTTCATATTTTAACCCCCTTAAAGCCCAGCTTTATTACATCCCAGACCGAGATACCGTGGGCCTTCATCTGCTCCCGTATACCCCTGCTAAGCTTGGCAGGCGGTTGGGCATCGACGGAATACAGGTCTGCCATAACCGCAGTTGCCAAGGCCGGCATCCGGTCGTACAGCCAGCCGGTCTGCAGCACGTCAAAATACCCGTCCGTGGCCCTCATGGTCGGCAGCAATTGAATCCGTTCCAGTTCCTGCATATACAAAGGGCCGATTTCAGCCGGGGAGCTTGCGTTTACAATGGCCCGGGCTGCAGCAATACCGCTTAATATAGCCAGGTCCATACCCCTGACCGAGTACCCGGTGTTGATCACAAAACCTGCGGCATCACCGATCATAACAAAGCCCTCACGGTATATCTGCTTGGGAATACCGCGGTATCCGGCTTCACCTACCAGATGGCCGCTGTACTCAACTGTCTCACCGCCGGCAATCAGGGGATAAACGGCAGGATGCATTTTCAGGTCCTGGAATATCTCCTGAATCGACTTCTTATGCCGGGCCACCTCCCCGGGCATGAAAACACAGCCCAGAGAGATGCTCTCCTTGTTGGTGTACAGAAAGCCCCCGCCGTGGATGCCCTCCGTACAGCCCAGTATCATGCACGCGACCCCCTCTTCGGGATTGGTCAGGCGGAAACGCTCTTCTATGGTTGAAGCCGGGAGTTCAATGACCTCCTTTACCCCCACCCCGACGGTGTTGAAGTCGATTTCGCCGATTAATCCTGCTTTCTGGGCCAAGAGGGAATTAACCCCGTCGGCGGCTACAACCACATCCGCATACATCTCATCCTCTCCGGCAATGACCCCGGTTATTTTTCCGTCCTTTTCGATGAGCCCGTCCACTCGAATGCCGCAGGCAACCATTGCTCCCATTTCTTCCGCCTTACCTGCCAGCCACTCATCGAAGGGGGCACGCAATACCGTGTACGACATCGGGGGATGGCCGTCCCGGTTGAAGGATGGGTCGTGGAAATCTATGGTGATTGCTCGCTGCCCCCCCAGGAGCATAACCTGTTCCCGGGTAACCTTTCTTTCCAGGGCCGCTTCCTCGGAAAGCCCTTGATCGAGCATTTCCAAGGCATAGGTGTAAATCCGTCCCCCGGTAACGTTCTTGCTTCCCGGGGTGTCTCCGCGCTCGATCACCAGCACTTCTTTGCCTTCGCGTGCCAAGGTGTAGGCACAGGCTGCGCCCGCCGGTCCGGCTCCGACTATTATGGCATCAAATTTTTCAGACTCGCTCATTTGTCAACCCTCCCTTGCGGCACCAATATGCCGCATCTTATATGTTGCTTGACGCCCTATTTCTTCAGTTCCTCAATCAGGAGGGGCACTACTTCATAGAGGTCGCCTACAATTCCGTAGTCACAGGTTTTGAATATGGGTGCCTTCTCATTGTTGTTCACGGCCACAATCACCTTGGAGTCCCTAATTCCGATGGTGTGCTGCACCTGTCCGGAGATCCCGATTGACACGCAGAGCTGCGGCTTAATCACCGCACCTGATATCCCGATATACTGCTCGGGAGGCAGCCAGTGTTTTTCCTCGGCGATACCGCGGGTACAGCCGATCTCGGCATTCAACACGGCAGCCAGGTCCCGTATCATCTGCATGTCTTCTTCCTTTTCCACTCCCATGCCGACACATACCACGCGGTCCGCCGCCTGCAGATTGACCCCCTTCCTCTCCACCGGGGCCCTTTCCACCAATTGCACCCGATTATCCGGGGTGACTGTCACCGTCTCCACTTCCGCCGATCCTTCAATGGGAGCATACTTGCCGCCGGCCACGGTCACCACACTGAGCCCAGTCAGTTCCTCTTTCTGGGTAACGGCCCCGCCGTAGATCATCCTCTCCGTTGTCACTTTGCCGTCACCAAAGGAAATGGCGGAAACGTCGCTCGCCATAGGGCAGTCCAGATACCCGGCCACCCGCGCGGCCAGATCCCGTCCCCGGGCGGTTGCTCCCACCAGAAACAGCTCCGCCGATTTCTCCTTCAGAAAATCGGCCACCGCCTGCGCATAATTCTCCGGCACCTCGTTGTCGCCCTGAAGTATGAAAACCCGGTCGGCTCCGGAATTCTTGACTTCTTCCGCAGCCTCCTGACTGAAAACAATAACCATGGCCTCTTTGCCCGCAGCCTTGGCACAGCCGACAAGCTCAAGGGCAATCCCGCTCTTGTCACTGTATACAAATACCCCTGCCATTTACAGCACGCCCTCCTTCTTCAGATTTGACACCACTGCGGCTACTTTGGCTGCGGCATTGTCACCTTCAATGATTATATTCCTGCGCTCCTGGGCATAGGCCTTGACCTCCATTACCTTCCGAGCGGATACCAAGTTCACTCCCAGGCTGCCGCAATCATATTCGGTAACCGGCTTCTTGCCCGCGGCCATAACCGCCTTCAGTCCGGGTATGGTAGGCTGGAAGGCCTCCGGAAGCACGGATATGACTCCCGGCAGCTCGAATTTCACCGTTTCCAGGCAATCGTCCAGTTTCCGCACCGCGGTGACGGTATTGCCCTCAACCGTTACCCGCAGAACCGAGGTTACCACCGGCAGGTCCAGCAGGGCCCCGATCCGTGACGCCGTCTGCCGGGCGTAGGTGTCGCTGGCTCCTTCGGCACAGATCACCAGAGCAACATCC
The DNA here is from genome assembly GCA_029781825.1 of Bacillota bacterium. Lineage (GTDB taxonomy): Bacteria > Bacillota > Syntrophomonadia > Syntrophomonadales > DTU052 > DTU052. The sequence continues at coordinate 33,463 of JAKOVY010000124.1, read as the reverse complement.
CCCATGGCCTTAATTCCGGCGGCCAAAGCCCGGGCGGTAACTGCTCCGTCCGCATTCTCCGCTTCTTCTGCCTTTACCCAGAAGGCTTCTTCCAGGCCGCGGGACAAAGCGTCCTTCAAAGACTGCCTGGCCTTGCTGCTGCCGAAGGTCAGTCCCACCGGCTTGGCACCGACGGCTTCAGCCAGTTTGACGGCCGCCTCGATGGCATTCCGGTCATAGTCGCTGATCTTACCCTTGGCCTTGCTGAAATCAACGGACAAGTCCGAGTTGATCCGTATATCGGACTCATCCAAAACCCATTTGTAACACGCCACAATCTTTGACATACATCTCCTCCTAATCCTTACATTGAAATGCCGGGAATCGATCCTGTTCCCTCCTACTTGGTGATGGGAGCAGGTCTCTTCCTCTCCAAAACCATCCGTACCCGGTAGCTGACCTCCTCTTCTTCGTTGTCGTGGGTACGGATGTAAAAATCGTCCGCCTCCAGCCCGGCAAAGAATCTGTCCATGGCCAAATCCATGGACATCCCCTTTTCCAGCAGCATGGCACCATAGGCATAAATCTTTTTGTAGCTCTCGGTTTGGAAGTAGGGGTCGCGTTGATCCTTGATTTGTTCACTGTTTCGGCTAAGCCCGGTCGGGACCAACCCCGGACAGAATGCATAAGCTTTGACCTTGGATTTTACCGCCTGCAGTTCAACCGCCAAAGATTCCGTGATCGAAACCACTGCATGCTTGCTCATGGCATAGGGGGCAATACCGGTATTAACCTGCAGGCCGGCATTGGATGCGGTGTTAACGACAAAGCATTCTCTGTCCTGGGCTATCATGCGGGGAACAAAGGCGAGGATACCATTTACAACCCCCATAACATTGATTTCAAAAACCGTTCTCCATTCCGCGGCCGGGATCCTCCATATAGTGCCCATGGAATGCACCCCGGCATTGTTGATGCAGTAGTCCACCCCTCCAAAGGCGGCAAAGGTCCGCTCCGCAAATTTCTCCACCGCTTCCCCGTCCCGCACATCCAGAACGGTGGTCAGGACCTCAACCCCTTTGGCCTTAAGCTCCGCCTCCACCCGGGCCAGGTTTTCCGCATCCAGATCGGCCAATGAAAGCCGTGCGCCCTTCTCCGCAAACCGGGTGGCCATACCTTTTCCCAAGCCGCTGGCGGCACCGGTAATGGTCACTACTTTACCTTTGTAATCTGCCATAGTATCCTCCCATTAAATGCTGCTTCTTGGTCTATTTGATAAAATGGGACATCTCCAGTTGGTTTTCATCGGTCCCCATCTTGCCGTCCAGCAGGTTTTCCCGCCATTTCTTCATATAAGAATTGGCCCGGGGATGGGTAAAGATCAGAAATTGCCCTTCCTCCAATCCTTTAATAACCGCGTCCACGCACTGTTCCACCGGGATTCCGGAAGTAACAAACTTCTTGCTGATATAATTGGCCTTCTGCTGGGCCGGAGTCTGCTTGAAGGCGATCCCTTCTTCATCCAGGGCGTATCGTGGTGAACGGTTCTGCTCGATATCTCCAAAGTTGGTGGCGACAAAACCCGGGCAGAGTCCATGAAACCGGACTTTCGTACCCTGTTCCCGCATCTGCAATTCCAGGGACTCAAGTATCGATAAAGCGGCAAACTTGCTGGCCGCATAAGGCTGATTGATGGAAAATGAAAAGAATGCCGATACCGAGAGGGTGTTGATAACGTGGCATTCCCTGTCCTGGGCGATCATGCGGGGTACAAAAGCCCGGGCCGCGTAAACATGCGCCATGGTGTTAACGGCAAAGACCCACTCAAAATCCTTAAAATATGCCTCGGTTACGTAACCGCCGGCGGAAGCCCCGGCATTGTTGAAAAGGTAATCAACACCGCCATAAGTGGCAAAGGTGATGTCCGCAAAATTCTGGACATCCTCGAAGCTGCTGACATCGAAGCGGTTGGCGATGACCGTGACGCCTTTTGCTTTCAGTTCCGCCTCCACCTGCTTCAGCCCCGCCTCATTTATATCCGCCAGGGACAGTTTGCACCCGTATTCGCCGAACCGCATAGCCAGTCCTCTCCCAATACCGCTGGCGGCTCCGGTGATAGCTACCACCTTTCCCGCATAATCATGCATAAACCCTGCTCCTTTCCCGTCGTCCGACTCTCCCTGTTTTCCAGGGATTTTAATGCTGCCGGTTTTTACGGCCGACCGTTCTTCCAGCCCGGTTTGATGCCATAGGTTTCCGCTACAAAGTCACGGTGCACGTCGGCCGGCATCTCGGCGATCTCCAACTGCAAGGAGGATACCCACATCATGCTGACCAGAGCCTGCGGGGTAAAGCCGATGCCACCGTGCAGTATTGCGGCATCGTGCAGGTTTTTGTTAATGGCTTCGGGAATCCAAACCTTCGACATACAGGCCAGCCGGTAACACTCCTCATACCGTTGCTCATCCCACAGGCGGATAGCGTTGTAGATCAGGTTGCGGCTGATCTCGTTGTTTATGGCCATATTGACCAGGCGGTGGGACACAGCCTGCAGGTCGACCAATGGGCGTTCGTAGCGGGTACGCTGCTTGCAGAAGGCCAGTGTCTTTTCAAATGCAGTATCGCCCAGGGTCAACGCGCTCAGGCAGACAGAAAGGAAACTGGGGCCAAACCAGTACATGCCGAACCCGTTGTCAACCACCCGGTTGGCTTTGGGAACTTTTACATTTTTAAGGTTAACTGTTCCCCAGTCGGCTTTTCCCGGAACGATCTTCTGTTCATTGAATCCGGTTTCCACACCGGGCATATCCTTTTCCACTATATACACCGTATCAAAGTAACTGCCCGAGGGTTTTCCAAATACAATCTTGATGTCGGCCGCATGAGCGTTGGTGACCAGAACCTTGGTACCGTTAATAACGAAATCATCGCCGTCTTCGGCAACCGTCATCCCCCACTCCGGATAGTTGTTCAAACCGGCAGGGTCGGTCACCGCTCCGCACCCGATGGCTTTACCTGAAGCCAGAGGCACCAAGTATTTCTTTTTCTGTTCTTCGGTGCCCCAGTAGAGCAAGGGGAGTATTGCCAGGTCATGAGCGCCCATCACCATACTGGCAGGGTTTCCCATCTTACTCAGCATTTCCAGGATAACGAAGTAGGTAGTAAAGTCGTAACCCTGGCCGCCGTAGGCCTCGGGCACATAGGCCCCGATATAGCCCTTTTCAGCCACGAGCTTCCAGCTCTCGTACGGAAATCCGCCCTGTTTGCGGTCCGCCGAAGCCGCCTGTCTGGTGCTGGGATCCAGACAGAATTCACGCACCGAATTGCGGATTAATTGTTGTTCCTCCGTCAGGAAATAGCTCATTGCCATTACTCCTTTCTTCTGGTATTAATTCGGCAGTTTATTTCTTCGCCGTTTGCAATACCATTGCCGTAAACACAGGATGACCACCGCGGCTTCCGCCTGCCGTGTACTAAGAGTCACAGTACCAGATACGAAGGTTGGTCGCAAGAATTCCCCTCCCCGAGTACTATGCAAAATTCATGCCAGTTGAGCGGAAGCCAATCACGTATATGGAGAGGGGTGATGTTTTTGAGTGCCGGCTCCCCCGGAACGCCATTTTCCCCTGCGCGAGGATTATGAGGAGACCTTTTTAACCACTTAGGTGCACCTGATACAACAAACCTTATGCCATAACGGCGTTCCCAGGATGTCTAAAACTGTAGCGTTCTGCAACAGTGTTCCCGGAGATAATACACGATCGACCCCGGTTCCGGCCAAAAGCCCTGCCCGGTTTGGCGGATTAATTTTTCAGTTGGGCGTGCTTGTTCTATAATAATTGTACACTAATTTGGTTCTGATTCTCGGTTTACGCCAAAAAAGGAGGCTTGCATTTGATATGCCAACAACCGCAGAAATATTCAACCACTGCGAAACGTCAGTGTTAAGAATAGATGTTGTTGCCCGCATTCCGGACCTCTACTTTATTACCCGCAGTGAGCTTAAACAAAAGATTGCTCAATACCAGGAGGTCATTAATCTGAGCCGTCCGCTTATGAGCTATTTCGCTCCTCACTTCGATAATCGGCACCTGCATTTGAACCTGATCGATCCCGACGGCTGCATTCTGCATTCGCTGGTTGAGGAGCATGTAGGGGCAGTTTGCCCCGGTTTTATTTACATCAACAACAATCCGGCCATTAAAGAGTCCTTATTAAACGGTACCATTGTTGATTTGTATTCGGTTGAAGCCAACGAGGGGCTGGTGAGCATGCCCATATTAACCGGGAAATCGGCGGTCTGTTTGACCGTAACCAACATGAAAGGACGTGTTTCCGGCGAATACCTGCGGATGGCATTGTTCATGTACCAGATGATCAATGCTCAACTGGGGATGATAACCGCCTTCAATCAGGCCGCGGACGCCCTACTGGATATCAGCGATGACCCTACCCTGGTCGTTGATGAAAGCGGATTATTAACCGGCGCCAATACCAAACTCCTTGAGTTGTTGGGGATTGATTCCCGTGAGGCGCTGAGAGGGATACACGCAGGCGAAATCATCGATAATTATGAAAGTCTGTTTGCCGGCGCCGGGCCGCGCCCCGGGGACAGATTCAAGGTTCATATCCGGAGCCGATCAACAAGCGCAGAACTTATTTGTTGCCGGAACATGCAGATGCCGGCGGGCGGCAGGCATACCGTGCTCTCATTCCGGTGCCCCGCATTATCGGAGCCAATCCCCGCACCTTTGGGCCCGTCCCTCCAGGCGGATGCGTTTCAAGGCATAATCGGGATCAGCCCCCAAATGCGGTTGAACATTGCCATCGCCCAGAGGGTTGCCAGGCTGCCTTCCACCGTGCTGATTGAAGGTGAAAGCGGAACCGGCAAGGAATTGATCGCCCGGGGCATACATCGAGCCAGCGGCCGCAAAGGCTCATTTGTGGCCATTAACTGCGGTTCTATCTCCAGGGAACTGCTGTACAGCGAACTCTTCGGCTATGCTGAGGGGGCTTTTACCGGAGCCAGAAAAGGCGGGATGACCGGCAAACTGAAACAGGCTGACGGCGGTACGGTATTCCTGGACGAAATCGGGGAGATGTCGGAAGAGATGCAGGTGAGCCTCTTGCGGTTTATGCAGGACAAAGTTGTAATCCCCTTGGGTGACGGCAAGCCACAGAAGGTTGATGTGAGGATCATCGCCGCCACCAACCGCAATCTGGCGCAGGAAGTAGAAAGGGGCAATTTCAGGGAGGACCTCTTCTACCGGTTGAACGTGGTCAATATTAAGATGCCTCCGCTGCGAGAGCGTAAGGAAGACATACCCCTTTTGGCCCGGTATATCCTCCAGGAGATTTCCACCGAGTACCGGATTCCGGCCAAGGAATTAACCCGGGATGGCCTGAAAAAGCTCAGCAGCTACGACTGGCCCGGCAATGTGCGGGAGCTGCGAAATGTCATCGAAAGAGCAATGGTCGTTTCCTCCGGGGAGCAAATAACCGCCGATGATCTGCTGATTGAGACCGGGACGCGCCCGGTCCGGCTGACGGAGCTCGAGAAATCAACCATTGTCGAACTGCTGCAACGGCATGGCGGAAACATAACCGCCACCGCCAAAAGCCTGGGTATAGCCCGTTCTACTCTTTACAGGAAAATGAAGAAATACGGTATTCCCGGTTAGGTTCAGGTTAAGACTTATCATGCGATTCAAAAGCTCCATCAAGTGCTCCCATTCCGCATAAGCAGCCCACAGGTCCTGACTTACCAGGGTGGATTCCCTGATCCAGTCACGGACAAGTTCCTCGTCGGCCCAGGTCTCCGGATTGGACGGCAACTCCTCCAATTCCGCCTTCCTGTGCTCCAGCCATCCAATCAGTTCTTCAACCTCCTGGAGCTGTAAGGCCGGATGTCTTCCTTCGCTTTTGGGCTTCCCTTTCTTGTTGTTTGGCCTTTATTCGCGGATCATCGGGCTTTTTCTCCTTCACCGCTTCTTCCGCCCTCCGTACAAGGATAGTTCCCCGTTCATCGGCTGTTCCAACACCAGGGCAATACCGATTGTGGTCCTCGGTTACGGGTTTGTATTGCATCACGGCAAAAGACATGAAGGCAGACTCAAACAGTTACGGATGCAAGGAGCAGGTCCGGTAGTGACGAAGAACTGAATATAACTTTGAACGCAATTAATGAAGGATTTGGAGGCAAGATGTGCCGAAGACCTGAACTTAATTTGAACGGTTTGAAAACTGGAAGGTTTTTCTTTGGAATGAAGCCCTTCGTAGGTATCTGCTCCCTTCCGCACTTTATTATAGGTTGTTCATGGGCTGAAAGAATTAGTATGATATGTAAGGTACGACCAAGAACCACATTTTCTCAGGAGCTACCAGATGCACCAGCGAACTTGTCGATTGTTATGCATCCTGCTTATACTTGGCAATGTTTTCATATCCATTGCGTCGGCGGCCGCTGCGCCCGCGGAGAAACCAACCCCGCCTGCAACTCAGGGGAAAGCGGTTATATTGATGGATGCACACTCGGGTCGGGTTTTGTATGAAAACAATGCCCACCAGCGGATGTCACCGGCCAGTATCACCAAGATCATGACCGCGCTGCTGGTAGTAGAAAACGGCAACCTGAACCGGGTGGTTGAAATAAGCAAGAATGCGGCTTCCACCCCGGAGAGCTCCGTCTGGCTGGAAGAGGGTGAAAAAATTGCGGTAAATCATCTTCTCTATGCCTTGATGCTCAACTCCGCCAACGATGCGGCGGTGGCTCTGGCGGAGGGTGTGGCCGGCAGTGTGGAGGCCTTTGTGGAATTGATGAACCGCCGCGCCCGGGAGTTGGGCATGAACAATACCCACTTCTGCAACCCGCACGGGCTGGAAGAGACTGGACACTATACCACTGCTTATGACCTGGCACTGCTCAGCAGGGAAGCTATGACCTACGAGGTCTTCTCCCGCATAGTGGCTACCAAAACCTATAAAATCCCATGGGCGAATAATGATTACCAGCGTCTGCTGATCAATAAAAACCGCCTCCTGTGGCGGTATGACGGGGCCGTAGGAATTAAAACCGGATATACCAAACAGGCTGGTAACTGCGTGGTCGGTGCGGCGCAAAAAGGGCCCTTAATGCTGATTGCCATTTCTCTGAATTCACCCAATGTTTATCCCGACCTGCAGGCCCTGTTCGACTACGGCTTTACCAATTACCACCTGCTTACCTTAAAAGAAGCGAATCAGTTGTCGGTCGAGGTACCGGTCTTAAACGGTCAGGAGGAAACGGTTGCCGCCTTCCCCAAAACCGACTTAAAGGTGGCGGTTACCGACGCTGAGAAAGCGCAGACCTCTTATACGGTGGAGATCGACGACAAGATAACCGCTCCGGTCAGGGAAGGACAGGTTGTGGGCATCTGCAGGATCCATGTGGGTGAGGAAGAAGCAGGCACGGTCGAACTGGTTGCAGGCACTTCGGTAGCGGAAAAACCGCCCCTGTGGGAACGGTTTTTGTCTTTTGCTCTTAAAGCAGCCGTTTTTCTTTTAGTTGCATTCGTAGTACTTTTCTGCATCCTCTATCTCATAAGAATCATAAACCTCAGACGTCGGAAAAGACGGATGCGTCGGAAATGATACCATTACCTGCCGCCCCCAACCTTTGATTTTTCGGCAGAGAAGCCAGTGCCTGGCAATTGGACTATGGCGGTGTCAGACATGTTTCATGCATCGATGCGGGAATAACCCCGGCGTGCCCTCTCCCGGGTTGACTAACACCGGTTTTTGTAGGCGGCAATTTCCCTTCTCAGCCAATCGCACCACTCATCAATGCCTTCCCCGGTACGACACGAGACGGTAAAAATGCTAATCTTACGGTTCAGCATCTGCACTCTTTCCTTGAGGAGATCGAGGTTAAAATCGGAAAGCCCCAGGTAATCGATCTTGTTGATTACCAAGGCGTCACAGACCGAGAACATGAGGGGATACTTAAGAACTTTGTCATCGCCTTCAGGCACACTCAATATCATGGCCTTCCTCGCAGCCCCGGTGTCAAACTCGGCCGGACATACCAGGTTTCCTACGTTTTCGATGATGAGGAAGTCAAACGCTCCGAGGTCCATGGCAGCCAGAGCCGATTCGATCATGGGCGCATCGAGATGGCAGGCACCGCCGGTGCGGAGTTGTACCGCCGGTATTCCCTCCCTTGCGATCTTCTCCGAATCAACCAGGGAGTCAATATCGCCCTCTATAACCCCGATCCGGAATTCGTCCTTCAGGCGCCTTATAGTCTCGACAATCAGGCTCGTTTTCCCGGAACCGGGAGAAGACATGAGGTTGAGCATAAACACCCCGTTTTGCCGGAGTTTTTTTCTGATTTCATCGGCCAGGTTCTGATTGTCGGACAGGATCTCTTCCCTGATGTCGATTAAACGAATCTCCTTCACCGAATCACCTTCACATCCGCTGGCTAATTTATAAGGATCAATCTTAACCATCTATATGACCTTCAGTTCCTGCACCAGGAATTCGCGTCCTGAAACCATTTCCACCTTGTTGGTCCCGCATTCCGGGCAGGAAAAGCCGTTTCCGGCTTTAATGTTGACTACATATTCTTCTCCGCAATCCTCACAGCGGAATACTGCCGGGGTACGTCTTATCGTGATTTCCGCCCCCTCGGCTATGGTACCGCGGCTGAGGTAATCGAAGTAACGCCGCAGCCACTCGTCAACAATATCGCTCATCTCGCCTATCTGCAGGGTTATACCCACCACTTTTCGGGCTTGATTCCGTTCCGCATGGCGCAGAACCACCTTCAGCATCCCTTCGGTAACCGCCAGTTCATGCATGGTTGCTCTCGCTCTTTCACCTCATGGTATCCTTGTACCCTGGATCTTCTCTCCGGATGCTGACCGTCGGGCAGGCTGATGCCCAAGTTCAAAGAGCCGTTGCTCCAGCTGCTTATTCCTGATTCAAACGAATGAACGCCTCCAGCTTGCCCTTTTCTTTCAACACCCGGTTGAAAAGCTCCCTGCCCGTCGCCACAACCTCCGGAATGTCGGCGCGTCTCTCCAGGATCAGCGACTCCGTCGGGCAGGTAAAGGCACACAGGCCGCAGCCGATGCAGCGTTCTTCATATAACTGCACCTTGTCCTCATTCTCCTCCAACGCTGCCATCGGACAGCGCTCTACGCACAGGTGGCAGCCTATGCACTCATCCGGGGTGTAGCTGATCACATAGCCGGAGGTGGATATGGAATTGGGGTTGTTAAGCTCGGTGATCCCCCGCAGCAGGGTACAGCAGCAGCCGCAGCAGTTGCAGATTACGGTCAGCTTGTCACTGGAGTTGTTGATGGTATGCACCAACCCCTCCTCGGCCGCATATCTCAGGATTTTCAAGGCTTCTTCCTTGTCAATAAATCGGGCCCGGTCCCGTTCCACCAGGAAGCGGGCCATATCGTCGAAGGAGAAACAAACCTCAAGCGGTTTGTCACAGGCACCTCTGCTGACCCGGCAGGCGCAGTTGGTGAGAGAAATATACTCCGCCCGTGAGATCATATCGGAGACAATTTCATAAGGCACGACCTCGGAAGTCATGGTGATGGTCTCCTCCACCGGAACCACACGCATCATCGGAGTGGGAGAACCGGCAAAAGAGTTGCCCAAACCCTCTCGATGGTACTCCTCCCAGAGTTCACCCAGTTCCTTGATGTGAGGGGTGTGTTCCGGACGCATAAATGGAAACTCGAACAGCCCGGGGATAGTCGGCAGCAGGCAGTACCGGTTCTCGGAGCCCGGTTTTTTCTTGGCAAAAATCACCCCGCGGTCCGCCATTCCCTCCAGCATGGCCGCAAGGGTGTCGACATCAATGCCGGTCTTCTGACTGATCTTGCTCACCGGTTGCAGGGTAAAATTCAGATTCACGGCTACCTCCGCTTCTTCCGGTGAAAAAAGAATCCGCAGAATTTTATCAAATGACTCCGCTGCCGGCGCACCTGCCGGATGGGTGTCCAGCCTCTCCTGCAATTTTTTATAAACGTCCAAGACGCTAAACCTCCTTTGGGAGCACTTCCATTGCAAATATTCTATAGCAAATATTCTGTTTCTAAAATACTTTTCCATTTATTTTTACTCGGTTTTATCCGGCAGGTCGTAGCCGTTATTGATTATGTAAGACAGGTTAAGGTTTTAAAATGCGCCCGATTTTACTGTTCAGTGCAGTAAACCACTCCCACCGCGCCGGGACCGACATGGGCTCCGATCACCGGGCCGATGGAAAGCAGGGGCACCTCCCGGTTATACAAACTGGCGAGCCTGGCGGCAATATCCCGGCCGTGTTCCTCATCGTTTATGTGATGAACCAGCAGGTGTTTCAGACCATAGGTCTTTACGTCATTATGTAATTGGGCGAAGATTTTCTCGACCGCCTTGCGGGTGCCTCTGACCTTGGCAAAAACATCGGTAACCCCGTTGTTTACGTAAAGAATCGGTCTGATTTGCAGCACCGAACCGATAAGGGCAGCCGCTCCTCCGATCCTGCCCCCTTTTATCAGGTAATCCAGGGTGGCCGGCACAAAATAGAAACGCACTCTATTGCGGACATGGTTGGCAATCGCCATCACTTCTTCCATGGTCTTGCCCGCCAGCGCCGCCCAGGCCGCTTCAATCACCTGCAGCCCCAGGGCCATGCAGTTGGTTTTCGAATCCATGACCTCGATCCGCGAATCGGGGTACTCCTCCCGGATGATGTCCCTGGCGGTCAATGCCGATTCATAGGTGCCGCTCATCTGGGCGGAAATAAATATGCCCAGGACCTCATCCCCGGCGGCAACAATCTTCCTGAAGACTTCACAGATCTGGCCTATGGTTGGCTGTGATGAGGTAGGAATCACATTGTCCTGTTCTATCTTCTTGTAAAACCCCTCATACTCGATTTCGGTCTCATCATAAGAGACCTCCGGAAAATGAACGCTCAGATTAACAACCTTTATATCCAGTTCGTCCCTGGTGGCTTGATCGATGTAAGATGTGCTATCTGTGACCAGCTTGACGGCCATACTCTCCCCCCTAAAGTATTAGTGGTCATGCAAAACCAGGAATTTGGGGGGAAACAACTAAACTGCTGCAATACGGCTGTGACGACAGTCCCCACCCCAATCAACACTCTATAATTCTACGTTAACAGCTATTAAACTGCAAAGCATATTTATCGGTTCCTTGTTTACCCGGTGACCGCGGCCGGCCGGGTTTCGCTTTTCTCTCTCAGTAGTCTCATCCCGTTCAGCGTAACCAGGAGCGAGCTGCCCGTATCCGCAATCACTGCCAGCCACAGAGTCAGCCATCCGGGAATGACCATCAGGAAAATGATCCCTTTTATCAACAAGGCCAGAACGATGTTCTGTTTGATAATACCAATGGTTTTCCGGCTCAATCTGACGGCAAAGGAGAGCTTGGATAAGTCATCGGCCATCAGGGCAATATCCGCGGTTTCCAGAGCGGTGTCGGTTCCCGCGGTTCCCATGGCTATGCCCACGGTGGATAATGCCATCGCCGGAGCATCATTAATCCCGTCACCCACCATGGCTACCTTCCCGTATTCAGCGAGCAGTTCCTTGACCACAGCCACCTTGTCTTCCGGCAATAACTCGGCGCGGAAATCATCCATCCCCGCTTGTGAGGCTATGGTCCGGGCCGTGTTTTCATTGTCACCGGTCAGCATAACCACACGCCGAATTCCGGATTCTTTCAAGCTTTTAACCGACTCCCGGGAATTGTCGCGCAGCACGTCGGCCAATGCTATTACACCCAGAATGCTCTTGTCGTCTCCCAGCAGCATTACCGTCTTGCCTTCGCCCTGCAGCCGCCCCAGGTCCTCCTCCACCTGCGCAATATCTACGGCTTGTTCCATATAGAACCGGGGACTGCCAATCCGGTATTGCTTTTCCCCGATAATGGCCCGAACCCCTTTTCCCGGCACCGCTTCGAAATCCGATGCCGCGGGAACGTCAACCCCTTGTTCCCGGGCATACTCGACAATCGCCACCCCCAGAGGGTGTTCCGAACGTTTCTCGATCGCCGCCGCCAATGCCAACACTTCCTGTTCGGAATGATCGCCCCGGGGAATAATGTCCGTCACCCTGGGCTTGCCCTCGGTCAGGGTGCCGGTCTTATCAAAAGCCACCACGGCCAGAGAACCGGCTTCTTCCAGGTGTACGCCCCCTTTAAACAGGACCCCGTTCCTGGCTGCGCTGCCAATAGCCGATACAATGGAAACCGGTGTTGACAGCACCAAGGCGCAGGGACACGCCACCAGCAAAAGGGCCATGGCCTGATAAAACCACTTGACGAAAGGCTGTCCCAGAGCCAGGGGCGGCACCGTCGCCACCAGAGCCGCAGCCAATATAACCACCGGGGTATAGTGTTTGGCAAACCTGTCGATAAAATGCTGTGATGGCGCCCGCTGCGCTTGAGCCTCCTCCACCATGTGGATTATCCGGGATATGGTGTTGTCCCTGGCCTTGCGGGTCACCTCAATCTCCAGGGAACCGTGTCCGTTGATAGTCCCTGCAAAAACCGCATCTCCCGGTTTTTTCTCCACCGGGATGGATTCGCCGGTGATAGGAGCCTGGTTTACGGTGGAATAACCCGCAGACACCCGGCCATCCATGGCAATCCTTTCTCCCGGCCTGACAATGATAACATCACCGACAAGAATCTCCTCCACCGGAAGCATGACTTCTTCGTTTCCGCGTCGAACCAGAGCCTGAGCCGGCGTGATTTCCATTAATTCCCTGATGGAATTCCTGGTTTTATCCAAGGTATATCCCTGCAGGGCATTGCCCAGTGAGAAAAGAAAAACCACTACTGCCGCTTCTTCGAATTCGCCGATAATCGAAGCGCCAATGACTGCAATGGTCATTAGCATGTTCATATCAAATTCCCGGGTGTTGATGAGCACCGACAGGCCGTTTTTGGCCATCAGGTAGCCCCCCATCAAAACCCCGGCCAAAAACAGCCCGTTAACGACTGTTTCCGGTAATCCCAGGCCATATCGCGCCAGAAAGCCCAGAACCAGCATGGTAAATGAAATCATCGTGGGCCTGACATATTGATTGGTTTCCCAGAAAGATGCCGGTTCTTCTCGTACATTCCTCTCCTGAATTCCGCTTCCGCAGCATACGGGAGCCGTTTCCACTCCCGCCAATGGAGGAAGCTGTGCCTCCAGACAGGCTGCACATTCCGCACAGTCCATACCGGCCATACTAAATTCTGTGGTCGTCAATCCCCTTTTTTCCTCTTGATAATCACCGGCCTGGTAGCCCAGTTCCTTTACCTTCGCCACCACATCATGAACGGCGATCCGTTCGGGGTTGTACTCCACACTGAGCCTACCCGCAGGAAAGGCTACGGTCGCGGAAATAACCCCCGGCATGCGCCGAACCGCCTTTTCCACTTTAGCGGCACAGTCCGGGCAGTCCATGCCGAAGACTGATATTTTGGCTGACTGCTTTGATACCTCTTTTACTGCTGCCTCGGCCATATCCCATCCCTCTTCCTGTCAATCTATTCGGTAACATGCTCCAATCCCCTTGCAAACAACTCTTCAATATGGCTGTCGTCCAGAGAATAATAGACGTTCTTGCCCTCGCGGCGGAATTTGACCAGTTTCTGCGCACGCAGGAGGCGCAATTGGTGGGAGACTGCCGACTCGGACATTCCGACTACGGCCGCCAGGTCACAGACGCACAGTTCCCGGGTAAGCAGCGCAAACAAGATCTTTACCCTGGTTGGATCCCCCAGGGCTTTGAACAGTTCCGCCAGCGATGCCGCCACATCCTCACCCAGCATCACCCGTCGTACTTCCCTGACCGCATCCTCATGAACGCAATTGACCTCGCACCTGATAAACTCCTCACTCACTGTCATTCCTCCATTACGAGTGCAAACGAACTCGGCTTCACCATGAAAACCCGAATCCGCTTATGGTACTCATTAAATAAAACATTTGATCATTTGTTCAGATATAATTTTATAGTACACCCCTTATTTTCGTCCAGAATTATTTTCCCGGAAACGCAGGTCATTTGGCTTCCTGGACCGTGTGTGCACGGAGCCTGCGATACCGGGTTTTTGTAAACGGTTCAGATCAAACACTTTCCAAGCCGGTCAGATGATTCCCCGTTTCAATCGAACTCATTGATGTGTTCCCTACTATCCTGATGATTCCACGTTCCAATTGGGGCCTAGTGATGTGTTCCCTCCACCACGCGGATGCCTTTAGCCTCGATGCTCGATTTAATCTGTGTCCGGTGAGGGCATTTGGGGTAATCCCCTTCCAGCATCATGCACGACGACAGGTGCACCACATCCAGATCGTGATCCACCAGCTTTTCCACCAGGCGCGATACCCTTCTCCCCGGACAGCCCCCACAGGTGAAAAAGCCGATTATCTCAGTGTTGTTGCCATAGGTTGAGAAATGGCAGTGCCTTTCGTGGAACGCCCGGAAACATGCAACCCCCGGGCAGACCTCGGCCACGATATCGCACCGCACCACAGCAATTCTGGTCGGTCGTTCCCCGGGCGGCTTCTGTTTCTCAATAAATGACAGGTGACGTTCCCTGCCCGCCCGGACATCCTCAACTGTAACCTCATCTCTCCCGCTCTTGCGCACCTGCTCCTCTACCGCTCTTCTTGCCATGCGCAGCACAAAGGCCGGTACCTTTTTAAGTTCTTCTTCTGCTTCCACAGTCCACTTCATTGTTTTATCACCTCCGGTCTATTTGACAGCACTTAAGGGAAAAATATTTTGATAATATAGATGTATTTAATCCTATTTTAATTCAGCCCGCAGCCGGTGACAACAACTGTTTTATTACCGCAGGGTTACATACTCACTTAGGGGAGGAACGGCAGATACCCCTGTCGAAGATTTGTATTAGCTGTAACCACATATATAAACAGGAAAGGTGTGATTTTTTGCCACGACTCGAACAGACAACAAAGGATACCGCCCCCGTGAAATCACCGGTGATAACAGTTCAGCGCTCTACCGTCTTGGCGGCCCTAGCCGCCTGGCTCCTTCTGGTGATTGGGGGTTACTATGTCGGCAAACTATACATAGACCGTTCCATCCAGTCGGTGCAACAAGCCAACGCAATTCACATCCAGACCATGCAAAACCAGCTTGATTCCATGGCCTCTGCCATAGAGGAGATTGAACTGGCTCTGAGCAACGCCGATCAAGCCCTGGCCACCTCGGGCACCACCCAGGAAAACCTGAACCAGAAGATCGAAGCCCTTGATAAACAACTGCAACTGCTGGCGGAAAGCCTGGCGGTACTGAAAGAGGCACCATAAATGCGGCAGGCGTTCTATTTGCTCATAATTACTCTATTCTTGTTGGCTCCATTTTTGGGGCCGGCGGCATGCTTGATCGGGTTTGACAAAAAGGTGCAGGCCCTGGCCCTTCCGGTTCAGGACATAAACAATGAAGTTAATTCTCTGGGTGAAGACCTTTTTGCCCTGCGCGACCGGGCTGCGGCAATGAGTGATACCATCATCGAACAGGAGAAGGAGTACCAGGAGCAGCAGAGAATACTCCAGGAATTGGCCGCCCGCAGCCATGAGTACAAACAGGATTCGGATCAGATTTATGAAGAACGAATCCTGGCCATGCTGGGGCCGCCGATAGACAGCTACCGTTCAGACCGGGTGGAAATCAAGGTATTTAAGCTGGATGAACTGGGATACCGCGGGTACATAGCCAAGGTTAAACTGTTTGATCCCCGGGCGCTTAAGGTAGTCCTCGGTAAAGATACTCTTGGGCAGACCGAAACCACCAGCAGTGCCGTCGCGCGCACCGGTGCTATTCTGGGGATTAACGGCGGAGGGTTCTATTCGTCGGTTCAAGGCGGGAAGACCCGCATCATGCCCATCGGCAACACCATAATTGACGGTAAGCTGGTCAATCGCGATTTCAGCCCCTCCAACGGCGAGGTCTTCTTTGCCGGGATCGACCGGAACGGGAAAATGATCGGGGGCAGGTTTTATGATAAGGCGAGTCTCATGAGCCTCAACCCCTGGCAGGGGGTAAGTTTCCTGCCCATCCTTATAAAAAATGGACAGCCGCTGCCGGTTCCCAAGGAGTGGGAGACCACCAAACAGCCGCGCACCATCATTGGTGAGTATGCCAACGGTGATTTCATAATGATTGTCGTGGATGGGCGCCAATCGGATTGGAGTTCGGGGGTGACCCTGGAACGATTGCAGATAAAACTGGCCGAACTTGGAGTGAAGGAAGGTTACAACCTGGATGGAGGAGGCTCCAGTACCTTTGTTTTTCGGGGCAAGGTTTTAAATCGTCCTTCAGACGGTAAGGAGCGCCCCGTAGCCACGAATATAGTAATTCTTCCTTGAGTGTTGCTCGCCGGATTATTTATAGTAACCCGGTTTTCAGATATTAATGATTCAGGACAGGATGGATCGTCCTGTCCTTCTCTTTCCTTTCCCTTATTCATAACGGAGCGCTTCAATGGGGTCCTGCTTGGCGGCGCGGTTGGCGGGGTAGATGCCAAAGAATACACCCACGGCGATGGAGAATAACAGAGCCAGGATAATGGTCCCGAAGGATATGACGGCTGGAATCTTCATGGCCATGCAAACAACCGCGGAAATCCCCACTCCCAGAACAACCCCGACGAGACCGCCGGTCACACTTAAAACTACCGATTCGAGCAGGAACTGCCTCATTATATCCTCTCTTCTCGCTCCCACGGCCATTCTTACACCGATCTCCCGTGTCCTTTCCGTTACCGAAACCAGCATTATGTTCATGATGCCGATACCCCCTACCAGAAGCGATATCCCGGCAATGGCCCCAATTATCATGGTGATGATGGCCAGGACCTGATCAACGGCTTCCATCTGCTGGCTCAAGGTAACAAACTGGTAGACATTCGAATCCTTTACCTGGTGACGTACTTCCAGTACCCTGATAGCTTTGCGGGCGGATTCCTCCACCAGGTCTTTGTGGGCGGCACTTCCGTATATCTGGTTAATGCTTTCTTCACTGTCGAACAGCTCGAAATGCAGTTTAATCGGCATATACACCATCGGGCTCTCCGGTCCGAACATCCCCGAACCGGACTCGGCTACCCCACAGACCACCACTGACACCTGTTGGATCTTGAGCTTCTTGCCCACCGCCATTCGAGCAGAACCAAACAACTCCTCTGCCAGTCTACGATTGATGACTGCCACCCGTCGGCTCACGGCGTTATCAATTGAACTGAAAAAGCGGCCTTCGGCCATCCTTATATTTTGGATTCTGTTGTAATCGCTGTCGGTTCCGTAGACGTATGCCGATTCCTTCCGCGGTGAAGCTTCTACCACCGCGTAGCCATATACCAGCGGAGACAGGGCTTCAATGCTTTCAACCGATTCCTCAATGGCCCGGCAGTCCTCGAGGGTGATGCGGTATTTTTCATAGTCGTCATCGGTTGAACCGATATACACGCCAAATATATTGGTCCCGATTCCCTCCATCTCTCTCAGGATGCGGGCCTTTCCCCCCTGTCCTATCGATACCACCATTATGACCGACATGACACCAATGATGATACCCAGCACAGTAAGAGCCGACCGCATTCGGTTGGCCCATATATTCTCCATGGCCATTTTAATCATTTCCCAGAAGTTCAACGGCTGTCCTCCTACTGTTGACTGTTCTCCCGCAAAGTCTTTTCGGCCTGCACCGGTTCCGCGATCACTTCCGTTCTGACCAGGCGGCCGTCCCGAAAATGAACCACCCGCTGGGCATGGCGCGAAATCTCATGCTCATGGGTAACCAGGATAACCGTGGCACCCTGGCGGTTCAGTCCCTGGATAATGGCCATTATTTCCAACCCGGAACGGGTATCAAGGTTTCCGGTGGGTTCATCGGCCAGGATAATGTCGGGATCATTTACCAGGGCCCGGGCTATGGCCACCCGCTGCCGCTGGCCCCCCGACAGTTCGTTGGGGCGGTGAAGGGCGTGATCCGCAAGTCCCACCTTCTCCAACGCCTCCCAGGCCCGCTTTCGTCTTTCACGGGGACCGACTCCCGAATAAAGCATAGGGACTTCAACATTGCGCAGAGCATCCATGCGCGGCAGAAGATTAAAGGTCTGAAAAACAAAACCGATTTTTCGGTTGCGGATATGAGCCAGTTCGTTCTCATCCAGGGTGTTGATGGGGATTCCCTCCAGATGGTAGCTCCCGGAGGTGGCTCGGTCCAGACAGCCAAGAATATTCAAAAGCGTGGATTTCCCCGAGCCCGATGGTCCCATCACCGCCAGGAATTCACCTTTCCGTACCTCCAGGTTCACATCGGTGAGAGCCTGCACTCTTACAATCCCGGTATCATATACTTTGGTCAGGTGCTCAACTCTAATCATAGGATTTTAACCCTGCTGCCTTCTTTGAGATCCTGCGGCGGCTCGAGTACCACCGTATCCCCCTTCTTGAGTCCGCTCTTTACCTGGATATTGAAGTTGTCGTACATGCCGGTTTCCACCTTCTGCAGGTGGGCAACATTGTCCCTGACCACATAAACGCACGGCTCATCGTCTATCTCAATCAGGGCTTCATACGGAATGACGAGAGCCTTCTCCTCAACCCGGGTGGTAATCTCCAGGTCCACATTGTAACCCGGCCGCAGAGGAGTCCCGGGGGGCAGGGATATTGTTACCGGCAGGGCCGAGGTCTCTGCCTCTTTCCTTACCTGATTGGTGGTCTCCAGGCCCACCCCGGTTATCTGTCCGATGAAGCGCTCGTCGGGAATGGCATTGCTCGTGATCACCGCGCTCTGTCCGGTTTTGACGTACAGAGCATCGGCTTCGTTAATTTCGGCGACAATCTCCAGATGGTCGATGCTGCCAACAGTTATCAGGATGGTATTGGGCATGATCATGTCCCCCTCCCGGACTCCGAGGGACAATACCCGGCCGGATCTCTCCGCTTTCAATCCTGCCTGTCCCATCTGGGTCTCCAGGAGTGCCAGACTGGCACGAGCGCTCTCAACCGCCGCTTCCAGCCCCTGGAGTGCAGCCGATGCACTGGCCCGGGCCGCTTCCAGCACGGCTGCGGCTTTTCGAAAACGGTTTTCCGCCGCCGTATATTGTGACTCGATCTCCTGAAGAGTCTCCAGTGATATGGCACCTTCCCGGTAAAGCACCTGATTGCGCTTGAGCCGCTCCTCGGCCAGACGGTAACCGGCTTCGGCTTCAGCATAAGCCGCTTCGGCATCGATCAAGTCCAGGCTTTTCCCGCTCGCCCTGGCCTTGGCCAGATCCGCCTCCGCTCGAGCCAGGGTCGCTCGGGCCTGGGCCAGCCGCTGAGGTCCGTCAGGGATGTCCAGTTCCATCAGGAGTTGACCGTGCTGAATCTCCTGCCCCGGCTTCACATGAATCTTCTTTACGGTGCCGGTAACCTGGCTGTAGATCACACTCTTGTCAACTGCCACCACTCTCCCGGAAGCCAGAACCGTCTGCTCCATTTTTTGCTCCGTTACCCTAGCTGTCCGCACCTTTATAACGTCCCGGTTCATCACCCGGAAGACGTTCAGTACCACCACCAGGACAACCAGCAATAAGATTCCGCCGATGACAAGATTTCTTCTGGTAAATATCCGCTTGCGGTTGTCTGCTGAATCTGCCAATTCAATTACTCCTCTTTCAGCGTATATTAGGTCTTACCTTTCCAGGCTTGTTCCGTTCCACCTTGAGCCGCCTGGAGCAAATGTGCTGCGACACGACACTGCCCGGCAGGCCAGATGCGTTGAGCCGGGGCATCTCGCCGCCCGGTCAATCACCGAATGGCGTCGGATACCTACATACCCGCGAGGTTTCCAAATTTCGAGCTCAAATAAGCCACTATGACGATGTAAACCAGCCAGATCCCGAAAATATAGGGAGCGGTGTTCTTAAATTCCTTTTTCATAACCACGGCGCCTCCCAGTGCAAGCAGAACCAGTCCCCAGATGGTAAAGAAGTCCATCTTGGAAAGCATAAGAAACCAGAAACCGGATTCGATTGATGGAGGCAAAAACAATGCCAGGCTGGTTTTTATGCTCATCATTAAATCGATACCGCCGATCTTCACCAGCACGCTCTTGATAGCACTTCCCAAAAAAGGCGGTATCCAGGCAAAAAAAGATACCGCATAGAGTTGCTTAAACGTGGCCTCACCCACCGTGAATTGTTTAACCAGCCACAGGAGTACCGCCTGAACCAACCAGATCAGAGGCGGCAAAAAGGCCGCTCCTGCAATTACGCTTACCTTGGTCCAGGTCAGCGTGGCGTTCAGCATATCAGCGGTAAGGGTTTCACCGGTGCTTTCCAGTACCGATTTGGTATAGGCAAGGGTCTCCGGTATGATCAGCCAGGCCAGCAATACATCAACTGCAATCACCAGCAATGCCGGTGCCAGTATCCGGGGGTCCTCCCCAATCAGTCTAAACGTCGGGGCAGGACTAACAATTACTCCCCATAGCTTTCTTCCAGCGTTCAGTTTTTGATCGTCCAAAATCAACCCTCCTTCCCCAACTAGTATTAGGTATTCGGTATCGGTTCTGTGGTTCCTTCATGAAATATGCTTTTTCCAGTACATAACAACTGCTTTTGGAAGCAAACTAAAGGTATGCCGAAAAAACAGTTTTCAGTACTGGTTATTGCCGCCACCTATATTGGGACCGTGGTCGGCGCCGGTTTTGCCTCCGGGCAGGAAGTCCTGCAGTTTTTCGGATATTTCGGAAGAGCCGGCCTGGCAGGACTGGCAATTACCGCGGTTCTTTTGTCCGTCTTCGGGTATATAATAATGGAACTGGGAAGAAGGCTGGGAGCCGAATCTCACCTTCCGGTAATCCGTTATGCGGGAGGCAGGTGGATCGGCAGTCTGCTGGACTGGGTGACCACAGCTTTCCTGTTCGGCGGCCTGGTAACCATGGGAGCCGGTGCCGGTGCCATATTCAGCGAGCAGTTCGGACTCCCTTTTATTTGGGGCAGCGTGTTAATGATTGCTGCTGCGCTTTTCACCGTCCTTTTCGGAATCAGCGGTGTGGTGAGATCCATCAGTTTCGTAGTGCCTCTATTGTTGGCCGCGGTTTTTGGGGTGGCTGTCTATACCATAGCTACCGATTACCCGGCTTTGCTGGCCACGCTCCGCAGCTATTCGGAACCGTCGAGGGCTCCGCTTCCCTACTGGCCCCTTACCACCGTCCTTTACGTTTCATATAATCTGGTGCTGGCCATTGCGATTCTTGCCCCCTTAGGAGCCGTATCCGGACCCAACCGTCTGCGAACCGGGGCCATCCTGGGAGGTATTGGTTTGGGAATCGGAGCGACCCTTATCAATCTGGCCATTCTCACCCACATCGGACGGGCCGCCTCCTACGAGATACCGATGATCATGGTGGCGGGAACTGTTTCTCCCCTGGTAAGAACTGTTTATACCCTGATATTGCTGGCCGAAGTCTATACCACCGCCGTAGGTAGCCTCTATGGTTTTGTCGCGCGCTTGAGCAAACAGGGTACACCCAAATACCGATATCTGAGCAGCGGAGCGGCAATCCTGGCCCTGGGGCTGTCCCAATTCGGTTTTTCCAACCTGGTGGGAACCCTCTTCCCCGCAGTTGGTTTCGCCGGACTGTTGATGCTGGCAGCGCTGGCGTTCGCCGTTGTTCGGGGGAAAATCGGGGAATACAGCAAGCGGGGAATCAAGCCCGTACAGCCCAGTCCATCGCTTACCTTCCACTTGGCTGAGGAAATATCCAAACGCGGCAACAGCCCAGACGACGAAAATTAACACCTGGAATAATGAAAAGGCTTGTTGAGTACAGTCTGGATGTGATGCACCTGTCGTCTTGCAGAACTGGAAGAGTCGGTTCTCACCCACACACATAGCGCTTTCCACCCGCTCCTGGCATCTCCATAGCCCGGTTTTTGTAAGCAGGTGCTCATTTCACACAGCATTGCCCTGCAGCGATATGATATTCCGGCATATCCACCCAACAAATCATACGCCGCAAATCGGGCCGGTGCTATAACCGATTGAAATATATATTACAGGAAAATCACACCTCCCGACGGTTCCAACGTATCTTATTCTTCCTTTGGTCAATTTCTTAACCGCTGATTAAAACATGTTTCATGCATTGTTTTATTCCGACTTATTGTTTACGATATATTCTGTAACAGACATTACAATTCGTGATTCGAGGTTGAGCATTGAGTTTCAAGGAAATTGGCAGCAAAATTCAACAGGCCCGGGAAGCAAAGGGGCTAAGCCAGAAACAACTGGCCCGTATGGTGGGTTGCTCGCAATCGGCTCTGTCCAATTACGAGAAGGGCAAGCGTCGGCTCTATCTCTCGCAGTTGGAAGCCATAGCGGAAGCCCTGAACATGCCCCTGGATTACTTCGTGGAACCGAAACCATCGCCTGACGCTGCCGATGTGAACAATGAAGACAAGGAAGTACTTCGTATGTTGAATGAAATCTATGCCTTGAACCCGGATGAACGCCGGGAGGTTCTCGATTTTATCATGTACATTCGCTGGCGGCGTCACAAGGGGGGAAATCAATGATCGGCTTCGATCTTACCCGAGAGCAGAAGCGGTTGGTTGAAAAAGCCCGCGCCCTCGTAAGGGAGGAAATAATACCTCGAGCACTGGAGATTGACGCTCAGGGCGACGACCGGTTTGACTGGTCGTTTGCTGAACTGCTGGCAAAGCATAACCTCTTGTGCCCTACCATTCCCAGGGAATACGGAGGACTGGAGCTGAACCACCTTACAACCGCGCTCCTGCTTGAGGAGATTGCCCAGGGATGTGCCGGCGTCGCCACGGTGTTAAACACCAATATACATGCAGCCAGTCCTATCGTCCTGGCTGGAACCAGGGAACAGAAGGAAGCCTTCCTTCCCCTCCTTACCTCGTCGCAACCGGCATTGGCGGCTTTTGCGCTCACCGAACCGTCAGCGGGTTCGGACGTGGGAGCCATATCCAGTCTGGCCGAGCCTGATGGGGACGAGTATGTGATAACCGGTACCAAGGATTATATCCTGAACGCCTCTGTAGCTTCATTTTTTACCGTGTTTGCCTGTGTCACCCCGATCCGTAACCGCGCTTCCCTTCGCGCTTTTATCATTCCGGCATCCACTCCCGGTCTTACGCTGGGTCGAGTAAGGAACAAGGTGGGAATCCGGTATGCCAACACCTCCGAAGTATTGTTGGATGGAGTCCGAGTTTCGGCTTACAGCATGGTGGGAGGAAACCGTTCCGGCAGCGGATACCTGTTGCTCACCCAAACCCTCGATCGCGGTCGCGCCCTGGTAGGTGCGGTGGCGGTAGGCATTGCCCAGGCGGCCTATAACCTGGCATTAAACCATGCGCGGACCAGGATACAGTTCGGTAAACCCATTGTGAAATATCAGGCCGTATCCTTTGCCCTGGCCGAAATGGCGACCAAGATTGAACTGGCACGTCTGATGACCTGGAAAGCCTGCTGGCTGATTGACCGCGACCAGGACCACACCACCGCTTCTTCCATGGCCAAGTGGTATGCCAGCGAAGTAGCCCTGGAAGCAGCCTCCAAGGCGGTTGAAATCCTGGGGGCAGGCGGCTACATGGCCAATACCCTGGCCGACAAATACTCCCGCGACGCTCGAGTTCTGGCTACCGTCGAGGGAACCAACAACATCCAGAAAGCGATCATTGCTTCCCTGCTTTGAGCGGCTACTGAATCCCATTGAAGTTTGGCCTTTGAAAAACAGTGGTTCCACCCCCACCAGTGTCAGGATGATTCATAATACCGGCCTCAAAGGACTGGTTGCAGCAGACGCCTTTACTCCATCCATGTCCGAATTTTGATGATTAGAACAACTATCGTTTAGCTGTCTGCAGTCGGCTCTTTTGTCGCCTCTACCAATAGCTTAAATCCTGCAACCCTGTCTCGTGGAAGGATATATAACTCTCAATAATGCCCGAACTTCCCGCGCCCTTTTTCCGAACCCCCTTTTTTTTTTGATTTCAATATGATATCATTAAGATACCAAATAAATGGCGAGGAGAGGAGAATATGCAAGAACGTTTGGCTTTTAAAATCAATGGTTTCATGGGTATATTACTAATCCTGGTTCTTTTCCTGGGTGCCGGGTGGCTGTTTTATAACCAGCTTTTCGTTTGGGGAGCCCTTCTGATCGTTATAGCATCAGTTCTATGCAGCGGCATATCCATTGTCCAGCCAAATGAAGCCAAAGTGGTAACTTTTTTCGGCCGCTATGTCGGCTCAATTAAGGATGCAGGCTTGTGGCTGACCATCCCGGTTACCATGCGCAAAACGGTTACATTGCGGGTTCGGAACTTTAATACCAAGATGCTTAAAGTCAACGATGTTGAAGGTAATCCTATTGAGATTGCAGCGGTTATCGTATTCAAGGTAATTGATTCTGCCAAAGCCATTCTTGATGTTGACGATTACAATACCTTTGTGGAGATTCAAAGCGAAACCGCTCTTCGCCACGTCGCAACCAGGTACCCCTATGACAATTTCAAGGATGAAGGTTATTCTCTGAGGGGCAATGCCGAAGAAATTGCCGACGAACTGACCCGGGAACTGCAGGACCGTTTGAAGGTCGCAGGAGTCCAGGTTATGGAAGCCCGCCTCACCCACCTGGCCTACGCAACCGAGATCGCCGGGGCTATGCTGCAGCGCCAGCAGGCGGCGGCCATTTTGGCAGCGCGCAAGATTATTGTCGAGGGTGCGGTAGGGATGGCCCAGATGGCGATCGCCCAGCTTCAGAACGATGGAACCGTGGAGTTGGACGAAGAACGAAAGGTAGCCATGATCAATAACCTTCTGGTCTCCATCGTATCAGACCGGGCGGCGCAGCCAGTGATCAACACCGGCAGTCTGTATTAAGCGGGATTCACTATGGCCAAGAAAAAAAGTTTCCCTCTGAGAATCGATCCTCAACTCTACGAGGTTCTGGAGCGCTGGGCAGCCGACGAGTTTCGCAGCGTGAACTCGCAGATCGAGTTTATCCTGCGCAATGCGGCTTTAAAGGCCGGTCGCCTGCCCCGGGCCAAAACCCGGGAAGAAGACGAAAAGGATAAAGAAAACCCTATGCCGGGTTAAAGATGTTGAACAACCGGATAAATCGAGTAGGAGGGGGTGGCTAACCCCCTTTCTCTCACTCCCGTAAGTACCGTTCGGTCGCAAGGACTTCACGGCAATCTCATCTAACTGCGACCAGCCTCACCTGGGGTTTGTGTTCCTCGGGCCGGAGGTTTCCCGCATGCAGCAATCACATATTCTACGGCTTGCGGGAGAGCGACGTTGTGACGAGCCGTTACATCATACCGGCATTGCGGCATGGATGCCGCGTATGCCGGTTGTCCCGCCCAAAGAAAAACAAGTTGCGGGGATGTAGGCGAGGAACTCAGGAGCGAGCCGCAAGACGTCGAATATACTTGGCACGTCCAACCATAGACATTTAGTTCATTTAGTTCGGTTTATGAAAGCCTGGCCTTCCTTTGAAGGACTGTGCCTTAGCTTAGCTGCAGGCCAATTTTCCTCAAACGCTGGTAGCGTTGCTCAACCAGATCGGCCGGGTCCCGGTCTATCAGTTCCCTGAGGTGGAACCTGATTCTCTCCTCCACCGCCCGGAAAGTCTTTTGCGGGTCACGGTGCGCACCTTCCAGGGGCTCGGGGATTATCTCATCAATTATTCCCAGATTCAGCAAATCCGTTGCGGTCATCTTCAGTTTCTCCGCCATCTCCTCGGAGCGACCGGCATCATTCAATAAAATTGATGCACAGCCGTAGGGTGAAATAACCGAATAGACCGCATATGACAGCATTAAAACCCGGTCGGCCACACCCAGGGCCAGAGCCCCGCCGCTGCCGCCTTCGCCGATTACCAGAGTGATAATGGGGATGCGAAGGCTTGACATCCGAGCCAGGTTACGGGAAATGGCCCAGGCCTGCCCCCTTTCCTCGGCTCCGGTTCCGGGGTAGGCTCCCGGGGTGTCAATAAAACAGATAAGCGGACGCCCAAACTTCTCGGCCTGCTCCATGAGCCGATAGGCTTTGCGGTAACCTTCGGGATGAGCCATCCCGAAATTGCGGTGAAGGTTTTCTTTGGTGTCCTTTCCCTTCTGGTGGCCCAGCACCGTCACCGGGATCCCGTCGAACCAGGCCAATCCCCCCACCACCGCCGGATCGTCGGCGTAGCACCGATCCCCGTGCAATTCAATAAAATCCTGGAAGATCGCATTTATGTAATCCAGGGTAAACGGTCGTTCCTGATGGCGGGCCATCTGGTATATCTGCCATGCGGTAAGGCTGTTATACCTTTCCGCCTGCAATACCCGCACCCTTGCCTCCAGGGCCTCGATCTCCGCCCCCAGGTCAATATTCTTCTGCAAGGCCAGTGACTTTAGTTCCTCCAACTTGTTTCTCAACTCCAGATAGTCTTTTTCAAATTCCAATGGTCGGGTATAAGTCACCTTTCTCTCCCCTTGTGAAACCGCAAAAGCTTGTACAGAAAACCCTTCAGTTCCTCACGGTTGACAATCGCGTCGATCATACCGTGTTCCAAGAGAAACTCCGATTTTTGAAAACTTGCAGGCAGCTTCTGCCGTATGGTCTGTTCAATAACCCTGGCTCCGGCAAATCCGATAGTGGCGCCGGGCTCAGCCAGCACAATGTCGGCCAGGGTGGCAAAGCTAGCGGTTACTCCTCCGGTGGTGGGATGAGTGAGCACCGATATATAAAGGAGACCGCTTCTGGAAAACCGCTCCACCGCAGCACTGGTCTTGGCCATTTGCATGAGCGACACCATGCCCTCCTGCATGCGCGCGCCGCCGGAAGCGGTAAACATTACAACCGGGAGCCTGTTTTCCCTGGCAATTTCAAAAGCCCGGGCGATCTTTTCCCCGACGGCCAGCCCCATGCTGCCCATCATGAAGCGGCCGTCCATAGCCCCCAGTATTACCTCCTGGCCGTATATTGTTCCCTTGCCCGTGACCACCGCCTCCTTCAGCCCGGTTTGCTGCCGAGCCGAGTCCAGCTTCTCCATATAGCCGGGAAATTCCAGCGGATCACCTGATATGAAGTCTGCATCAAGCTCCATAAACCTGTCTTCATCGGTTATAAGCTGTATTCTATCCCAGACCCCCAAAGGGAAGTGGTACCCGCAATCCGGGCAAACCATCAAGCGCCTGGCATCATCCTCGTCCGGGAACGGGTTCCCGCACCCGGGGCATCTCTCTCCGTCGAGAGCTTGAACACTCGCGTCCCCTCGCGGTCTTACCGTTGCATATCTGGTCCTGGATTTGAAACCAAGCCTGTCTTTGAGCATTTAAAACACCTGCCCATCAACTCGGAATTCATTCATCGGCCGCCTTCTCCAAAGCGAACATGAACTCCCCTTCCGCGACCAGTTCACCTTCCACCAGGGCCCGACCGGAAGCCTTGCCGAAACGGCCGGTCATTTTAATGAGTTCCACCTCCAGCCGCAGGCTGTCACCGGGGAGCACCATCCGGCGAAACTTCACCCCGTCGATTCCGGCAAAGTAAGCGATTCGGCCCCGGTATTCATCCAGACTCAGAATAGTGCAGGCTCCTACCTGAGCCAGTGCTTCCAATATCAGCACTCCCGGCATAATCGGATTGCCTGGGAAGTGCCCCTGGAAGAAGGGTTCACCGGCAGTCACGTTTTTAATCCCTACCGCTCTCCGACCCGGTTCCATCTCAATTATTCGGTCCACCAGCAAAAAAGGATAGCGATGGGGTATGATGGCTTGTATCTCTCGGCTGTTTAACACTTGTATCACCTGTTATGCTCATACTTGCGCACCGCCAGGGCGGCGTTATGTCCGCCAAAGCCCAGCGAATCGGACACCGCAATATTTACTCTCCGCCGCCGGGCCCGATTGGGTACGTAGTCCAGGTCACACGCGGGATCGGGGGTTTTGTAATTGATGGTGGGCGGTATAATGTCGTACTGGCAGGCCAGAACCGCCGCCATAAACTCAACTGCACCCGCTGCTCCCAGCATATGCCCGGTAACACCTTTAGTAGAACTTATCGCTAACCGGTACGCATCCTCTCCCCAGACCTTTTTTATCGCCTGGGTCTCCATGGCATCATTGATTTCGGTACCGGTCCCATGAGCATTGATGTAGTCCACTTCCTGCGGGAGTATCCCGGCATCGTTCAGGACCAGGGCCAGAGCCCGGGCGGCACCCTCTCCATCCGGATCCGGCTGGACCACGTGATAGGCGTCGGCGGTGGTACTGTATCCTATGACCTCGGCGTACACCCGAGCTCCCCTTTCCAGAGCATGTTCCAGATCTTCCAGCACCACAACCCCGGAACCCTCACCCATCACAAAACCGTCACGTTCCAAATCAAAAGGCTTGCTCGCACCGGCCGGATCATCATTGCGCGTCGACATTGCCTTCATGGCGCAAAACCCCGACATGCCCAGGGGGGTTATCGCGGCTTCAGCCCCGCCCGCAATCATGGCTATGGCTTCTCCCCGCTGGATAAAGCGAAAGGCGTCGCCAATGCAGTTGGTTCCGGTAGCACAGGCCGTTACCGTACATCCATTCGGTCCCCTGGCTCCGGTCATGATCGAAATCTGGCCGGAAGCCATATTTGTAATCATCATGGGAACCAAAAACGGGCTTATTGCCGTACACCCTTTCGCCAGCAGGACTTCATGCTGGTTCTCCATAGTTTCCAACCCGCCAATGCCGGAGCCCACCCATACCCCGATTTTAGAGGCATTCTCGGGAGACACCTTCAACCCCGAATCCTCCAAGGCCATTCTGGCCGCGGCACAGGCAAATTGCACAAAGCGGTCCATGCGCCGGGCATCCTTACGGTTCAAATAATCAACGGGATTAAAGTCCAGGACCTGCGCGGCAATCCGCGTAGGATATTGAGAGACATCAAACCGTTCAATAGGCCTGACGCCGCTCTTACCCTCAATCAGGTTTTGCCAGAAGGTGGCCACATCATTACCTGCCGGGCTGATTACACCCATGCCGGTGACAACCACTCTTCTCTTTTCCATTGAGCTCCACCTCTACTTTTCCTCCAACCGCTTCTCCAGATACTCAACCACGTCCTTTACGGTTTTCAGTTCTTCAAAGGCCGATTCCGGAATCTGCAGACCGAATCTGTCTTCCAGCTGCATCACCATCTCCACAATATCCAGGGAGTCTGCCTCCAGATCCTCAATCAGTCTGGACTCGGGCTTGATGTCCTCCGCCGGGACATCCAAAATCTCAACGATAACCTCTTTTACACTTTCAAGCACTGACACTGGCTTTTACCCCCTTAATGATTGGTATTGAATCTGTTATCCCGGGTATTCCCGGGTCATTCAGCCTCGCTCAGTTTTTTCATAACCTGGGCCAAAGTGTCCGGATCCTCTACGTTACCGATAAGCTGTTTTCCGGAGGTTTTCTTTACCAGACCGGACAGCGTCTTGCCGGGGCCGGCCTCTATAAAATAATCCACCCGTGATGACATGTATTCTATTGACTGCTGCCACCTCACCGGGCGGTACAGTTGCTCCGCCAGCCTCTCTTCCAGTTCTTCATAATCAAGCTCGCGGGCATTGACATTGCTTATTACAGGAAACGACATCTCCTTCCATTTAACTTTCCTTATTTCATTTCGGAATTCCTCAGCCGCCTCCGCCATCAACGGGGAGTGCGAGGGTACGCTTACTTTCAGGGGCATAAAACGCCCGCCGGCTGCTTGCACAAGCCGTCCGGCTTCCAGAACGGCGACCTTTTCTCCGGATATGACCATTTGCCCCGAGCAGTTGTAATTGGCTATTCCTACCGCACCAACAGTGCCCGCCTTTTTGCAGGCCTCCTCCACCACCTCTTCCGCCAGCCCCAGAACGGCCGCCATCATGCCGCTCCCCTCGGGCACGGCCTCCTGCATAATCTTTGCGCGTTTGGCCACTAGGCGGACGGCGTTTTCGAGATCGATTGCACCCGCCGCCACCAGGGCGCTGTATTCTCCCAGGCTCAATCCCGCCGCCATCTGGGCATTTATTCCTTCCTGTTTCAACACCTCCCACACCGCGATGCTGACGGTCAGCACAGCGGGCTGGGTTATCTCGGTTCGGTTCAGTTCCGACGGTTCACCGGCAAAACATATGCCGCTGAGCTTAAATCCCAGTGCATCGTCAGCCCGCTCAAACACCTCACGTGCCGCCGGGAATTCCCGGGCCAAATCCCCGCCCATGCCTGTGTACTGTGCGCCCTGACCGGGGAATAATACCGCTAATCTGAGCACATCTTCACCCCCAGTCCATTCCTGAGCAGTTCTTCGGCCTCATTCACTACTTCGGACACTATCTCCTGAGCCGGTTGTATCCGGTTGACCAAACCTGCCGCCTGTCCGGCCAGAACGGACCCGTATTCAACATCCCCTTGCAGGGCTGCGTCCGGGTACTTGCCGGTCCCCAAACGTTCAAGCTCCTCGGCGCTCAGGCCGGCTCGTTCCTGCTCCAGATAATACCGAACAAAGCGGTTGCGTATTGCTCTCACCGGGTGGAGGGTGGTGGTTCCGCAGACCTCGGTATCCCGGTCCCGGGCTTTAATAACCTTCTCCTTGTAAGCGGGATGGGCCGGACACTCTTCAGCGCAGATAAAGCGTGTTCCCATCTGCACCCCTTCCGCCCCCAGGGCCAGGGCGGCGACCATTCCCCTTCCATCCGCGATGCCTCCGGCTGCGATTACGGGAATACCCACGGCATCAACCACCATCGGAACCAGGCACATGGTGGTCATCTCCCCCACATGCCCCCCTGACTCCATACCTTCGGCGATTACCGCGTCAGCCCCCTGACGTTCCAGCCTTCGGGCCAAAGCCACCGATGCGACCACCGGGATCACCTTTATGCCCCGTTCCTTGAAACGCGGCATGTACTTGCCTGGATTGCCGGCGCCGGTGGTCACTACCGGTATGTTTTCACGCAGGACCAACTCAATAATCTCATCAATGTAGGGTGAAACCAGAACCAGGTTCACCCCAAACGGCTTTTCCGTCACCCGACGGGCTTCATCGATCTCGTTCTTCAGCCATTGGGGGTCGGCCGTACCGGCGCCGATTATCCCCAAACCGCCTGCCTCTGAAACCGCTCCCGCCAGCTTCCCGGTGGCGATCCAGGCCATAGCCCCCTGCAACAGGGGATACTTTATATTTAGCATCTTTGTAATCCTGGTTTCGATCATCGCCTCACCTCCCCCATCGAACCAACGCCGAACCCATTGTCATTCCCGCGCCGAACCCCACCATAACCAAAAGCTGTCCGGGATGAATTACGCCGTCATCAACCGCCTCGGCTATAGCCAACGGTATTGAGGCAGCCGACATATTTCCATAGCGCTCGATATTGACGATCATCTTATCCCATGGAATTCCCATCCGCTTTGCGGCCGTCTGCAGGATCCGGATGTTGGCCTGGTGAAAAATGAAGTGGTCCACCTCGTCAATGCTCAAACCTGCCGGTTCCAAAACCTGTTTCACACACTCCGGTATGGCATTCACCGCATAGCGAAAAACCTCATTCCCCTGCATACGGACATAGTGGAGATGATCGTCGACAGTCCGGTGTGAGGCCGGCATCCGCGATCCTCCTGCAGGCAGGTACAACAGTGATTCAGCGGAGCCGTCGGCCCCCAGATAGGTTGACAGTATCCCGTTAGTTCCGTCGCCCCTGCCCAGAACCACGGCCCCGGCGCCGTCACCGAAAAGAACACAGGTATTGCGGTCGGTGTAATCTGTTATCCGTGACAGGGTTTCGGCTCCCACCACCAGTATGTAGCGGTGACCCCCGGCCAGCAAAAAGCGGTCCGCCACCGCCAGTGCGTAAATGAAACCGGTACACCCCGCGGAGATATCAAAGGCCGCAGCTTTATTAGCACCCAGCCGGCCCTGCAGCAGGCAGGCGGTGGAGGGAAACAACATATCAGGAGTTACGGTTGCCACCAGGATTAAATCCAGATCTGCGGCCGCGATCCCTGCATTTTTTATGGCCTTCTCCGCAGCCAGGAGAGCCAGGTCGGATGTCGCCCACTCCGGGTCGCAGATACGGCGCTCCCGGATTCCGGTTCGGGTTATAATCCATTCATCATTGGTGTCTACCATCAACTCCAGTTCGCGGTTGGTAAGAATTCGGTCCGGCACTGCGTAACCGGCGCCCAGGACCTGAGTTTTTATGTTTCTTGCAGTGCTGTCGTTGACGCCTGTTATGATGTTTCACCCCTTATACCGTCCCACGGTTACCCGTTAACGCACGGAACAACAATTGGGAAGGATATGTTGTGACCAATTTTGTGTACAAAGCCGGCAATATGTGATTAATTATTTTCCAATTCTCTGGAACTTATGCTCCGGAAGGGTATGGTTTCAGCACCTCTCAACCGACCTCCCCTTCACGGCTTACAGCGGAGGCAAAGTCTAATGCCGATAATCAAGCCTCGAACCGTATGGCGGCCGATCGTCAAAGGGCTGAATCTCATAGCCCCCTTCCGGTTCCTTGATGGGCCCGGGATTTTTTACATTGTATATAAGCCAAAAGCATAAAAAAAGAATTTTTGGTAAATTCCGCACTTTAAAAGTTCAACGCAGTGTAGAAGGGTTTCGTAACTTTGAACTTCAGAAATACTCAAGGAAAATTTTCTGTTATTCCATGACTTTCAATACCGGAAGCTGATCGTTCCGAATCCGGCGCCCAATTGCCTGCGGTTTTGTGAAATGACATCCATATTTATGCAGGAAAAACCTTGCTTGACCTTGTACTATAAATCATTGGGAAACAGGTTGCCTCCAGAAGTCAAATATTCAGAGCCCAGTACATCATGGAGGAGGACTTTTCGAAGGTATGTTGAACCCGCGGCACATTGAAGAGCTGATCAAGCTGATCAACAGCAGTCCTTATTATCAACTGCTTTCCATGGTCATGGAGGATATTGGTGTTGGGTATTCCATAATAACTCTGGATATGGAGTCAAAACACCTTTCTCCCTACCAGGCGATACAGGGAGGCGTCTACTCGTCGCTGATAGACGCGGCCGCCTACTGGGCGGTTTATCCGGAGCTTGATCCGGAATCGGGTCTTATCACCCTGGACGTTACCGTCCACCACCTGGCCTCCATAAAATCCGGAAAGATAACGGCTAAAGGACAAAGGATCAAGGTGGGACGAACCATTTGCCTGGCCGAAGCCACCATCGAGTCACCGGAAGGAAGGATTCTGGCCCAGGGCAGTTCCAAACTCCTGGTTACCGACGGCCTTCAGACCATCGATCAACTGGCGGCCCTTGCCAATACTACTCTGCCGCCCAAGTTCATTGCCGAGTTGTAAATAGCCTCTCAGCTCCGTCAGCCTGACAATTAATAACGTCTACGCCGGTCCACATC
>JAKOVY010000122.1 GCA_029781825.1 Bacillota bacterium | reverse complement strand
TTGTGGCCTATATCAATACTTGGGGACTGCCCGCTTTGGTGGTTCCCGTAGCGGAAAGCCCGGAGGGGCTGCCCATTGCAGTTCAGATAACCAGCAGGGTCGGCAATGAAGACGCCATATTCCAACTTGGCGAAATCGTGGAACGGGAGTTCCGCGGTTACCGGCGATGTCCCCTGTAGTACGCATTATAGACAGGCCTCCTCTTAATCAAGGGGGGAGGCCTGTGGCATTAACCGCACGATACTTTAAAGGATGTAGATTCTGGGGCAAAGGAGAACCGGGAATTGCTGCGGTTTAGCCCAGTTTCACTGCAGTCCCGGTCGCGGCCACCATCAGCATCCCTTCCCGGATTACTTCGTAGTCAACATCAACGCCGACCACCGCATCTGCTCCCAACCGGCGAGCCTGGTCCGCCATCTCCTCGACGGCAATGGTGCGGGCCTGGGTGAGCTTGGCCTCGTAGGCGCCGGAACGCCCGCCGACGATATCGGTAATAGTGGCAAAGAGGTCGCGTACTACATTGGCTCCCATAATCGCTTCTCCCGCTACCAGCCCCAGATACTTCTGTATGGTCCTTCCTTCTACATTATGGGTCGTCGTTATTATCATTTTACAGCCTCCTCTTTTTAATAATTTGACCCGAGCATACCCCTCCATATTCTCCTGCCAACAGCACCCTCCGGTCCCTACTAAAGCCCTGGTCTATTTTGGTCGTGGATGCTCCTGTTTGGCCGAGGGCGCAGTCGCTCCTGCCCCCACTTCTATTCCTCGGGCAAAAACCAGGGTAAAATAGCTGGTGGTCTCCATTAAATCATTGTTCATTATGAATCCGGAATTGGTATGGTCAAGAACTCGAAATTCCTTGATCCCCCGGTTCTCTGCAAGGCGGAAGGCCATAGCCAGAGAAGCGGGTGAGTCCAGATGATCGTCTCCGAGCCGGAATAGCGCAGGATAGTCAAAGTTCCTCATGTGCATCAGGGTTTGGGTATCCTTATTCTCGGCCTCCCGGCCTGTCATGTAATGAGAGAAGTCTACCGACGCCACCAGAACCACCTTTTCGTCCAGGTAGGGCTCGAGTACAGTTAACAGTTTATCCACTTCACTCAGCGTCACGCCGTGATGCAGGATCAGGGGAACAATCCTGGCCCGCGGCAGGTAGTGGGCTGCAAAGGGCACCAGATTGCCGATGGAATGCTCGGCGGCCAGAACCGCCTCGTCCTGAACCGCTATCTGACGTTCCAAAAGATAGGCAACCACTTCCCTTTCGGTCTTAACTGTCCCGTCAGGAGTCTGCCAGTCATAAAACCCGGTAATGATCCTCCCTCCCCGGTTCTCATGGTTGGGGCCCACGATGATTATCACCTCCGGGTTCTGCCGGGAGAGACCGGCAAAATAATCGGCGATCAGGTGACCGGCCACCAGGTGATGGGGCACCACCCCGCTGACCTGGTGACCCCTTATTTCTTCCGGTTCGGGTTTGGCGGAGCCGAGTGCATCGGCCAACTCCTGCCGCGTTACAAAGCTGGGATGAGCCGGATTGGGCTTATCAACAGCCCCTTTGTTCTCCGCCTGCCGGCATCCGGTAAGGAGGAGCAGGAAAGCCAGCAATCCAAGGCCGATCCACATCCCGATCCTTTTCATTCGATCCTCAGCCTCTCTTCGTGTCCCCGAGCGAATACCCCTTGAGCCGTGGTGTGGCTTATAACCGGGGCCTCAGCCTTAAACTCCCCGGGGGATGTCACCCGGGCAAAGTAAATTATCTCCTGAATCTCCTTGCGCGTATCCTTGGCTACCGGGAAGGTCAGTTTCTGCCCCTTGACCTCGGTGGGATACGACCAGCGGCTGAGTTCTTGTTCACTCACACCATAATCATAGGGACGCGGAACATAGGCGAGCCCGGCCGGCAGAATATCCGTTACCTCATACCATCCCCCCGGAGCCCGGTCTTTGATCCCTACGGTGAGGACTACCTTAACCAGATCGGAACGCTTAAGAGAGTTGGTCTTAACACCGTTAACCTGGTACTGGCGGCTTAACGACAGACCCTCGTTGGAAACGGCTTGACCTTCGCTGTACGGCTGGGAGTACCGGGTCATAACCCCTATTTTTCCTTTGACATTGCTGAACTTGATCCGCGGGAGATCCCGGGGCAGAAGCGTGATTCTGAAGGTCTCGCCGTTCTTTAAGCTGACATGGTTGGTCTTTCCGTTCAGGTTATAGCTGAAGCTTACCGGTTCGGAATTCATGCGCTGCAGGTTATATTTAAGGATCTGGATCTGCTCCAGGAAGTTCACCGATTCTATGGCAGGGTTTTCCAGTATATACTGGTAGAGCCTGTTGGCTTCCGCCTGTTTCAGGCGGGCTGCCAGAACCGCCATCCGGGTAGTGGCGGTTACCACATCATCCTGATTCTTGCCCACGTTGATCCTCAGGGTATTCCCGAGATCCTGGGCGCTCTTCTGGAGGATCTCCCGGTAAACCTTAAGAGCTTCGGACCCGTCCCCCAGCTCCAGCAGGGCGGTGGCCAGGTTTATCCTCACGGCCGGAGAGAGCTTCGGGTCCTTTAACTCTTGTTTAATCTGCAGAAGGACCGGCTCATCCAGGGCCGCCAAGCCCAGTAAGGCCAGGCTGTGGTCCTGTTCTTCCTCTTCCAGGGTTTTATAAAAATAGCCGATCAGGGCCGCCCGGTCAAACCTGTCGGCACAGGTGCAGGCTGCCAGGGCTGACAGGGCCAGATCGCTTGACGCGTAAGGCAGTATGCCGATACCCCCGTCAGGCTGCTGGTATTCGACTACGGATTCTTCATCCTCAGTAAAGAGATGCGATCTCTCGTCCGGGAAATACTCCCGCAGAAGCTTGCAGGCTTCCTGCCGGGCCAGCTTCTCCTCCACCCGGCTGCCGCCAAGCCCGCTCAGCAGGTAAAGCCCATAAAGGTATTGGCTCTTTTCATAGTCGCAGAAGATGACCTCGGTCGGCTCAACTGCACCTCCTGTTAAGACCATTCCGTTCTTCAGTATCTGATGGTGGCTGACATTCCGTTCCTGCAGGGATTTGACTACTGTGAAGGCTCTGGTCACCGTGTCCTGGTACGGGCCGCCGGCGGCGGCAACCGTCAGGGTATATTCCCCGGCTACAAGTTGAGGCAGTTTCCAATCAAAACCGGTGAAGGCCTTACCCTTTCCGCTTCTCACTACCTCTTTCCCTTTGGGTCCGGCCATGGTCATTTTGTAGTCAACCAGCTGGTTTGGGCCCAGTTTGCCCCCATACCCCCGCAGGATCACCACCGGGGAGTCGCCTTCCAGATAGGTATCCTTCACTCCCACCTCCACAAAGAAAGGAAGCCTCACCGGGATCTGCCTGGTGCCGCTGGCAGCCTCAAGATCAGGACTGACAGCGTGATAGGTCACCCGCCAGGAGGTAAGGTTGTCAGGCAGCTTAATCTCGGCTGCGGCTCGGCCGTCACTATCGGTCTCCAGGGTGGTGAAGAAAACAGTATCCCGGAAATCCCGGCGCCCGCCGCCGCCTTCCCCACCCTTCTCTGCTCCGCCTCTGTATTCGGGGGTGTAGTGTGATCGCCAGTTCTCCAGATAAGGATAATAAAAGTCCTCGTAAAGGCTGCGAAGCAGGTCTTCCTCCTGATCCGCCAGGGCGTAAAGGGCCTCGTCAACCAGGTTGATATTCACACGGGCGTTCTTCACCGGACGACCCCTGAGATCGGTGACCCTCACCTCCAGTTTCACCTGCTCTCCGGGACGGTACTCAGCTTTGTCACTGGTTATTTCGACCTTTAACGCCCGGCTCTGATGGGCAAAGGGTACATTGTAGAGTTCCGCCAGTTGGTAGGTCCGGCCATCGAAGTACACCGCCTGTATGTTGACATTGGGGATGTCGTCAGCCGTAAATTCGAACTCATAACGTGGACTGGTACCTACCCGGTATGATGCAATCCGGTCCTGCCCCTGCAGGAATAGGACCCTGCCCTCGTTAACCGTTAACTCCCGGGTGTTTTCCATTAACGAGAGGCTGACTTTTTCTCCGGGTTGGTAACCCGCTTTGGAATTCAGGTCCTTCAGGTAGTAATACTTAAACACGGGGTCTTCAAAAGAATTGATGTAGACCCTGGTCCGGGAAATGCGCCCCTCGGCGTCCGGGGCTGCGAGTTCCACGAAATAGATCTTTTCCGGATCAATTGTCGCTTTATGGGCGGCAAAGCCGTCCTGGCCCGTAGTCATGGAAAATTCGCTGATTAACCGCTCCGAACGCTCGTACTCATAGATTTTGACTACCTTTTTGCTGATAAAATCATATTGTTCGCCGCGCTCAATCCGGTTCCATATTTCTTCGTACAGGCGCCCGCTAATCCGGGCATTGGCCACCGGCCCCCGTACAAACTCCTCTTCAGCAGAAGAATATTCTTGCTTGCTCCCGGACAGATCAACATGGCGCAAGAGGGCCTTGAGACTGAAGCCGCTGTCGTCTTTTTGAGCCTCGGCCGTGAGAAAGACCTTGCTGGGGAAAACCATTACACTGCTGTCCGCATAAATAGGCCCGATCTCGGGCATATCGGCACTTACACTGAGATACCTGTAATCGCAGAGGCCGTAGTGGTTCTCCGGGATTTTGCCCACCAGGGGAATACTGGCTTCGCCCTTCTGATCCGTGGTCGCCTTGAAAACCTCACCGTCAAGGTTATGCTTCAGTTGAACTCCCGGCACCGGAGTCCCTTCGAAAAAAACGGCCTTTACCCGCAGAGCAGTTTTTTCCCCCTCCAGAATAGCCTTCTTCTCCGGCTCAACGGTTAGTCGATAGGCCGGTTTATGGTAGAGTTCAACCGAGAACCCCCGTG
The DNA here is from genome assembly GCA_029781825.1 of Bacillota bacterium. Lineage (GTDB taxonomy): Bacteria > Bacillota > Syntrophomonadia > Syntrophomonadales > DTU052 > DTU052. The sequence continues at coordinate 13,498 of JAKOVY010000122.1, read as the reverse complement.
AGAGGACGGTGGTATCACCCACCTTGAAATCCAGGTAGTAATAGCCAGGTTTTAACACCGGCAGTTGGCAGCGTCCTTCAAAGGTGTGGTTCTTAACCGGCACCCGCTGGCTTATAAGGGGAGCCTCGGTCATCCCGCCGTAATAGTAGCGGTTGTAACCCCTGAGCTCCATGGTTAATTCCCTGGGTCCGGCAATGCTTTTCTTGCGGGGGGCCAACACTCCCCAATAATTAACGGTGTCCCCGGGCAAATACAGCTCCCGGTCCAGATACACGTATTTCCAGTAGTCCTGAGCCGCCATCCGGTTTTTAATTCGTTCATACCGCTCCCCGGCCAGGGGAACCAGGATTTCCCTGTTCTCGCTCCTTAACAGGGCATAACCGGTCCCAGCAGTAAAAAGGTTCTCCTCAGTCAGGACTACCCCCTTGCTGTCGCTTTTTACATTCAGCCGTCGGTTGTCCACGAAAACCTCAATGTCCTGGGCGGGTGCATTATCAGGCACGACATTGACCCATAAAAGGGTTCCCTTCTCCGATTGAGCACGGTAAACAGCCAGATCGCTTACCTGGAAACGGATCTGCCGCACCGCTTCTCCGGAGCGGCATTCGGCCAGGTAGTAACCCGCCGGCAGGGGCTCGGGTAGGGTGAAGTAATGTGAGAATTGGTCAACCTGGATAAACTGGGTCTCATACCCGGCGACTTTATTAAGGCCGGCTGCGTCCTCCCGGTAGTTGTTTCTCACCCAGTAGGACCAGCGGGGAATCTGATCAAACCTGGCCAGAGACCGGGTAAACGCACTGTGGTCCGGGTAACGATAAAGATCGATATAGAGGGGAGGCGGGTTGCTGCGAGCGCTGAAATAAGCAGGAAAAGAAGGAGCTTCCGCGGTGGAAAACTCGGTTAAGCTCTGGTTCACTTCAAAGGAAAAACCCTTGCTTTGTCCGGTCTGTAGCGGAGCGGTTTCAAACCTGATCACAGAATCATCGGCCAGAGCTTCCTTGCCGTTCGCCAGCGGCAGCCCTTTTTTCAGAGTCACCGTGTAGATGGTCTGCGGCTGCAAACCCCGGGGGACGAACACCAGAGTCTTCCCATGCTTCTCCAGCCTGCCCTCAGCCTGAGGTGAGATGCTGAAATACTTCCGGGCGGTGTCCAGGTCATATTCTTCATGGGAAAGTATAAACTCAATCCCGGTATCTAACGGTACCTCGATGGCCTCGTTCCGCGGCATCTGACCGATAACCCGGAAGCTTCCCCGGGTCTGAAACGCCCAACTAAGCTCTTCCCGGTTGTTTCCCGTGGGGTCAAAAGACAGGCGGTAAACAGTATTGGCAGTCAGTTTCTCTTTGGGGGTGATCCTGTACTCCCGGCCGCCGTTTCTTCTCTCCAGGTCATATGTAAAGTCCGGACTGACTTTGAGGTTCTCCTTAACCGTCCTCGGGCTTATCGGCTCATCCGTCTTCAGGAGAAAGGCCGATTCCGGATCAACCCCGGTATTGTCCTGCTGAAGAGCCGTAATGGTTACCTCTCCGGCATCAGCAGTTTGGGGCCCAAACCAATCCAGGCCCCAGGTCAGCCCCAGCAGCACGGCCAGGACCAGGCCCATGCCCAGTAGTCCTATCCGGTAACCGGGTTTTGAGATGAAGCTCCGCAGGGCCTTCACCAGCGAGGATCCCTTTTCTTTGGTATCTTCGCCGGGCTTGCCATCCGCTCTGCACTCCGTATCTAACCGCTCACCGCTCATCGCCACCATCCTCTCCCGAAATATGTCTTCTCTTATGGTGCTTGGGACTGCCGTTTCCAAAACTGCACCCCGCTTTTACTTAAATACGCGGAGGACCGGTTATTCTTACCACGATTTGTAATAAAATAAGGAATTATCACCTATCCGCCAAACATGAGGACCCGGGAGCGGCACGAGAAACTTTTTCCAAAACATCAATGCAAAAAAGCTGTATAATCGTAGTAGTAAAATATAGATTGCGGATAGTTTAATTGCGCATAATTTAATAAGGAGGTTGAATGAGTGTCCTACAAAACAGAAATCCAGGACAACATAGCTGTTTTCACCATTAACAACCCGCCGACGAATTCCATCAACACCGAAGTTTTAAAGGGCCTTGAAGCAATAATCGATCGGGTTAACGCCGAAGAGGAATTGAAGGGGTTGGTCCTGACCGGCACCGGCAGAATATTCTCCAGCGGGTTCGACCTCGTGACCTTTACTACCTTCGAGAGCCCGGAACACATCATCCAATGGTTTAAGGATGATGAGGAGATAATGTACAAGCTTTTCACATGCTCCAAGCCGGTTGTGGCGGCCTTAAACGGTCATGCAAGTGCTGCCGGGTTTATCGTAACCCAGGCTTGCGACTACCGGATGATGGTGAACGACCCCAATGCCAAGGTGGCGATGCCTGAGATCAAGCTCGGAATGTCCTTGTCCCCGTGCCACAACGAGATAATGAAATTCGGCCTTGAAACCGGCAAGAACTGGAAACGAGTCATATACAATGGAGAAAGAATCCCGGCTCCGGTGGCTTTGGAGATGGGGATTATTGATGAGCTCGTTGACGCAGACCAACTGCTGGAGAAAGCCAAAGCCAAGGTTCGCGAGTACATTGATAACCCGAACCGTCCCTTTATTTCAATAAAAGCAGGCTACAGGAAATCCGCGGCTCAGCAAATGCGGGAAGCCATCGATACATGTGATTTTACAATGTTTGTAAAGACCTTCACCAATCCGGTGGTTATAAACCAGTTGAAGGCATCCCTGGCCAGGATGCAGGGCAAGTAGTATTGGAATTGCTTGCGAGGGCTTAAGCCATAAAGGCGCGGAGCTCGGGCAGTACGGCATACCGCCTGCTCGACCGGCAGCAAGCGCTGTCTTAGGTCCCGGGTTATCGGCCCGCCTGGAAAACGATAGAACTATTTCAAGGACTCAGCGAACATAATTTCAAGGAAAGACCGCCATCAACCGGATGGCGGTCTATGTATTCCAACAGCGTTCCTGCTATAATTTCTGCCCGCATTCAGGACAGAACTTGGCGCCGGGGGTAAACTTCTCTCCACAATTGGGGCACTCGGTCTTCGCTTTTAACTGGGCTCCACACTCGGGGCAAAACTTAGCATTGCTCGGCATTGGTGCTTCACACTCCGGACAGGAAGCCCGAATATTCTCCCTCCAGTTTCCTGCCGCCAGTTTCTTGTCTTCCTCGGACATGGCGGCATGAGCCCAAACCTCTTCTACCGACCGGCTGGCCTGAGCCGCGGCCATCTCAACCCCCAAATCGGGAGCACATTGTTTACACAATCCTTTTTTTACATTCCAGCAACTCTTTCTGCAAACCCAGCTTGAGCAGCGCGGGCACTGAATAAAATCGGGCTTGAGTTCTCTCATGGCCTCGAGAAAAGCCTCGTCATGAGCCTTTTCCCAGGTCGCTGAACGCACACGCTCACCTACATTGGCTGCGCTGCTGAATATCCCACCGAACAGGCTGCCGGCCGAGTCCAATACTTCGCTCAGGGTGCCCGATACGGATGGTTTAAAACGGGTGCGAAAGCCACTGCCGCAGCGATCACAATAAAACTCGAATTGAAATCCTTTATTGGTACTAAGGTCGGAATAGTTCCGAGTGAATTCTATCCTCTCTCCCATGGCCACCGCCTCCTGAAAATCATTCTGATGTCATTTTACCAGAAGGGTTAGCTCTTTTCGCGAGCCATGCCCTATTTAAGCGTTCCAAATTTATTCTCGGCGTCGCAGTAAAAATCGTTCACCCAAAACTCGCTTCAAGCCTACAATACCGGCAGCCACACCACTGCCACCTCAAGATCCATCACCTAAAACTCGCAGGAGTTGACAGTCCTGGGGAATGGTATCACATCCCTGATGTTGCTCACCCCGGTCAGGTACATGATAAGCCGCTCAAACCCCACCCCGAATCCGGAGTGCTTTACGCCGCCGTATTTCCTGAGATCAAGATACCACCATAAATCCTCCTTACTTATTCCCACCTCCGCCATCCTCTTTTCCAAAAGGTCTGCTCTCTCTTCCCTCTGGCTGCCCCCGATCAGCTCTCCTACCCCCGGAACCAGCAGGTCCATGGCCGCGACCGTTTTTCCATCGTCGTTCTGGCGCATGTAGAAGGCCTTGATATCGCGGGGATAGTCAGTCACAAATACCGGCCGCTGAAAGACCTTTTCCGTCAGGTAGCGTTCATGCTCGGTCTTGAGATCGCTTCCCCACTCCACCGGGTATTCGAACTTTTCCCGGGAACCCTGGAGGATTCTTACTGCCTCGGTATAAGTAACATGCGCAAAATCCTGTTCAACAACGGACAGCAACCGCTGCTGCAGTTCTTTATCAACAAATTGAAAAAAGAAGTTCATCTCATCTGGCGCGTTATCCAGGACATACTTAATAACGTGTTTTACCATTGCTTCCGCCATGCGCATATTATCCTGCAGATCGGCAAAAGCCATCTCCGGTTCAATCATCCAGAACTCGGCCGCATGCCGCGCCGTGTTGGAATTCTCCGCACGAAAAGTAGGACCAAAGGTGTATACATCCCGAAACGCCAGGGCAAAGGCCTCCGCCTCCAACTGTCCGCTGACGGTAAGATTGGTCTTGCGCCCGAAGAAGTCCCGGGTGAAGTCTACCTCCCCCTGATCGTTCATCGGCGGGCTTTGGGGATCCAGGGTCGTTACCCGAAACACCTCTCCGGCACCTTCCGCATCACTGGCGGTTATTATCGGTGTATGCACATAAATAAACCCCCGCTCCTGGAAGAACTGGTGCACCGCATAAGCAGCCAGTGACCGGACGCGGAACACCGCCGAGAACAGATTGGTCCGCGGCCTGAGGTGAGCCACCTCCCGCAGGAACTCGCGGGTATGGCGCTTGGGCTGAATAGGATAATCCTCAGGGGCCTCCCCTTTGAGCACAATCTCCCGGGCCTTAATCTCAAAGGGCTGTTTTGCTCCCGGAGTTTCTACCAGGACTCCCCGCACCGTGACCGCCGAGCCCACCCGATAACGAGCGACCTGTTCATAGTTGCCGAGTAACTCTCTCTCATACACAACCTGCACGGTATTAAAATGGGTGCCGTCATTAACTGACAGGAAGCCAAATGATTTCTGATCTCGGTTGCTTCTAATCCAACCGCTAATCTCCACTTCCTTGCCGGCGTACCGGCCGGTATCCCGTACCAGTTGACGCACCACCGTCTTTTCCATCTCTATTCCCCCGTTTCTTTCAAGCCTTACCGTCATACGCCTTTGATGGAAGGGCTATGCCTCGTGTTCTTCTATGTCTATTATGATATATCCTGTCCGGTTTGAACCCAAAAAGGGAAGCAAGGGGGTGGAGATATTCCCTTGCTTCCTCGTTATGACGACAGGGCTCATTTATGGCGTCCCCCTGTCGCCTTTATTTGGCTCGCCCGGTCACGCCCGGTTGGGATAATAATTTGTGGCCTCATCACAAAGGCGGTCTGACCGGGTCAATTACCTCATTAACATTAAAAAGGTCGGTCAAGGTATCAGGCTGCTTCCAGAAAGCGATCCCGTCGATATGACGGCGGTCCATTATTATTGAATCCGGGTAGTATCTCAGGTACTCCCTCGGACCAACTCCGCAGAAAACCTTGAATCCGCTCTGCTGCAGATATTGAAAGCGCGGATCGGAAGTGGGAACGGTGCTGCCGTAGGGATAGATATACACATCGGTTGGTCCAATCAAAGATTCTACTTGAACCTTCCACTTCTCAGTATCTTCGATGAGGTCGCTCAGACTGCGCCGGGCGGTATCTATGTGCCCGTATCCGTGGGAAGCAAACGACCAGCCGGTTTCCTTCAGCCGCTTAATTACCGCCAAGGCCTGTTCCTTTTCAGCAGCATAGGAAGGCGCACTGATGGCATTGGTCTGATATCCTAGAATGCCGTTAAATCCGGTCAGGGCTATAATACCCTTGGCTCCCTTATATGAGAAGTCGGGGTGTTCGGCAACAAATCTGTCCAGTATGGGAACAATCTCGGTGTCGTAGGCGATGATTTCCTCCCCCTCCGGGCTGATCAGATAGGCAGCCACATTGCCGGCGCTGTCAAGTACCAGCCTGTGGTTCATGCCGTTTTCCTTCATGTAGGGATAGAAATTCAGGTCGTCAATCGAAAGAATGAGCGGCTTCTTGTTCTTCGGCAGCCACAAATCCTTCCTGACCAGTTCGGTCTTGCCGTTATTGGTCCTTTCCTCAAATATTTCATGGATATCGATCAGTATAAAATCCTTTTCGTACAAAGAGTCCAGTATCCGGCTGAACTCCCTGACCGTAACCATGTATTCATTCAAACCCCGGGCCATATGGTCATCATCGAAGGCCTTATCCGGATAGACGATTAACGGGTGAAAGAAGATATGCTCTACCGGGCCGTTATACAGCACCAACTCCGAAGCCCTTTTCCGGTACCGGGCCAGTTGCGCCTCCAGCAGAGAGTCCCCGGGGTAATCCTTCAGAGCCTTCTCGACTATAGAGATGGCCCGGTGCTCGTCGCTTTTTCTGCTCGCATCCTCAGCAGCAACCAGGGCCTGGCATTTCCCCAGGTTGGCCGGGCTTAATCCTATTTCGTCAATAACCTGCAGGCATGCTTCCACTTCCCCATACTTCACCCTGTTGCTCAGGTAGTCCTCAACCAGCAGGTCCAATTTGGATTCCAAGGCTCCCCCTAGCCGGTCCTTCAGCCACACTTCCTTCCCGCCTGGAAGAAAGCCGGCGGCATTCATATACAAGTCGCCGGCCTCGCGGTATCTACCCTGCTCGACCAGGCTTAAAAACCGGTTGGTTTCAAATTGGATATAGATATTGGCTCCCAGCCAGGCAATGACCAACAGGAGAAATATAATGAAGACGGTCAGAATAGTTTTCCTCGGGGCGGTTTGAACAGCTACCGGCTCTTCATGCGGATTCACCATATTGGGTTCCATAGCAGTTCCCCTTTCTATAAGCAACCTGTGTTGTATGACTATTATTAATCGCCGAGTATGTATATGGCTAAGCCGGTAGTATTCCGCTACCCCTCATTGAGGTGAGGTCATTTTGCAGGTCAAATAATGTAAAAGAATTATTGATTGATCAATGTACCGTCACTAATTATACGATGGATTCTTCATAGAAGTTTCAACAAAATCCTGGTATTATCTGCCCTTTCCCAAAGTCGGCCTTCAATTACCGGGAATCGGTTTCCAAACAAATAAACGGGGGTGCTTCACCAGGCACCCCCGCATTTCTACGTTCTGCCGCCCCGTTGGCTGATCTCGGAATCCTGCCAACCCGGGACAGTCTATTCTATTGTGATTGGATCAGTCATTACCTGCGGACCAGAAAGGACTTAGCGGAATTAACTCCAACTATTTCTTGGCCCGGACCGGAATCTGAATCTCTGTAATCCATTCCTCCGGGTCCTCCTTGTTCCAGATCCTGTCAATGTAGCACTCTCTCGGCTGTCCCGCAAGCTCATAACCGTTTTCCTCTATCCACCGGTTCACAGCGCTGTACGACATACCGATGGTACTGTAGGGTCCTTTATGGATGATGCAGGCCGCTGTCGGTACACCATCTATCCTTTTGTACTTGACCTTTTCCGAATCCGGAGCTGGAACCACGACTGCCTCGCAAATCTCAACATCGATATCTTTTTCTTTATATTCACCGTCATGAAATATGGTGAAACAGCACTCAGGGGTGGTACACCGGACATTATCCTTTAGCATGATGGCTCCCATTTCCGGATATATCTCGTTGAAGGCATCGTAGTTTGGAATAACCCTTCTCATCGAAGCCACTATTACCGAGGGAAGTTCCTTAAGTATGACATCATAACTCATATAATCAGCCTCCTGTCTCAATACTTTCAGGTAGTTCACTACCTGCTTCAGCTTCTTTTGCTCGGACTCAATCGTTTTTGATATAAACTGCTTTTTGTTTTCCAGGTAATCGATCATCTTTTCTGTAGAACAATCATGCTCCAGGGCATCAACGATTTCACCGAGCGAGAACCCTAACTGTTTCAGGGCCAGAATCCGGTGGAGACGCGGCATCTGACTGGCTGTGTAGTAACGGTAGCCCGTAGCTTGATCAACGTAGCACGGACTTAAAAGTCCCACTTCGTCATAGTACCGTAAGGTTTTAATCGTAACCTTGGTCATTTTTGAGAAAACACCAATCCGGAACATGATATAATCTCCTGCGCATTCGATTATGATCAAACACTAAATCCTCACCCTACAGGAGAGTCAACTCTTTTCCAGAAAAAAGTTTTTGACTCAGTTCGCATGATCCGGTGACAACCCGGCGGCAATACACATCTCGACGGTTTATTATGCCGAGTGTTCCCGAGTATGTGAGAGCATTAAATAAAAAACGGCCGCCACACTTAATTGGCAGCCGTTTACCGGTTTTTTCTATCAATAGAGGCTTTAACGTTTCTTGATGCGCTTGATCTCCTTATGGATCTGCTTCCATTTTGCCTTTTCCTCCAAAGCCTCAAAGAGGTTTTCCCTGCGGGAGATGTAGGCCATTTCTTTTTGCAGTTTGAGATAACTCCGGTACCGGGCCCAGTCAAGTTCGCCGGAATCCAGCGCTTCCTTTACCGCACATCCCGGCTCCCCCTGGTGCCGGCAATCGGCAAACCGGCAGCGGACACTGTACCAGTCAATATCATCAAAGGTGCTGCTGATTCCCTCGTCTGATCCCCACAGTCCCAGCTCCCGCAAACCGGGAGTGTCGATCACAAGGCCGCCCTGTGGCAGCAGGTGCATCTGCCGGTGAGTAGTGGTGTGGCGTCCCCGGCCATCCTGTGAACGCACGGTTCCGGTTCTTTTAACCGCCTCACCCAAGAGGCAGTTCAGTTGGGTCGATTTGCCGACCCCTGATGAACCCAGCAGGGCCACGGTTTTGCCGGTGCCAAAATACGGTGTGAGCTGATCGACTCCCTGGCCGGTTTCACAGCTAATCGCATGAACGGGAACTCCCGGGGCAATGGAGCTTATCTCTGCGACTTTTGAGTATACATCCTCGCACAGATCGGCCTTGTTCAGAACAATGACCGGATTTCCCCCGCTTTCCCAGGCCAGAACCAGGTAGCGTTCCATTCTGCGCAGGTTAAAATCTCGATTGAGCGAACTTACGACAAACACGGCATCGATCTTGGCAACCAGCACCTGCTCTTCCTCGTTTTCACCCGCAGCCCGGCGGGAAAACTTGTTCCGCCGGGGCAGAATTCCCCTTATGATCGCCCGGTCATCGTCAGAACTCGATGTTATGAGAACCCAGTCCCCGATCACCGGAAATTCACTGCGGCTTTGAGCATCATAACGGTATCGCCCTGAAACCTGAGCCAGGGTTTCACCCTGCTCGGTAAACACCCGGTAAAGGTGTTTGTGTTCCGCGGATACCCTTCCCAGGCCATACTCCACTTCTGACACCGCCGGTAACAATTCATCCCAGGCGGAGTCCCATCCTAATTCAGTTAAATTCAAAGCGGATTCCTCCTAAGCTTTACGCCGTAGAAGAACCCCGTTAAAACTGAGGAGTCTACGGCTTATTTTTACGCCCGGTTTAAGACTCCTGCAATCTCCAACATACGCCATCCTCCTTTGAGGTTTCGGAACCAGTATATCACTGCAAGGTGCAAATGCAATCATATAATAAGCAGCGGAGCAGTTATTTACCGACACGGGTTCAAGGGCTTACCGGTTGACGGAGCAAAGATAAGCAAAAGAGAGGACCGACGTCGCGGTCCTCTTATCAGCCAACATCTATGTACGATGAATCTCTACTCATTCCGGTATTGCTCGATAACCCTGGCGGTGTTTACAAAAACACAGGCTGCTTCCGCCCGGGTCAGGGGATCATATGGTCGGAAGTAGTTGTTGCTGCCCTTCATAATACCGGTATTGGTAATGAAAGCGATGGCCTGTTCCCCTTCTATATCCCTGGTATCTTCATAGATCGGCAGCATCATGATGGTAACTACCGGGATTTCCTTCACCGTAAAACACCGGGTTATCGCCTGGGCAACTTCAAGGCGGGTGACCGGCTGCAGCGGTTTGAACTCCCGCGAATCACCGGGAAAAATCTGATTGATGGCCATAAGCATCGCCGCTTCCGTATACCAGGTCCCCTCCGGTACATCGTCGTAATAGTCTTTTATCTCCGGGGCCTTGAAGAACAGGATATTCCCGTAATCCAGCTCAAACAGCTTGTGCAGTACCACAGCCAGTTCCGCCCGGGTCAGGGATTGGTTGGGGAGAAACCTCCCATCTCCGAACCCATTCATGATTCCCTTGTCAACGGCGGTTAGTATCTGCTGCCGGGCCCAGTGATTGTCAACATCCGAAATTCCCGTAGGCTGACCTGCAAAGGCTGAAGCTGCAGCCAGGCTCAAAAGCAGTGCAAGGGTCACAATAATTGCTGTCTTTCTCCGCATGGTCCCAACCTTCCTAATGATTGTTTTATACCATTAGATACGGCAGGGCCATGGTTTTCCTTACAGCAGGATCCGATAGAAACCCCGTGTTCTCTGCAATCATTGTTGACCCCTATTCCATGGCGGAAAAACAAATCGAACCCACTGGCAATCCCTTTTATTTGGGTTCCCAGTAGCAACGCTTGGGAGAGGTTATCCGATCCTCCTTCTTCAGCTTATTCATGGCCTTGTCCACTTCTTTTTTGTCAAGTCCGGTCAGCTCTGCAATCTGACCGGCGGTAAGGGGCTTACCCGCCTTGGTCATGGCATCAAGAACTTTTGTCGTCGCGTCCATCCCTTCACTCCTCTCAGGTTTTGATCTCCAAGAACAAGGTTTGTCTTTTTGGATATATTTTATTACTCAAACCCTGACCGTCAATCTCAAGTACAGTAAATCAGCATATTCGCAGATTCGCTTAAATCCAGCCAAACCTATTGTTCCATTTGCAGTCGCTTATTTTTGGCACAGGGTTTAAACTGCAAGTAAAAGTCCGACCATATCTTAATTCCCTTGAAGGGCACGAAACTTTTCTTTCACGTACTCCGGAATCGGAATGCTTTTCTTGAGTATGGGATTGAAGCATGCATAGGTGTTTTTGGCGGTAAACAGTAATTCTCCGGTCGCTTCTCGCACGAAAGCATATTCGGCTTTATAGCTTTTGTTGCCGATTTCGGCTATCCTCAGGTTACATTCGATGACATCATCAAAAAAAGCCGGGCTCTTGAATTCAAGGTAAGATGTAATCAGGGCAATATCGAACTGTGATTGTTCGAAGTCAATCACATTTATTCCGAGATGCCGGAAAAACTCGGTGTTGGTCACTATTATGTAGTTCAGGTAGTTGCTGTTCATTACGATCATCTGCCCGTCAATTTCCGTATACCGAACCCGGATCTTATGACTGAAATGATACCCTTCCCGCACAGTGCTTCCCCTCCTGGCATGTTTGCTGTTCAACATCTTAATTTTACTTCTTCTTGATCCCGATAGAAACCAGCCGTAAGCATATACCGGATTCGTCGGTTCAATTTGTTGACAAGGACACTGATCGAAGCTATAATAACCATGCCGGATTGAACTTTACATGATAACATATTTATAATCATTTGTCAAGTGATTATTTCTCAGTCTTGTAAGAAGGTGATTCTTTGGCTGACATCTCAAGATTCATTATGGCGCTTGTGCCCCCATCCAGAGAGAACGCCATCAGCATAATCATCAGTACCAATCAGCTGTCGCAAAAACACTGCGTGGTGTTGACGGAAAAGGACGCCCTCCAAATTATTGATGCGCGAAACAACGCCCTGAAAGATACGGGGCGCATTGAACTGGACTTGAGGGTTATCAACAAGATAATTAGGACGTTCTGTCAATCACCCTACATCAACCAGGCCAATTATGCGGACATGATATGCGAACTGGTGGAGGCATTTTACTATATGAAAAACGAGACCCGGGAGCAGATAGATGATGATGACCTGATTTATATCATGAGAGATTATTTCGATAACCGTTGTTTTGGCTCAATTGACCTCTTAACCGGGCGTGAACTGGAAAAACTGGTGGATGAAATCTGTTTTGGCCGCTATAATGGCATCCTCGATGATAGAGAAGAGGTGTAGTTATGGGCAACTCTCCTGTCAGGGAGCCCGGTTTTAACCCGCAGAATATCGATGCCAATGACTATTTGCTTACGCTGCTGGACGAAGCCCTGCGGGCGGGACTGATCAGCGAGTCCACCTTGCAGGAACTGCAGATGCAGATTATTGAGGTTTTGAAAGACCAGATTATCAGGCATACCCGGGGCAAGAGCAGTTCAATTCCCGTAGAAGCTGCCCAGAACCTTCTCCAGTCCATCCTCTTCTGCATGGATACCTTCTGCCTCGGTTTCCCAACACCCATCACGTGTTTAAGCGAACTGATGGAACGGAACATGAAGGAAGTCTACCGGGAAGGTCTGGCCCGGGTTAAATCCAAGGTTAACGAAGCGAAAAAACTATTTGCAGAGGTTAGATCCACGCGAATCCAGACATCTCTTATTGCCTATAACTCTACCCTCAATGAGGCCATCCCTGATTTCTTTAAAAACTATGATGCAGCCTTTAACGCTCACGATACGGCAGTCAGCATTGACTATCCCCTAGCCGGTGACGATATTAATGCCCGCGGCGTTGAATACATTCAACAGTACCTCAAAAAAATGAAGATGGAAAACATATTTTGCCGGCGGTTCGCCGATAAAGAAATAGACCAGCTTCTAGAGAATTACGGCCGGGTGTACCGCATCTGCTATTCGGAGTTCCTGATCAATATTTTTGAGGTTGTCCTCACCAATGCGATATTCTCAGTGATGCTCGGTGAAAAAGCTACCAACCTGACCCTCCGCAAAAATCAGGTTGTGCTGTTAAGAGAAAGGCTCTGCGGGCTTGATGTACCAGAAATGGGCAACCTGTTAAGATCAGCAATCGAACAGGTTATCGAAGAACTGGGAATAAATGACCATGAGATGATAGTATATATCTTTCGCTGCGGGGAGAATCTGTTTCCTCGATTAATCAATGCCGTTGAACAGGAGACCCTGCAGCGGCTGGCCATACCGGTTATGGTTGATCCCGAGCCGGAAATCCTGTTCGATTTCGGAGACAGTATGAATGATGAAGACTTTCGTCGGCTGGTTCATGATCTGCTGGGATGCGCCGACCCCGCCGAAAAGGCGCGGATGATCCTGTCTCAAATCAGATCTCTGGTCGATTTTATTGATATTCTCAAAGCCGATTGCCTGTTTGGCGACGAATACCGGGTCCTGTTCGAGCGGCTGGGTGATATGGAGCTATCGATTCTGGCCAGAATCATCCTGGTTGATGAATTGCGGGACCAATCGGACGAATTCTCATTCGCAAGGGCCCTGTCCGTTATCCAGAGGTCAGATGCCGTGTGGGTTACTCATCTCTCCGGCTTTCTACAGCAGCTCAGCCA
>JAKOVY010000118.1 GCA_029781825.1 Bacillota bacterium | reverse complement strand
AGGCTGCCGCCCAAATAATCCAGGATCTGCTGCTTGCGGACTTTTGCTCTTTCATAGGTTGTCAAGCCGGTTTCCACAGCTTCTGCTTCCCTCATATACGACAGTGCATCCCGGCTCAATTGTTCAGCTCTTATCAAAGCCTGCTGCCTGATATCATCAACAGCCTTTTTCTCTCTCATGCGCATCACTCTCTTTCTCTATGTTTTCAAGGAATGTCACATCAGAAAGGCCCGGAAGTCGGTAAGTCCGGTTAATCAGTTGGCCAGAGGCATTGGTGACAAATGGAGAAAAAATTAACCAAAGAAAACCTTTGGTTAATTTAAAGCCATGACTCCGGTCTCCCTTCCAACGCTTACGAGGTTAGCTGACGGGTTCGGGCCGAGGGCTAGCCCTACCGGAAAATCCGGATTCACCCCATAAATTGGTTCCCCCGCTCCCTGTTTCCAGGAATTCAGCGGTCTTGACATAAAGTCAGTATTTGATTATCAAAAAATACGTTTTATGCCACCGGCAGATAACAACTGATTTTGGCCAGAATGAATTCAGGCTCCAAGACTTGCGGTGGGCCCCCTTTTTAAACCTGCAACAAGCTCGTAAGCCAAGACTATGTATCATCTCGTTATTACAGGCTTCCAGGGGTGCGCCCGACAATAGATAATGAAGATACTATTCCGTAATTCGATTAAACAATACCATACAAATCCGCAATTAGTCAAGGTTTATGGAGTTTTCAGGCTCTTATCGGCGGTACTTCCGCCGTATGCCCCCCTTAAGGGTTGTTTTCCCGATACAACAGTGTCCCGCCTCAAAATCGGGCGGTTTTATGAACGGTAATATAGTTGGCCCTCCCTCTTTACCAGAGATAGACGCTCCAACCGTTCAAGGTGTACTGAGATCCAGGCCTTTTCAAAGAAGTTGTAGAATCTTATCAGTTGCCTGGGGGCCTCTTCATGGAATAAATGATTGTTAACCATATCATCCAGGGTCTGGGGGGTCTTAAGAGCCTGGAGAAGACGCTCGTCTTTCAAATATATTTGATCCACATAGTTTTCAATCCTTTTCTGGATCCGGTCCGTGATAACCCCGAGATGAGAGGAAATTATGATGGATGGTTGCATGTCCTTGATTCGGCGAATTGAAGCGATAAATGCATCGATATCGCTGCTGACACCACCATACCATGGTCCTCTGCGTGAAAGATCAATATCCGCCGAGTACAGGATATCGTGTTGGGGAAAGTAGAAACCGCAGTGTCCTGCCGAATGTCCGGGTAGATGAACCACCTCGATTTCGGTTTTACCTAGATTGAGTACCTGTCCATCCACAAATTCCCCGGTTACCGGACAACCCTGGATATTCATAAGCCTAACATATTCCTGGCCTAATTCTTCCTGGCCAAATTTTGTGAAGCCCAATAATTCTATATACTTTCGCTCGGATTTTACTCCCGGGGCATCCAGGCTGTGAACCCATATATCGGCCCCGGAAAAGGAATTGTGGTTAAGGGTATGATCCATATGAAAATGACTGGTGAGCAACAGGTCAACTCCATGGGGGCCAATCGCATTAACGATCTCTGGTCCGCTGCTGGAATCAATTAGAACCCTTAAGTCATCCTCCACATACAGACAATGGCAACGCGGAGGTTTAGCCCGGTACGGGTCCTCAATGAAGTATATGTTTTCAGTTATTCTTTTTAACATCAAAAACCTCTCCTCAAGACAAAATATACCAAATAAATCAAACCGGCGGTACATTGAGCAAGGTGCTATGAATTTGAAAGCAACAATTCTCAGACGCCGTCTTTCCTACCACTTGTATACAGTTGGGCATGAACCCGACCTTGTGGTAAACGCAGATAGTCAACAATTACTGGTCTCTGCCGGCAATCAGCCAACCCGTATCAGCTTAGTCAACGGGTCATGCAGCCATAATCGATCAAAAAAGAGCGGATAACCCGCTCCTCGTATGCTCTGTGAGGATAAGATTGGTGTCTGTGGTGCGGAAAATGCTTGCACCGCTCCCTCGTATACGCTGTGGGGATGTTAGTGGAATCTACTTTTCTACCAGTTTGGAATCCGGTTCAATCGGCACCGTGGTGTCCATATGTCCCAGTATGGATTCTTGTTTATCTCCCTCCAGCAGGAACTGTACTTTTTCCACTCCCGGAAGCCCGGTTAAGGTGTTGACAACCGAGTATATGGTCATTATCTCTCCCGCCGACCCTCCGGGGTGTTTGGTCTGAAACTCTTTTGAAAAATCCACATAAGCCACCCCATTCTCAACCGTTACCGACAAGACCCTAGTTCCCTCGGGAATAGTGGGAACCGAGCCTTCCTTCTGCGGTCCCTTCAGCAGTTCTTCCATTACCGCCGCCTCCAGGGTCCCACCCTTTTTGTCCACAGTTCTGGTCTCCGGTACCAGATACATGGCATCTTTATCTGCGAAGTAGAAGGTCACTGTCTCCGTCCCTGCCTGCGAATCGGATGCCTTGTCACAACCGGTTAAACACAATCCCATTATCATCAATACCACCGCCAGAACCCCGGCGACTTTACCCGGCCAAACTCGTGTTCTTATTCCAAGTTGATTCACAAGTAATACCTCCCCACAAAATAACCGCAGTCTACAATCAGTATAGCAAAGGGTTATTCAAGGGGATATGTTCTTGCTTTTGACCTGGATTTCATCAATATCCTCATCGCCCTACCTCAAACCCTTGACGAATAGGGCCCCGCAACAGACTCCCGGCGGCAGGTTTTCTTCACCGATATTCAAAACTCCGGCAGAAGCAATCTCCCTGGTGAGTATTAAGTTCCCTTATCCAAACTTAACCCGGCAGGGTGCCTTCCTGGAATTGAAAGGTGAAACCCAGTGTAGTCGTGGGGTTAATAAAAACTGTCAAAGTCGCCGCCGCAGCTGTCCTTCGTGTTCCGGGGGTGAACGCCACATCAAAAGGAATTCCCGCCTTGATTAGCAGGGTTATGGCGGTGCTAAGCCGGCTGATTTCTATGGTATTGGCTCCGATTAAAGTCCTAATAATGTCCAGAGCCAGAATTGATTCCAGCGTTCTCTTGGAATTCGGCACTCGGATCCCCCCAACTATATTCTATGTTAACAGTTAGGCAACGGTTGCATTGGGAATTCCATACTGCAGCGTGTGGCATCCCTCTTTGGAAAATGACAAACAAAAATATACCGGTGCCGCTCCACAGCGGGTGACTCGTATCCAACTGAACGATGGAGAAATACTCGGTTTAGAAGTGGTTCTCAGTGAAACCAATAAAAAAGCGTTAGGCCTGTTTGTCGGAGCTGAACTCGGCGGGGTTACTTTCCGGCGGGAGCAAACGATTCAGCAATTTTTTTACACTGGTTGAACGGGGAGGTTAATCCCTTTCATGCTGTTGACGCCCGCAGGGGTTATGATAAACTAACCTGTATCAGGAGATCAAGAAGGGAAGATACAATTGGAAGACTTCACCACTTTTATCTGCTTCAAATTAAAAGCCACCAACAAAAAAGTTGAACGATACCTGACTACCGAGTACGGGGAATTCGGAATAAATGTGGCTCAATCCTTTATCATCCTGAGCCTGCTGTTAAAAGACGGCTCAACCTTGACCGAGATCGGCAACCGGGCGCAGATTGAGAACTCGTCGCTTACTACCATGGTTGACAAGCTGGAGGCTATGGAATTGGTCAAGAGACAGCTCGATCGCGAGGATCGCAGGGTTATTCGCGTTTTCCTGACCAGTAAAGGTCGCGAACTGGCTGAAAGGGTGCTCGAAGCCGGAACCAAGTTTAATCAGATGATAAAAGATGCTATCGGCGGCGAAGAGGAGTCTTTAATGAGGTCGCTGGACATCATCAGCGAATGCTTGGAATAGTTTTTTGATCGTTGGCGGTGTCGGGGAAAGCAGGACCCAGCAAGCCATACCGGCAATGGATTTCCGTCATTTCACATCGCAGCATTATACCAGGTTTATTCTCTCGACTTGTTATCGGCCGGCATATACGCATAATTTTCCAGTTATCTCTCACACTACCAACATAAAGTTAGCAGGTGTCGGGAGTCATCAAGACTCCTCGCGCCGGGTTTGGAAAGCGGGGGACCACTGTGAAAATTGCAATTTTTGATTTTGACGGCACCTTGACGACCAAAGAAACCCTGCCCTGCCTGGGTAAAGACTGGCTCAGGCAAAAGCGCTCCCGAATCAGGTATTTCAGAACATTGCTCTCAATACTTCCCCATTTGATACTCTGGAAAACCGGGAAGCTATCCCGGGAACACATGAAAGTGCGAGTTATGCACAGATTCAATCGGATCTTTACCGGAATGACCGGAGAAGAGATAATATCGTTCTTTGGTCTGGCTTACCCCAATCTCAAGAACTATTTCAACCCGGCGGTAATCGAGGAGATTAAGGCGGCCAAGAATGAGGGTTTTTATACCGTACTGCTGTCGGGCGCTCATGCCGGGTTGTTGAGACTTGTGGGTGAAGATCTGGGGTTTGATTGTGTTATAGGGGTGGAGCTGCCCCTGTGCAACGGGGTTTATGACCATCGCCGGCCGGCGGAGTTCATTGACGGTCAGGCCAAAATCAACTTGATCAAACAGCATTTCGCCGACCGGGAGATTGACTGGCAGGCCAGCCGGGCTTATGGGGACAGTTACGACGACCTCAAAGTGCTGGAAATGGTGGGTGTCCCGGTAGCAGTCAATGCGGAGCCCAGGCTGTTGGCTCATGCCCGCAAAATGAACTGGCGTATTATTTAACCGACGCAGACAACTCAATCAGACGGCTTTAAACACCCCTTCCTCAACCTCTTCCGCCAGCCCCAATTTAACCAAACGCTCCAGGTGGTTCCTCAGCATTGATTTCTCCCAGAAGAGAACCGGCAGATAAGGGTGCTCGCGATATATCAAGCGTTTCGCCGCCAGTTGATCGATGGTCTGGGGGCTTTCCCTGAGCTGCTTCAGTATCCTCTGTTCCCGCTTGAGTATCCGGTCGCGGTATTCGCTTAACGCCGGTCGGGGATTGGTAAAGACCCGGTTTACATGACTGGTTACCACCGCAGCCGGATTTAATTCGATAATTCGGTCAATGGAAGCGATTAACTCGCCGGGGTCAGTATGAGCCTCACCATACCAGGGGCCAACTTTAGTTAAACAGATATCCCCCAGAAAAGCCAGGTCCTCATCAGGAAAATAAAATGCGCAGTGTCCCTTGGAATGGCCGGGAGTATGCAGGACCACGAACTTGGTAGAGCCGCAGTCAATTACCTGCCCGTCATTTATTTCTCCGTCCACACGCCACTCTTCGTTAATGCTGTAAGGATCTTCTACTGCCTTAGTCTGTGGTTCCTGGCCGTATAGATCCTCATGCATAAGTTCCTTCCAACCTTCAATCGCCATCACTTTTTCAATTGATTTGATAGAGATGCACTCTACCGGATGCAAAAGGACTTGGGCCCTTGTAAACAGCTTGTTGTCCCGCACATGATCATAATGGTGATGGGTATTAATCAGTATGTCCACGTTTTCCGGCTGGACTTTGGCCAGCTCCCGTCCGGCCCCGCTGTCGATAACCACCCGTATATCGTCATCAATAAGGACGCAGTTCCCATAAGTATAGCCATCCTCATTAAAAACAATGTGTAACTTCTCACCCATCTGTAACAGCACTTCGCAATGCTCCTTATATTGAATATTCAATATTTAATATTATTAATATGGTAAAGCCATTCGACATCGAAAGCAGTTTTCCTTTTGCTGCAAAATTATGCGGCCTCCCGGAATCGGGTTATCTTCCTGCCGGTTGGGTGCTATTGTTTCTTGCGTCCCTTTCCTCTGCCAACCGGCGGTCAAACCAAAAAAAGAGGCCCCGCATAAGATTCCGGGACCTCTTTCCCCGCTGTGTTTGGGATTTTATTCCAAAATCCTGACCTTTACCACCCTTCGCCCCCAGAGAATAGCCTGATCTCGACTGTTCATGAACAGGTCTATCTTGTATCCCTTGATCAGTCCGCCCGTATCTTCCGCTATATAAACGCCATTGATGCTGGGCCATGTATCACAGCTTACGTATACCTTGGATCTGAGAGGGATCACCGTCGGATCTACGGCTATGGTCCGTCTTTCCTGGGGCCAGGTCATGGTAGCGGTACGGTTTCCGGTATGGGTATAAGCTGTAGCAATACACACAAATTCCCGGCCTATCAGGCCGCGGCTGGCAGCAGGCGTGGGACGAGCCGCCGCGGGATTGTCAATTGGAACCTTGAGCTGCTGCCCCGGATAAATATATTTACCGATATTATTAAGCTTGTACATTTCGTTAACTACTTCCCGGACATTGCGGTTGGGACAGTGCTTTTTGGCAATATTCCACAAGCAATCTCCCCGTTTTACCACCACGATTTTGTAAGGCGGATTACCGGGCGGTTGAGCTGAAACGGCATCAGCGCTTATGGGCACCATTATCGCCATTAACAACGCCAACAGGAGCCCGCAAACGGTGTCTCTAAGCTTACCCATTGCTCACCCACCTCAGCATCTGCACCAGCAGGTAAAGCAAACTCAGGCCCGCCACCCAGGAAACCGTAACGCTCAGGGCTTTACCGGCCTGGTTAAAGGCCTCCTCTGAATCACTCGCGGTGATCACCCTCCTTTGTTTTTGCTTGGGTATGGAAACCCTCTCTTCAAGAGTCACATCTAGATTCCGCATTTTAAGATTTGTCCTCCCATACGGTTAATAATCTGAACCGGAATCTCTCGGTTCATGTAGACAATTATTTCCAATTGTTTGCGTTTAAAACATTTTGGGGGTTTGGAGATGCTCGGGCGGGCAAGGAAGAATTGATTCGGGTACCAATTTGGGGGCAATTGATCTAGTTTAAACAGCTCCAAGGTTTGTCCGCATTTCTATAAACGGGAGCGTATGCATAAAGATGTTGTGTACTTGACTCCGGGGACCAAAAAAGTGAACTTCCCTGATCGGGTGCAGGTAAGACTATCCGCGGCCTGCCTGGCCCGGTTGTTAACCCAACTCAAGGCATGGCTGCTGTGCCTTTGCAGCCGGATTCTCCGCTTGCAAACCGGTGCTGCAATGTTTATCGTCTCACCTAATAACCTCTTGGTTAAAATTACCTCTCCCGCTTATAAGGTCGACTGGCGTCATAATTCAGCAAAAATTCGTAATTTGTCTTATTTTTTCTGTAATTGTAATGTTCAAAATATTTTAATTGTTTAGAAGGAGAACCCGACCTTCTTCTAGAACAATTAGTTCACACCGTATTGTTAGTCAAATTTCTGTTGGGGAAAGGGGTGGTTTATGGAGTCCGTTAGTCTTTGGCATCAACACCACTACCAAAGAAAAGGGGGCAATTGGTTTGTACATTCCTGATGAATTGTTAGCCAAAAGACCCTGGTTGCGCCACTATGATACTGATGTATTGCCGACACTAAACTATCCAAGCTTTCCAGCCACGGAAATACTGCGCAACACGGCCAATGTTGAGGCAGACAAAACAGCGACCTGGTTTTATGGTACGGAGATCACTTATTGGGATCTGCACATCACCGTTATCCGCCTGGCAAACAAGCTGCTCGAACTGGGAGTAAAGAAGGGAGACCGGGTTGGAATCCATCTGCCCAACTCACCACAATTTGTTATCGCCTACTGGGCTTTGTTGACCATAGGAGCAATCGTGGTCAACCTTAACCCCATGTACACCAAAGATGAGCTGAAATTCTGTCTCGAAAACACCGGGGCGACCGGACTGTTTACCTTCGACACGGTTCTTCCCATAGTCAAGGCCCTTAACGAAGAGTATCAAATTCCCCTGGTTATCGTTACCCGTATCACCGATTTTGTTGATGCCGCCCCAACCAGTACCAAGGAAGAACTGGGATTGCCAGAAAGCTGGTATCATTTTTCCGAGCTCCTGGAGCAGAGCCAGAACACCATTCCGCCTCGGGTTCCCATCGTGAACTCCGATCCGGCCATCATTCAGTTTACCGGCGGAACTACCGGCATCCCCAAAGGTGCGGTCCTGACCCACCGCAACGTGGTAGCGGCCAGCTTCCAGTGCGATATGTGGGGTCAATCGGTAATTGGGCGTCTGCCGGTCTCCAGGAAACGCGTCCTCTGCACTCTGCCCTTCTTCCATGTTTATGGAGAAATTGTGGCCTTGTGCACCTCAGTGAAGAATGGTTCCACCATGGTTATTCTGCCGCGGTTTGACCCCGATGAGGTCGTAAACACCATCGCCGCATTTCCGGAGTTCTCCTTCTGGCCGGTGGTGCCTACCATGCTGGCGGCAGTGCTTAACCACCCGCGGGCGGAGGAACTGAACCTGGCCAAGCGTTTCGCTCTGATCAACAGCGGTGCTGCCCCCTGTCCGGTAGAACTCATCGAAAGGGCCAAGGATCTCAATATCTTCTTCAGCGAAGGATGGGGCATGAGCGAGACCACCTCTCTGGGGATCACCCAGCCCATTCAAGGGGTCAAGAAACCCTTGAGTATAGGCATACCCTACCCGGATACCGACGTTAAACTCGTTGACCTGGAAACCGGTGAACCGGTGAAGCAGGGCGAAGTCGGCGAAATCTGGATCAAGTCGCCCCTGGTTATGTCCCACTACTGGAATAACCCTGAAGAAACCGCCAACCAACTGAAGGACGGCTGGCTCCGGACCGGCGATATGGCCTACATGGATGAGGACTACTA
Source organism: Bacillota bacterium (assembly GCA_029781825.1). Lineage (GTDB taxonomy): Bacteria > Bacillota > Syntrophomonadia > Syntrophomonadales > DTU052 > DTU052. Next base: position 6,439 of record JAKOVY010000118.1, on the reverse strand, counting down.
CATATTTATTGTCGACCGTTCCAAGGATCTAATCATCGCAGGTGGATACAACATTTATCCTCGTGAAATAGACGAAGTCCTCTTTAAACATCCCAAGGTTAAAGACGCCATTACTGTGGGTATACCTGACGAGTATCGCGGTGAAACGGTGAAAGCCTTTGTGCAGCCGGTTGAAGGTGTAGAAGTAACCGCAGAAGAATTAATCGCCTACTGTCGTGAGCACCTGGCGGCCTACAAAGTCCCGAGAATCATTGAATTCCGTTCGGAACTTCCTCGCTCCAATGTGGGCAAAGCCCTCAGGAGAAAACTGAGAGATGAAGAGATTGCCAAAATGAAGAAAGAGAAGGAAGCCCAGTCATAAAAACAACGGTGTCAACCACAATCAGCAGTCACCATGCTGAGGATGATACACCAGGGGAACAGGTTTGGACAAGAAAGAGATACAGCAAGCATGAAGGGGGAGTGCGGCAACTCCCTTTCTTTTTTCCGATATCCTCGAGACCTTCATGACCCCTGCTTTGCGTTATAAGGCTCATCCCGGCTCTCACCCATCGGTATGTCATTTCTTCAACACTCAACCCATATACTTATACCAGTTTTATGGACTTGCCTGAGGACCTAACGCGTTAATGCCCTTAAGGCTTAAGCAACGCGGTAATGGGCTTTGGCACTCTCCATACGTTATCGATAATGCCAGAAAACAGGAGGTGGTATTAATGTATTTTATACCCGAGGAGATACTGGCTAAACGACCCTGGTTGCGTCAGTACGATTACGATGCTCCCGTTACTATCAACTACCCCAGATATCCGGCCTTCGACATCCTCTACAACACGGCCAATTACACTCCTCACCGGGCAGCCACCTGGTTTTACGGCACCGAAATCAGCTTCTGGGAACTATACCTCACCACCATTAGGCTGGCTAATACCCTGATGAGTCTCGGGGTTGCGAAAGGCGATCGCGTAGGGATTCTCCTGCCCAACTGCCCGCAGTTTGTAATCAGCTACTGGGCACTGTTGGCCATAGGTGCCATCATCGTCAACATAAATCCCCTGTACACCCCGGACGAGCTCAAATCAGTCTTCAAGATGACGGGTTTGAAGGGACTTATTACTTTTGACATGGTCCTCCCCAACGTCCGAGCGGTGCTCGGTGAATTTGAGGTACCGCTGGTTATTGTGACCAGAATCTTTGACTTCATAAACGGGGCCGGTGTGAGTACCAAATCAGACCTGGGGCTGGAACCGGAGTGGCACCACTTCTCAGAACTCCTGGCCAAGAGCACCAACACCGTAAGGCCACGGGTTCCCATAAGACCCGAGGACCCGGCCTTAATCCAGCTTACCGGCGGCACAACCGGCACACCAAAAGGCGCGACTCTCACTCATCACAACCTGGTTACCGCCACCCATCTGGTGGGACTATGGGGGAGATCGGTGACCGAGAAGGTGCCCATTGAGAGGAGAGTGGTTCTCTGTACCCTGCCATATTTCCATGTCTACGGTGAGATCTGCGCCATGAGTTATTCCATCTTCACCACCTCAACCCAGGTAATTCTGCCGCGCTGGGATATTGAGGAAGTCATGAATACCATAGCATCATTTCCGGAGTTCTCTTTCTGGCCCTGCGTGCCCACCATGCTGCAGGCGGTGCTCAACCATCCCAGAGCTGAGGAGCTTAACCTGGGGGTTAGGTTTGATTTCGTCAATACCGGCGCTGCTCCCTGTCCGGTTGAGTTGATTGAGAGAGCCAAAGACATGAACATCTATATGAGTGAAGGATGGGGTATGAGCGAAACTACTTCTCTGGGAATTTCCAATCCGGTGACCAATCTGAAAAAGGTGGGAAGCATCGGCATACCGTATCCCGATGTTGACATCAGGATCGTAGATATTCACACCGGCGAAGATCTGCCGGTAGGTGAGCGCGGGGAACTGGTTATCAAATCGCCATTGGTCATGAAGGAGTACTGGAATAACCCTGAAGAAACCGCCAACCAACTGAAGGACGGCTGGCTCCGGACCGGTGACATGGCCTACATGGATGAGGACGGATATGTGTTCATCGTTGACCGAGTTAAGGACATGATTATATCCGGGGGTTACAACATCTACCCCCAGGAGATTGACGAGGTCATATTCAAACACCCCAAGGTTAAGGACGTAATAACTGTAGGCATTCCGGATGAATACCGCGGTGAGATCGTAAAAGCATTTGTTCAGCCGGTAGAAGAGGTGGAGATAACCGAAGAGGAGATCATCGCCTACTGCCGGGAGAAACTGGCAGCATACAAGGTTCCCCGCAGCGTCGAGTTCCGAAAGGAGCTGCCGCGTTCCATGGTCGGCAAAGCTTTCAGGAGAATACTGCGCGACGAAGAGATCGCGAAGATGAAAGCGAATAAGACCTAGTCTTGCTTACCCGACCCTTGTTTACGGAATGGCTGACGGCGGAAACCCATGTAGGGTGGGGTGGAAGCAGATGTTCTACCGAGAAAAGAGGGATGGGCCTTACGCCATCCCTCTCTTTCTTAACCAATCCTGAACCGCAAAGCCGGTTCCAAACGCCCACGGCTTCAACTTCTCGGGCGGAACGGCTTTGACCTCGGCCAGTTCCGGCCCCATGGTTACTTCACCCCGGGCCTTAATATGGTAAGCAATGATCAACTCATTCTGCTCATAAAACGGATAGAGCCCGATCAGTTCTACGATCTCCCCATCCAGCCCCAGTTCTTCCTTAACCTCTCTCAGAACCGCTTCCTCCGGTGTTTCCATTTTCTCAAGAAACCCGGTGATCAGGCCGTACATCTTGGGGGGCCAGGCCTTGTTACGGGCCAGCAGGACATTGTCTTCGTATTCAACCAGGGCCGCAACCACCGGCAGCGGGTTGTCCCAGAAAACGTAATTACAGACATCCGATTCACAGGCCAGGACCTCCCGGTTTTGTATCCGGGTTGGGGCCAAACGGTGTCCGCACTGGGGACAGAATTTCATCTTGGCCATGATATTGCCCCTTACAACAATTAGTTATTGTAGTCAAATTATAGCATAAACATATGGTTATCGTTTATGCTAATTGACAAGTAGTCCCGCTAACATCTTACGCTGCAAAGGGGGAACCGGGATGGCCCTGTCCTTAAGATTTTACCGGGTTTATGAAACCGGAACCGAGATTGATCTGGACAAGTTGGAACAGTACTTGTCTGAAAGCCACAGTATCAGCAGGGTACGCTTCTCCCGGGTGAAAACAAAATCCATAATTATGGAAGCGCGGCCACTGCTGCTGAATCTTGATCCGGTCGGGATCAGGACGGAAGAATGGGGGGAATTGTCATTCTCGGCGCGGGCCAAGATCTATGACATCGGCACCATCAGCATCTGCCTGCACTACGAGAGAAATACCGACGAACCGGGTCTCCTGGAAAAACTGGCACTGTATTTTTCCGACCAGGATGACCTGGACGATATCTTTGAAGTCTATCTGAGCTCAGTGAAAGAAATCCTTGCCACTTCCACGGATGCCAATGCCATAGACCCAGATTTTTATGAAGATTACAACCTGTACTGGACATCGTACCCGGACCCCGAATCTGATCCGGTGGTCGTTATCATGGGGGAAAAAATAGATTTCAGCCCGGCCATGCGCAATGAGATCATGAAAAACTCCCTGAGCTACAGCAACGATGACTTTGCCATTGTATCCTGGGATACCGCCTGGCTATGTGACACGGAAGATCCCACAGATCTGGTCGATCTAATCGAGTATGCCAACGCTCAGCTGATGCAGCTGCGTTTTCACGATACCCAGCTCTCTTTGCAGATGGAAAAGATGTACGAACACCTCGACTCGGCTGACCGCATGCCGCGATGGCAGCGTCTCAGGAAATATCACCTGATCATGAACCAGTTGATGGAGGTACATGCCGAGATCACCGAGACCATAGAAAAGATTCAAAACCTGATCAAGATCACCGAAGATGTTTATTATGCCCGCGTCTACGCTGCCACCCTGAACGTGCTGCGCACCAGCCAGTGGACTGAGAGCGTACAGCGAAAGCTGGACGTTATCCACCGCAACTATACGATGCTGAGCAATGAGGTTAACATCCAGCACTCCAACTTCCTGGAGTGGATGATCATCATTCTGATCGCCCTGGAGTTCGGTTGGGCAATCTGGCAGACGCTGTTTTAAGCAAGACCCGCCCCGTTTTTTCCTCTGCTGTCATTACGCTGTTAAACCAAACGGGCCCCGGAACTAGATTCTTCTCCCGGCTCGCTGGACCAGTTTGACCGCTTCAACAACAGGTATTACCGTGAAAGCCACCGCCGTTGCCGTCAGGAAATCACCGGCCGATAAGGCCACCAGCCGGAAAGCGGTATTCAGCCCGGGAACGTAAATCACCACCATTGTCAGCACGAAAGATAGCAGCATGGCACCCCAAAGGTACAGGTTGTGTCCCTTCATCGTAAATATGGACCCGAAGAGAGACCGCATATTGAGAGAATGGAAGATCTCACACATGGAAAGGGTCAAAAATGCCATGGTCATGCCGGTGGCATGGGATTGGGCATAGCCGATGAAAAAGGACACCAGGGTCAATGCGGCAATGATCAGTCCCTGATATATGACATTGAATCCAACCCCGTTGGCGAAGATCCCTTCCTTGGGATCGCGGGGGGGACGCTTCATAATGTCTTCTTCGGGGCCTTCCATGCCCAGTGCCACCGCCGGAAAAGTGTCGGTAATCAGATTTATCCACAGTATATGGATCGGCGCAAACAGGCGAACATTGAACAGCATGGCTACAAATATGGCTACCACCTCACTGAGGTTCGATGCCAGGAGGAATTGAACCACCTTGCGTATGTTCTCATATATCCGGCGCCCTTCCTCCACCGCCGCCACGATGGTGGCAAAGTTATCGTCGGCCAGCACCATATCCGCCACGTTTTTGGTCACGTCGGTGCCGGTAATCCCCATACCCACACCGATGTCGGCCGTTTTCAAGGCCGGTGCATCGTTGACCCCGTCCCCGGTCATGGCGGTAATCTTTCCCTGTTTCCGCCAGGCGGTCACAATACGCACCTTGTGTTCCGGCTGTACCCGGGCATAAACCGAGTACTTGTCTACCTGCTCCTGGAAGCGTTCGTACGGAATCAGGGACAACTCCTGACCGGTGATGGCCTGGTCCGCATCGGTAAGAATACCCAGTTCTTTGGCTATGGCTACGGCGGTGTCCTTGTGGTCGCCGGTGATCATGATGGGGCGTATCCCGGCTTGGCGGCATTGCTGTATCGCGGCCAGAGCCTCCGGCCTTATCGGGTCAATCATGCCGGCGAGGCCGATGAATACCAGATCCCGCTCCAGGCACTGCGGAGAGCAGTCCTCCGGCAGTTCACCATATTCCCGGGTGGCAAAACCCAGGACCCGCAGAGCCTTGCTGGCCATTCTCCAGTTTTCGGAGAGGAGCTCCCGTCGCCGTTCTTCGGTCAACTCTTCGATGCCGTTGGGAGTACTTATAAGGGTACAAGCCTTTATGATCTCGTCAGGCGCGCCTTTGGTGTATTGGACATAGCCGCCTCCCGGTTTCTCGTGGACCGTCGACATCATCTTACGGTCCGAATCGAATGGAGCTTCGCCCCGCCGGGGCAGCTGCTTATCCAACAAGTGCTTGTTATGGTTATTTCGGATGGCGTAATCGACCAGAGCGCACTCGGTCGGTTCCCCCAGCACCGTGCCCTGCTCCGATACCTGTACATCATTGCATAAGGCCATAGCCATGAGCAGTGAATCGGGCTCGCCGCATAACTCCACCACCGTCATCCGGTTTTGGGTGAGGGTCCCGGTCTTGTCGGAGCATATAATCTGGGTACAGCCCAGGGTCTCAACCGCTGTCAGCCGGCGTATGATGGCATTGCGCTGAGACATCCGGGTCACTCCGACGGATAATACCACAGTTACGACCGCCACCAGTCCTTCCGGTATGGCGGCTACTGCCAGGCTGACGGCAATCATAAACATCTCAAATACATGTCCCCCGGCAAACCCGCCGTTTCTGAAAACGCTGAAAAGGAAGATAAAAACACAGATTGCCAGAACTCCTACACTCAGGATTTTGCTTAATCCTGCAAGTCTTATCTGAAGGGGTGTTCTGTCATCGGCGGTTTTCGCAATTATATCGGCAATCCTGCCCATCTCCGTTGCCATCCCGGTAGCAACTACCACCCCTTCACCCCGACCATAGGCGACACTGGTGCCCATATAAGCCATATTAAACCTGTCCCCCAAAGGAACATCCCGGTCGTCCGTTTCTATGGTATCGCTGCATTTTTCCACCGGAATTGATTCACCGGTTAACGAGGATTCTTCTATCTTCAGACTGGCGGTTTCGATGAGGCGCATATCAGCCGGGACCGAATCCCCGGCCTCGATCAGCACT
>JAKOVY010000105.1 GCA_029781825.1 Bacillota bacterium | reverse complement strand
TCCCGCACGGTCATTCCCTGCTGTATAATCTTCCGAGCCAGAGCCAATTGCTGTTCCCCGTCCTTAACCGCCAGAATTGCCCGCGCATGACCGGCTGTGATTTCCCCGGTTTTCACCAGTTCCCTTACTTCTTCAGGAAGGTTTAACAATCTGACGGTGTTGGCGACATGAGCCCGGCTTTTTCCTATTTTGCGAGCCAGTTCCTCTTGGGTGTAACCGTATCGTTCAAGCATCTCCCGGTAAGCGGCAGCCTCTTCAATGGGGTTCAGGTTTTCCCGCTGAAGATTTTCAATCAAGGCCGCCTCCCATGCCTGCGGTTCCTCCATCTCTTTTATGACTACCGGCACCTTCTTCAATCCGGCCAGAACCGCCGCCCGCAACCGCCGTTCCCCGGCTACCAATTCGTATTTCCCGTCAGCAAGCGGTCTTACCACCAAGGGCTGGAGTATACCATGCTCCTTTATGGACTCCGCCATCTCCTTTATAGTTTCATCATTAAACACCTTGCGCGGTTGATTTCCCCTTACCACAATCTTCTCCAGGCTGATCTCGCTGCCCGGTCCCTCCAGGGTCTCACCGCTCGAAAACAGCGCATCCAAACCTTTCCCCAAAACACGTTTACTCACGTTCTAACACTTCCCTGGCCAGTTCTTGGTAAACCTCCGCTCCCTTTGATTTTGGATCGTACATTACGATGGGTTTGCCAAAACTGGGAGCCTCGCTTAATCGAACATTCCTCGGTATTATCGTCCTGTAAAGCTCCTTTTTGAAATGGCGTTTAACCTCGTCAACCACCTGAATTGACAGGTTGGTGCGGCCATCAAACATGGTTAAAAGTATGCCTTCTATTTTCAACTCCGGGTTTAATCTTCTTCTTATCAAGAATATGCTGTGCATCAGTTGACTTAAACCCTCCAGCGCATAGTATTCACACTGGATAGGGATCAAAACGGAATCGGCGGCACACAGGGCATTGACGGTTGCCAGTCCCAGAGACGGGGGACAGTCAATGATTATGAAGTCATGATCAGGGCGCAGGGGGTCGATTTTTTCCTTGAGGCGGGTTTCCCGCCTTTCCAAGGTCGCCAGCTCCACCTCCGCTCCGGCCAACTGTATGGTGGCGGGAATCAAATCCAGATTGCGAATTCCGGTGTGAATTATCGCATCCCGGGCCTCAATTCCTCTTATCAGTACATCATAAATGCATGTTTTCAACCGGGACCGGTCGACGCCCAACCCGCTGCTGCAGTTGCCCTGGGGATCAATATCGACCAGCAGAACCCTTTTCCCCAACATGGCCAGACAGGAACCAAGATTTATTGTGGTAGTGGTTTTGCCAACGCCCCCTTTTTGATTGGCGACCGCCATCACTTTAGCCACCATCGTGCACCTCTTTATCCGTTCTATAACTCATATTTCTCTGCACCGATTACTTCTCCTTCCCAAACTAAACCACATTTCTTCATCATAAATCAAATTTTCCATGTAAATTATTTCTTTTCGCACCCGGTTTGGCCCAACAGGCGACCCTCCCGCTCATCAGTATTTAATTCAGCAATACAAACATAGGGGACTATGGCTGCTCCGGCTCCGGGAGCAAACTCATCGGTATTTATTTCTGCAAAACAAACCCAAACCGGCAGCACGGTTCTTTCCCTCCTGGCCAGGTTCATCGGTATTTATCTCGGCATAACAAACCCATGTCTATTTTTACTGACATTTTTCGACGTCGCCTTTCTCCCTTGTTCTGCGCTTGCTTATACTTTCTGTCCCAGCAACCTGCTTTTTCTATAATAAATTGTTGAATCGTTTAACTTCCTTTACGAAATCGTAATTTTTTGGGTGGCCTTTTGCCTGGGAATTGTTGCATAATGAGTAATTATACCTTATTTGGGAAGGAGTTCGCCTCATGGTTAAGACGTTACGCGGCAGGATTCTCTTATCTGCTGGCATCGCTCTATTTTTCATGCAGGTTTTGCTGATCGCCGTTCTCCTTTGGTTTGGCGATGTTCAGCGCGATCTTTTGCAGTCTTATGAACACGAAAAGCAGGCCAACGTAATACATACAATCGATCTCGCCCTTGAAAACCAGTTAAACACTGTCCGAATTGGCGCAGAAAGTGTGACCAATAACCCTGAGGTTGTTGAGGCCCTCGCTGCAGGCGATAGGGACCGGCTGTTGGAATTATCTCTTCCCCTATACGAGAATGTAAGGAAAATTAGCGGCGTTACTCGGTTTGGTTTTGTCGATGAAAATCTGCATTCTCTTCTTCTCCTGGACAACCCCGAGCTGTTTGGAGATGATATTTCTGATCGTCCTGCTTTAAACATAGCTTGGGAGACAGGGCAACACGTTTTCGGGCTGGAGGAATGCCCATCCGGCTTGAGCTTCCGAGCCGTAATCCCATTATTCCAACAGGAGCAATTTATCGGTGCTGTTGAGTACGGTTTTGATTTTGGAGACAAATTCTTAAAGGACCTCAAGCGAACAACAGATGCCGAATTCTTTCTTTATAAGCTTGAAGCGGGGGAGAGCACACTGCTTGCGGGAACCCTGGCTGAAGATGAGTTTACGGTTCAGCCGGATGCAATTGAACAGGCGATGAATGCCCTTAGTCCACATAACAAGTATGTGGACCAGGGATGGGTGGTTATATACCCCCTGACCGATATAAATGGTGAGGCTTACGGGTTTATTAAAGCGGTGTCAACCGGCGGTTCGGCGGCCGTGTTTAACCAAGCCTTGTCCAGAGCCGTACTCCTTTCAGTGATACTCTGGCTGCTGTGTATGCTGGTAATTTTCCTTATTCTAACCCGCAGTCTGCGTCCCCTTAAAACGGTGGTGGACAGACTCGAGCACATGAAACTGCAGGGGTTTTCCTCCAGTTTCCCCGCTGCTTCTTCGGGCGATGAGATCGGCAGAGTTATAAATTCATTGCAGGAACTTGCAGATCTGTTGAACAGGAACATGCATGCCATGCAGGACAGAAGCCTGGAATCAGCCAAGTCACTGGCCAAACTGAGTACCGAGGTTGATACTGCGAAACAGGCCGTTTCTTCCGTGGTGATAACTACGGACAACTTCTCAGAGAAGTTCAATCATGTTGTTGAAAACACCCGTCAGGCTTCGGCCGCCCTGAATGAGATCGCCAAAGGCTCCGAAGACATTGCGATCGCAGCCAGCTCTGCGGCAAAAAGCAGCAATCAAACCAATCAGAAAGCTTTGGAAACCAGTGACAAGGCCAACCGGGTGAGTATAGACATAAACCAAATGATTCAAGCCAGCCAAGCGGCAGTAGAAAGCGTAGCCGCCATGCAAAGCCTGTCCAACGAAATCGGTACCATATTGGAAGTGATAATGGCGGTAGCGGAAGAAACCAATCTTTTAGCCTTAAATGCGGCTATTGAAGCGGCTCGGGCCGGCGACCAGGGTCGTGGTTTTGCCGTTGTGGCCGAGGAGATTAGAAAGCTGGCGGAAAACACCAAGGAGTCCACCCACTCTATCGGAACCCTCATTGACCACATTAGCGACAGCACCAACCATGTGGTTGCCGCCATCCATAATATTGATCAAGCCACCACTAACAGTGCCGCTCTGGTCAACGAAATCCTGTCGGATATTCATGATATGGCCCACAAGGTTGGAGAAATCAACACCCAGATTGAAAACATTGAGGCTGCGTCTCAGGAACAGACTGCCGCCAGCCAGGAGATATCAGCATCAATGAGTGAAATCGAAAATTACGGCCTGCTGGCTTTGGATGCGTTAAAGGACCTGGAAGTCAGGGTCCAGCAGTTGAAAGAATTTGTAGAGCATACCGAAGATACGCTTATCGATACCAAGGAAATTTCTCAGCGCTGGACCTACTACGAGTTGAGAGAAAACCTGAACCAGCGCCGCTCCGAACATGAGGCCTGGGTGTCAAGGGTTCGCCGCTTTGAGCCGGCAGAGTTTGATCCGACCCGATGCAAGTTCGGACAGTTCTACTACAACTACCGCCCGAACCATCCGGAATTACAGGAAGTATACAGCAAATTCGAGGAACCGCATCGCAGGCTCCATGAGGCGGGTCATCGGATCATTGATCTGCATGAGGCCGGTAAACTGGAGGAGGCCACAGAAGCCCTGAAGGCCATGGAGGTCGAATACCAGAATATTAAGGCTGTCTTTGAAGAGTTCTACCGGGTTCTGGAGCGGCTATTCATGGAGGGTACGACCATATTCTAAAAACTCGGGGAGCAGGTCTAAACCCTGCTCCCCGATTATTCTTATATTATCCATGACCCCTTGAACATACCATCATTCATACGGCATAAGATCTATCGTTCTTCCTCTTTAGATCACCGTTACCTCATTGACCGGCTTTGGTATGCGGATCACCAGTTCCACGGCCTCATCATATTCCTTTTCCGTAACCGTCATATCAACGCCGTTATTCCTTGCGCGCATAATTGTTTCCTGAAGCGTCTTCCACAAGGCTTGTGCATCCTTAATAGCGCCTTTTCTGTTTGTCTTCTTCTCTTGGTTCTGGATTTCCGGTGATACATTGTTTTTTAAGCGCTCGATTAGTTCCTCCGTTTCTTTGACATTTAACCCTTGTTCGTAAATCATCTGCAGAACCGTCATCTGTTCTTCTTCCGATTCCAGCTGCAACAGCGCCCGGGCCTGCCTTTCGCCGATAACATCAGGTGAAATCATGTTTTGAACCTGGGGGCTTAATTTCAACAGCCGCAGCTTGTTGGCAACACCCGATTGACTCTTGCCCACTTTTCTGGCGACTTCTTCCTGGGTTAACCCGAACTCTTTAATCAAGCGCGCATAAGCTTTGGCTTCCTCAAAATAATTGAGATTCTTGCGCTGCAAGTTCTCAATCAAGCTCAAAGCGGCGCTGTGTTTGTCATCCAACTCCATTAAAATAGCCGGTATTTCTGTTAGGCCCAGCAACTGGCAGGCCCTTAATCTTCTTTCACCGGCCACCAACTCATACCCTTTCTTAACTTTTCTGACCACGATAGGTTGAATCAAACCTACCTCTTGAATGGATACTGCCAACTCCCGGAGTTCAATCTCGTCGATTTCCTGTCGCGGTTGATAAGGATTGGTCCGTACATCCTTGATGGGAATATGTAACAGATGATTTCTGCTGTTTTTTCCCGGCAGGTCGCCCCAGGTCCTCAGTTTTATTCACCTCAATCCTGTTATGAGCGGCATTTAAAAACATTTGTCAATGCCTTGTGTCGGTACTGGTGTGGTTATAACGGTCTCTTTTTCGCCATTCCCACTCTTCGGGGAAACTGGGGAGGACACTCCTTCGTCTTTTGTACTATAACGATGCATCTTTTTTTGCCCCCAATCTCATAATTCGTCACCTGTCTTACTTTTCCTCCCAATATCTCTAATGCTTTCTGGCTGGCTCTTATTTCCTCATCGGCCGCAGCCCCTTTCCAGGCTGCCAGGAGTCCATTGACATTCAGGACCGGGAGTCCCCACTCCAGGATAACCGGCAATTCAGCAACAGCTCGACAGGTAACCAGATCAAACCGGCTCCTGAACTCGCTGTTTTTTCCAAGTTCTTCGATACGAGCCCTGATCACCTCCACATTTTTCAAGCCCAACTCAAAAACAAGACCTTTCAAGAACATGCTCTTCTTAAGGTCTGATTCAACCAGAACAAAGCTGCTTTCCGGCTCACCGACGGCTAGGGGAATAGCCGGGAATCCCTGGCCGCTGCCAATATCCAAGACCCGGAGTCCTTTCAGGTCAACAATTGTTCGCAAATACTCACTGTCTTCAATATGTTCCCTGATTTCCTTTTCCGTGGCCTGCCGGCTTATCAGATTCTGCTTCTTATTGCTTTCCAATAACTCCCGTATATAACGATCAATCATGGTTTTCTTTATCTTGCCTTTTCAGCTTCTCCAGGTGTATCAGCAGCACATTTATATCGGCCGGGGTCACCCCGGAGATCCGGGATGCCTGACCCACCGATGACGGCTTTATCCGACTCAATTTATACCTTCCTTCCTGGGAAAGCCCTATTATCTCATCGTAATTTAGGTCCTCTGACAGCTTCTTATCTTCAAGGGCCTCAAACCTTCGCACCTGCTCATTCTGCTTCTTGATGTATCCTTCGTACTTGCACTCAATCTCTACCTGTTCCAAAACCTCTTCATCAAAAATACCTTCCAGTTCGCCGCTGTTGATGATATCCTCCAGGGATATCTCCGGCCGGCGCAGCAGCTGCCACAGACTGGTGCTGCTTCGCAGTTCCGTAGTTCCCTTTTCCTTGAGAACACCGCTTATTGCACGGTTCTCGGGGGAGGCAACAGTATCGTTTAATACTTTGATCAAATCCTCCATCTCTTTTTTCTTCTTTTCCACCTGAGCGAACCGGGCCTCGGTTGCCAATCCCAGTTTATATCCCATCTCGGTGAGGCGCAGGTCGGCATTATCCTGCCTCAGAATCAAGCGGTATTCCGCCGAAGAAGTCAGCAACCGGTAGGGTTCGTCAATGCCTTTGGTTACCAGGTCATCAATCAGAACCCCTATATAGGCTTCACTGCGCTTAAGAATAAATGGTTCCCTCTCCTTGACCAACAGGGCCGCATTTATTCCCGCAATCAAACCCTGAGCCGCCGCTTCCTCATACCCGGAAGTACCGTTAATCTGCCCGGCCGTAAACAATCCCTTTACTCCTTTGCATTCCAGGCTCAGCTTAAGCTGCGACGGTATGACGTAATCATATTCAATAGCGTATCCCGTCCGGATGATGCGCGCATTTTCCATTCCGGCAATGCTGTGAAGAACCTCATACTGTATATCCTCGGGCAAGCTGGTGTTCATGCCCTGTACATAGAACTCATTAACCCGCTTGCCTTCCGGTTCCAAAAATATTTGATGGGAATCCTTCCCCTGAAACCGCACCACCTTGTCTTCAAACGATGGGCAATGCCTGGGCCCTATTCCCTTAATTACCCCGGAATAGAGCGGTGAGCGATGGAGGTTATCCAGCACAATATTGTGGGTGGTCGGGTTGCTGTGGGTTAACCAGCATGATATCTGGGGCTTTAGCACCCGGGGACTCATATAGGAAAACTTCAGGATGTTCCTGTCCCCCGGCTGCTCTATCATCTTCGAAAAATCCAGGGACCTCCCGTCAACCCGGGGCGGTGTTCCGGTTTTAAACCGTCCCATGACCAAACCCAGGTCCTTGAGGCTATCCGACAATCTCCTGGCTGGAAACTGGCCGTTGGGCGCGCCGTCATACGTCAGATCACCGATTATTATCCTCGATTTAAGGTAAGTGCCCGTAGTTACAACCAGGCTCTTGGTCCCAAACCTGGCTCCGGTACGGGTAATGACCCCGGTAACAGCTCCGTTTTTGGTTTCAATCTCTTCAACCTCTGCTTGAACCAGTTCCAGATTTTCCTGTTTCAATAAGGTGGCGGTCATCTCTTCCTGGTATTCTTTCTTGTCCGCCTGGGCGCGCAGAGCCCTGACCGCGGCTCCTTTCCCGGTGTTCAGCATCCGCATCTGAATGCTCGCCTTATCTATGTTTAGCCCCATTTCTCCGCCCAGGGCATCAATCTCCCTGACCAACTGGGCTTTGGCTGGTCCGCCAATGGAGGGATTGCAGGGCATCAAAGCAATATTATCCATGCTCAGAGTGATCAGCAGGGTGGAACAACCCATGCGCGCGGCTGCCAGCGCGGCCTCGCAACCCGCATGTCCTGCTCCCACAACTATTACTTCATAATCGCCGGCCCGGTAGTATTTCATTTTCTCCCCCTATTTGCCTATGCAGAAATCAGCGAATATACGTTCCATAACATCCTCCCGGATGGCCTTCCCGGTGATTTCCTCGATCCATGATACCGCACCCCATGTATCTACGGCGATACCATCAATAGGCTGCCTGTTCTTTACTCCGTCAATTGCATCCCGCACGTGCTCCAGAGCGGCTTCTATCGCCCGCTCCTGCCTGAGATTGGTCATTATCTCCGGTTCCGGCCCACCCAGGTTTTCCGCACCGATAATCATTTCTTCCAAAGCCGATTCCAGTTCTTCGATTCCGGTCTCCTCCAAGGCCGATATTTCAAGCGGATATACGCCGGAAAACATGTTCCCGACCTCTTCAGCCGTCAAGCTGCGGTCCCGAATGTCGGTCTTATTAATAACCACCAGTTTTCGCTTGTCCTCGATCTGCTGCATAATTTCTCTGTCTTCATCCTGAATGCCGGTCGAGGCATCAATCACAAACACAACAATATCCGCCTCAGCCAGGGCCTTTCTGGTTTTTTCAACCCCGATGCTTTCGACTACATCCCGGGTTTCCCTTATTCCCGCGGTATCGGTCACCCATACGGGAATGCCTTTAATATAAATCAGATCTTCGATCAGATCACGGGTGGTACCGGGTATTTCGGTAACAATGGCCTTCTCTTTTTGGGCCAACACATTCAACAAGCTGGATTTGCCGACATTGGGTTTGCCGGCAATAACGACTCTAACTCCATCCCGATACACTCGGGCACGTTTGCTGCTGGCTGCCAGCTTTTGCAGCCTTTCTTCGACTGCCCGCAAACGTTCCTCAATCTCCAGCCAGTCCGGTTCACCAACCTCTTCCGGGAAATCGATGCTGCCTTCAAGGCGTGAATTTATAAATATAAGCTCATCCTCCACCTGCTGCAGGGTCCTGCTCAAGGCTCCCGTCAGGTTCCGGGTTGAGAGAGCGAGTGCCTTCTCGCTCCGGGCTCTGATTATCTCTATAACCGCCTCCGCCTGAACCATATCAAGCCGGCCGTTTAAAAATGCCCTTTTCGTGAATTCGCCCGGTTCTGCCAGCCTGGCCCCCGCTTTTAAAACCAGTTCCAGGCATTTGCGAGTGGCTACTGCTCCTCCGTGGCAGTTAATCTCGACCACATTCTCTCCCGTGTAACTGCGAGGGGCGTCCATGCGGCTGACCAGTACCTCATCGATAATGGTCCCGTTTTCATCTCTTATGTAACCCAAATTCAGCGAATGGGAACGAAGCTCCCCAAGCTTTTTCCCCGATCGGGAGGAAAATATCCTGTCCACAATTTCAGGAGCAGCCTCGCCGCTCACCCTTATAATGGCGATTCCCCCTTCACCCGGGGGCGTCGATATAGCAGCAATACAGTCTCCCAATGTTACTCCTCCAAAAGAAAAAGGCCTTTCGGCCTTATTTTTTCAGCGATATAACTACTTTTCGGTTGGGTTCCTCCCCCTGGCTGTACGTCACTATCTCGGGATCTCCCTGTAAGGCCGTATGAACAACTCTTCTCTCATGTGGCCCCATAGGCCTCATTACAACACTGCGTTTAGTTCGCTTAACCCTCTCGGAAAGACTGACCGCAAGGCTCTTAAGCGATTCCTCCCTGCGCATTCGATAATCCTCAACATCGAGTACGATCCTTACTTTCTCATCAAGTACCTTGTTCACCATCATACCGAGAATAAACTGGACTGCGTTCAACGTCTCCCCTTTGCGGCCAATAAGCAATCCCATGTCTTTACCCGTGATGTTTATCCTTACAACCCCATCCTGCACCTCAACGCGTTCAATCTGATGATTGATATTCATTACATCCAACAGGGCTTTTAGTTTTTCCCGGGCCACCTTTTCCGGGCGGTTTTTTATCTCAACTCTTACCACTGCCGGCTTGCTGCCGATTATACCTAATATTCCCCGGCTTGGCTCTTCCAACACCTCAATTACCACGTCTTCCAGGCCTACACCCAATTCCTCCAATGCCAGTTGAACAGCCTCATCTACGCTTTTTCCTTTTTTTTCGAGACTTAGCATGAGCGTTTCCTCCTTTTTCCTGAATGGCTTCAGGACTCAAATCACTCTCGGTATTCTCACTCTCAACGCTTCCAGTTTCGGTTACAGCCACTTGTCCTCCCCCGGCACCCGATACAGCCAAACTGGCTTGATTTTTGTAATTAACATACAGCTGCTGCAGTATATTGAGCAAATTAAAGGTCACCCAGTAAATTGCCAGCCCGGCTGCAAACTTCATCGCTATCCAACCGATAAAAAGGGGCATCACCAACATCATGGTCTTTTGGGTGGGATCGTTGGAGTCTACGGTGCTTATTTTCTGTTGCAAATAGGTTGTCACAGCCGTCAGTATCGGCAGTATGTAGTAGGGGTCAGGCGACGAAATATTCGGCACCCATAAGAATGATGCATGTGCCGGTACCGTGTACTTGAAATTGATCAGGGCTTGATAGAAGGCTATAAGGATCGGCATCTGTATCAAAAGAGGCAGGCACCCGCCAAAGGGATTAACCCCATGTTCCCTGTAAAGCTTCATGGTTTCAGCCTGCATCTTTTCGGGATTATCCCTGTACTTTGCTTGCAGTTCCTTTACCTTGGGCTGAATAGCCTGCATACCCCGCATCGACTTCATCTGAGAGTTGGTCAGGGGGTAAAGTATTATCTTGATTATGAAGGTAATAAGTATAATAGCCAGACCATAGTTGGCCAGGCCTACCATATCAGTTATGCGATAACAGAACTGAATCAGCTCGCTGAATCCGGTAACAATAGACTGCCACAAATCCAACCTTCACCTCCCGCCTTATGGAACCGGGTCATAACCGCCTTCATTGAAAGGATGACAGCGCAAAATCCTTTTTACACTGAGCAAGCTGCCTTTAATGGTTCCGTACTTTTGTAAAGCATCTACCGCATACTGCGAACATGTAGGAACAAAACGGCAATGGGGCGGATAGAGCCGACTTATCATCTGATATGCTCTTATCAGTTTGATCAAGACTCTTGACACCTTAACAGACCCAACCTTTTCAGCAGTTGCTGACCCTCTTCTTCGAGCATCTTAAAACTGGCACTATCGATACCGGTCCGAGCGATTATCGCTACATCGTAGCCGCTTTTCAGCCCTCTATCCGTTTTCCTGATAAACTCCCGCAATCGTCGCCTTGCCTGGTTACGACGGACTGCATTGCCTACTTTTTTGCTCGTTACTATCCCGTACCTGTTTTGTTCAAGCCCGTTTCTTACCGCGTACACCACCATGAATTGTCCAACCTTTTTTTTACCCGCGCGAAAAACATGGCCGAACTCGCTCTTCTTGCGAAGGGTCCTGTCCGTACCCAGCATCTCAAACCTCTTTTAGAAAATTAAGGCCGACTAACGGCCTTAAGCGCTCAATCTGACCCGTCCTTTTTTCCTTCTGCGGCTTAAGACCTTCCTGCCGCCGGAGGTGGACATCCTTTTCAAAAAACCGTGCAATCGTTTCCTTTTTCTTTTCTTAGGCTGATATGTTCTCTTCATTTGAAGGATTTTCCCTCCCTCGGATTTCCAATGCATCTTTCATTATATTTTTACCGCTCAGCCGTGTCAAGGAAAGGCCTTTTATGCTCTGCCTCTTCTTCATTTTTATCTGCTATTCTGTTATCATGTTACTAGATTTTTGGCCTGGTAAAGCAAACCTATACACACTATCCACAGCCTGACCAACGACTTATCCACATATAAACAGGGGGATACTATGGACGATTACTTTGCAATATGGGACCGGGTATTATCTCTTATCCGCGATGATATTGGCCCCACCAGCTTCGATGCCTGGTTTTCGGCTACCGATTTTGAAAGCTGCGACGATGAATACTTTAATGTTTCGGTTCCCAGCGTTCTGGTCAAGGAATGGATACAATCCCGATATTGGCACCTGCTGAATGAAAAAATCAACCTTTTTACACAGCATCCGGTCAAGCTGAAATTGATCGTCAGAACGCCTTCAATTAATGATTACACAGGAAACCGTTTAAACCCAAAATACTCATTCGATTCCTTCGTTGTGGGCAACAGCAACCGTTTTGCCCATGCCGCATCTTACGCTGTAGCCGAGGCCCCCGGAAAAGCATATAACCCTCTATTTATTTACGGCGGCGTTGGTCTGGGAAAAACCCATCTAATGCAGGCCATCGGCCATCACATTCTCAACAAAAACTCAATGGCCACAGTTGTATACGTTTCTTCGGAGCAGTTTACCAACGAGCTTATAAACTCCATTCGCGATGACAAGACCAGCGAATTCCGCAACAAGTATCGCAATATAGATATTCTCCTTATAGATGATATTCAATTCCTGGTAGGCAAAGAGCGGACCCAGGAAGAGTTTTTCCATACATTCAACTCACTCTATGAGGCCAACAAACAAATAGTTATCTCCAGCGATCGTCCTCCCCGCGAAATCCCCACTCTGGAGGACCGTCTTCGCTCCCGTTTCGAATGGGGACTTTTAACCGACATCCAGTACCCCGATCTGGAAACCAGAATAGCTATCCTGAAGAAAAAAGCCCAGCACGAATCACTGGAAGTTCCCAACGAAGTGTTGCTTTACATAGCCACCAACATCCAATCCAATATCAGAGAGCTTGAAGGGGCGCTCACCCGAACCGTAGCCTTTGCCAGAGTTAAAAATCAACCTATTACCATGGATACTGCAACCGAGGCGTTGCAAAATATTTTGCCCCCGCCAACTCCAAAGCAAATCACGATCGAAGCGATTCAGGAAGCCGTAGCTTCTTATTTCAGTATTACCGTCTCCGATTTGATTTCCAAACGGCGGACCAGACAGTTGGCTTTTCCCAGGCAGATAGCTATGTACTTATCCCGGGAACTGACGGAATGGTCCTTACCGATGATCGGTGATATATTCGGCGGCAGGGACCACACCACGGTTCTGCACGCTTATGACAAGATATCTCGTGAATTAAAAACCGACCCCGTATTAGAAAAGATCATCAACGAACTTAAATACAAGATTGAATCATACTAAACCGCCTGTTACCAATTAAGTAGAATGTGATTTCTTTTCAACATACGATAAAGCTCGCTGGACCTGAGATCTCATGAGTTTTCAACATATCAACCGGTACTACTAGTGCTCCTAAATTGTAATTAAGTAATTTATTAAGCCCATTGAATTTACGGAGGTGCCTTTATGAAATTTTCTATCAACAAAAATTTGCTGGCCCAAGCAGCTTCCATAGTGCAGCGAGCTGCGTCGTCGAAGGATACGATACCTGCCCTGTCCGGGATGCTGATGACGGCCGAAAAAGATAGACTGACTCTTCAGGCAACCGACCTTGATATAGGGATAAAAAAGATCATCTATCCGGTTGATATTGTTTCCGAGGGAAGTACCCTGGTAAACGCCAAGTACTTCAGCGATCTCGTGCGTCATCTTTCCGAGGAAGAAGTAACTATTTCTTTGGATGAAACCAATAACAAGCTGAATGTCTACAACGGTTTGTCTTCCAGCAATCTAAACATTTACAATCTCGACGATTTTCCGGATATGCCGCTTAACAAGGTTTCTCATATCAGTACCATTCCCCAGGCAGTTTTAAAGAATTTTATCCGCAAAACGGTGATCGCTGCTGCGGTGACCCATTTCAAGCCGGTATTTACCGGAATTTTATTTGATTTTTCCGGTGATTCCTTAACCATGGTGGCTTCGGACACACACCGGCTGGCTGTGATCAAAAGTGAACAGATTAAAAGTGAAAAACTGCCCGGGCAATATATTGTTCCCGTGCGGATATTGAGTGACATTGCACGCATTCTCGAGGACAGCGATTCCGAGATTAACATTGGTCTGGCTGACAATCACATCGTGTTCTACACGGCGGAGCACGAACTTTCATGCTCATCCAGGCTTATTGAGGGACAGTATCCCAATTACCTGCAGGTAATACCCAAAAACTTTGTAAATACCTTTCTGGTGAACTCATCGTTACTTGCACAATCGCTGGAGAGAACCTCTATTATGCCGCACGATCAGAATATGATTCAGTATGTAAAGATGAATTTCGAACCGGATCAACTGGTTATATCGGCATTTTCAGAGAAGATGGGTGAGATGACGGAGATAATAAAAGACATTGAGGACCAGTCCGGGCAGGCGGTGGAATTGAACTTTAACACCCGTTATCTCCTCGATGCCGTAAAGCTGCTCAGCCAGGAAAACAAAAACATACAGATTAGTTTGTCCGGTCCGTTAGGTCCGGCCGTTATTAAAAACCCGGAAGACGAAAACTACACTTACGTGCTGGTTCCACTACGCACAGGTTAAGAGGAAAAAGGTTTGTACATTACGGAGATACAGATCAATGACTTTCGAAATCTGGAAAGAGTCAGATATGTGCCGGCAAGAGGAGTAAACATCCTCTTGGGAAACAACGCCCAGGGGAAAACCAACTTTTTGGAAGCCATTTACGTGCTGGCAACCGGGTCAAGTTTTCGCAGTGCGCTTGACAAGGATTTGATAAGGCTGGGACAAGACCGGTTTTTTATCCAGGCAGCCTATCTTTACTTGAATAAGAAACACACGATTTCTCTGCAGTACACACAGGGAAAGAGAAAGCGGCTTACAATTGACAACAAAAAATATGCCCTGAACCAGGAACGATTGGCGGCAGTCTTGTTTACACCTGATGACCTTTATTTGATTAAGGGTCCTCCCCAGAAAAGGCGAGCGTTTCTTGACAACCTCCTAAGGAACATCTCCCCGGAGCACAGGACTTTCCTGGAAAACTACGAGCAACTGCTGAACCGGAGAAACGCATTACTAAAAGGCGATCTTCCTGATCCCGGAATGTTAAGGGCCCTGGATCATGTATTCTCTTTGACGGCAGCGCAGATAACCCTCGCTCGGCTTAACCTCCTGAAAATTCTTGATGAACTGACCCAGCGTTTCTATAACCGCCTTGGCGGAAACGAGGATCTTCAGCTTAAGTATGCCTTGACTTTTAACCTGCCGGGAGGAAAGGTAAACCTGGACAGCATCAGGGAAATTGTAGTCCAGGCAATGCAGGAGAAATACATCAAGGAAAAACAAAGAAAGACAACTCTGATTGGGCCCCATCGGGACGATATTAATTTTTACCTGGACCAAAAAAACGCGCGCATTTTTGCATCCCAGGGACAACAGAGAAATATTGCGGTGGCATTGAAATTGGCGGAAGTTGAGGTTTTCAAAAAAATCAGGGGCGCCTACCCCATTTTGCTGCTGGATGAAATACTGGCAGAACTCGATATAGATAGAAGGACAACAATGCTGGACTTCCTAATGAATTCATCGTTTCAGACCTTCATGACCTCAGTGGATGGTTCACTGTTTAACAATATTAATGGTAAAATGGTTTGGTTAGAACAAGGCAGACTGTCAGAGTGAAAGGGGATTATATTATGTTCATACATCTGGGAAGCGATCAGATGATCTCAGCCGACAAAGTTGTAGCTATAATCAACATTGATTCCTATATAAACATCACCCTGAAGGAAATAATAGAACTGGGCCAAGCGGAAAAGAACCTTCATTTAATATGTTCCATGGATAGAGCAAAATCTCTGGTGATAACTGATAGTGATATATACCTTTCTCCAATATCCTCGATCACCTTGTATAAGAGGTCCCACAACAAAGGAGGCGTACAATGAGTCACGATGTAAACGGCTACAGCGCATCTGATATTCAGGTCCTTGAAGGTTTGGAGGCGGTCAGGAAAAGACCCGGGATGTACATCGGCACCACAGGTTCCCGGGGATTACATCACCTGGTCTTCGAAATAGTTGATAACAGCATCGACGAAGCAGTAGCCGGTTACTGCGACAAGATAGAGGTTATTATTCATAAGGATAACCGGATAACAGTGATGGACAACGGGAGGGGAATACCGGTCGATATACACCCCAAAATGGGAATCCCCGCTCTGGAGCTCATCCTGACTACTCTGCATTCCGGAGCCAAGTTCGGGGGTTCCGGATATACCATATCCGGCGGTCTCCATGGTGTGGGTCTTTCAGTGGTGAACGCTCTTTCCAGAAAACTGTCCGTTGAGGTGGCGCGCAACGGTGAGGTTTATCAGCAGGAATATGAAAGGGGAAAGCCGGTCACACCCCTTGAGGTCCATGGCACGGCGGATTTTGATGGTACCAAGATAACCTTTGAGCCGGATCCCGAGATCTTCGAAGAGACGGAATTCTCAGCCGATATAATCGCCCAGCGCCTGCGAGAATTATCCTTTCTTAATAAGGGTGTAAGCATTTCGTTATTGGATGAGAGAACCGGGCAGGAAAAGCATTTCTATTACACTGGGGGCATAAGGGATTATGTATCCTATTTAAACAAGAATAAAGAAGTGATAAATCCCAAGATTATATACTTTGAGGAGAAGAAAGAGGATACGGTAATAGAGGTTGGTATTCAGTACACCAACGGCTATACCGAGAATATTTATTCCTATGCCAACAACATTCACACCCAAGAGGGAGGTTCTCACGAGTTAGGTTTCAAAAATGCCTTGACCAGGGTTATCAACGATTACGCCAAGCGCAACGGCGTGATCAAAGAGCAGGAAGGCAATCTGGCGGGGGAAGATATCAGGGAAGGTATAACCGCCATAATTTCCGTTCTGGTTCGTGAACCCCAGTTCGAGGGGCAGACTAAAACCAAGCTCGGAAACAGCTATATAAGAAGCCTGGTAGAAAACGCGGTTTACGAGAATGTAACTGATTTCCTGAACGAAAACCCGACGGTAGCCAGAAAGATAGTTGAGAAAGCCTTGGCCTCCCGGCGGGCGCGGGAAGCGGCCCGCAAAGCTCGTGAACTGACACGCCGTAAAAATGCGCTTGAGGTCTCCACTCTGCCGGGTAAACTGGCGGACTGCAGCGAAAGGGACCCGGCCTTGTGCGAGCTGTATATCGTAGAGGGAGACTCCGCCGGCGGATCGGCCAAGCAGGGGAGGGACCGCAGGTTCCAGGCGATCCTGCCGCTCAGGGGCAAGATCCTTAATGTGGAGAAATCACGGCTGGACAAAATCCTTTCCAATGAAGAGATACGCTCGCTGATAACGGCCATCGGCAGCGGGATTGGCGAGGATTTCGATATAACCAAGTGCCGGTACAACAAGATAATAACCATGACCGATGCCGATGTTGACGGGTCACACATTCGGGTTTTGCTCCTTACGTTTTTCTATCGCTATATGCGCCCGCTGGTTGAAAACGGTTATATTTATATTGCACAGCCGCCCTTGTACAGGCTGCGCAGGGGATCCGAAGACCATTATTTTTACCGGGAGCAGGATCTGCAGGCGTTCCTTTCTCAGCAGGAGAACAAGAAGTACCGTATCCAGCGCTATAAAGGCCTGGGAGAGATGAACCCCGAACAGCTTTGGGAAACCACCATGAATCCGGAAAACCGCACCATTCTGCGGGTATCGATTGAGGATGCCATTCGAGCGGACCAGATATTCTCCGACTTGATGGGAGAGCGGGTGGAGCCTCGCCGCGAATTCATTCAGGAAAATGCCAATCTGGTGGTTAACCTGGACGTATAGCTCCTGGCGCAGGTACCGTATAGACCGGGACGTCAGGCAAAGCAAAACCGAGAGAGTAAAAAGCAGGTGCCAAAAAAGACATCTGCTTTTCTTTTTTTCTGTTCCTGGTCGTTGCGGTGGTTCTGAGTGAAATTCAGTGTTTAAATCGAATAGATCCAAAAAATTCTGGGCAAAATGGATAAAGTAAATATCGTGTAAAATACAGCTCCAAAGAAAGGAGGAAATAAAATTTGGAAAGAAGCGGAACCACTTTGGCTATTAAGTTTGTAATGACCTTCATCCTGGCGGCTGTTGCTTTCTATTTCATGGTGCGTAATCCCTGGAGTTGGATTCTGGCCGTATCCATTGTGGTAACAGCCGTAAACTACCTGATTGGCGACCTGGTTATTCTTCCCAGTTACGGCAATCTGGTAGCATCGATCGCGGATGGGGTCATGGCCGGGATAGTGGCTTATATTGTAAGCCTGTTATTCACAACGTTTGACACCTCTGTTGCCGCCCTGATCACGTTCGGAGTTTTGATAGCCATTGGCGAGTACTTGCTGCACCAGTATATAACCAAGAAAGAAGAAGTTGAGACTACTTAACCCGGTACATTCCAAACAAAGGATAGGGATAGAGCATCAGTTTTTAAACTTGCAATCCAAAGAAACCTTGTTCACCTGCCGAATTGCCGCATCCTTGATTAGATGCGGCCTTTGTTTTGGGTATGCCGTGCAGAGAGGGCAGAAAATTGGGGGAGGACTTGGAGTCCTTCCCCGAAGAACCTTAATAATCTAGTAGCCGACGATCTGGGAAAGCGACTGTGAGACTTGATCGATTTCGTTGGCGTCAGCTCCAGGGGAGGGGACGTACCATCCTTTGCTGGAGGCTATCTGTGCCAATTCGTATTGGTATTGTTCGCATTTGTTGCGCATGGTGATGAGGGTCTGCCGCAGCTGAGGATTATTGCACTCGAGGGCCATTCGCGTCAAATCAATAGCTCCATGCTTATGCATTTCCATGCAGTCGGAAGCTATATCCCTGTCCTTTAGCATATTGTCAACCTCCTATGACAAGAATTGTTTGAGGGCTTTAACGTTGCGGCCTGCTTCTTGCGCGGCTTTGTTCAGATGATTTTTCAGAGCAGAATCGGTTGCGGTTTGAGCGTAAGCAGCAAACTTGCTTGCGGCCAAAGTTTCCTCCATTATCAGTTCCCGCAGGCTTTCAAGCTCCATATTGGTCAAATTCGGCATAACCTCACCTCCTCCGGTTGTGACCAATCGCTATTCTGTATACTGCCCAGCAGCGTCGCACTTTATGAACCTGGACCTGACTGCTTGACCCATAAAACCGGGATAATCCGGAGAGAGTAATCTAATAATAATGTTGCGACAATTTTTTAGGAGGGATTCCTTTGGAGAGAGCAATCATTGTTTATGGCTCCAACACCGGCAACACAGAGAGCCTGGCCGAAGCCTTGGCGGAGGAACTGCAGTCAAGATTTGATGTGACCGTCCAAAGGGTGACCGACGTAGCTCCCGAAGATGTTCTGGATTATGACCTTATAGTGCTGGGTTCTTCAACCTGGAATGATGGTGAGTTACAGGAGGACTTTCAGGACTTTTACGAAGAGATGGACCGGTTGGACCTGAGCGGAAAGAAGGTGGCAGTATTCGGTCCCGGGGACAGCAGTTGGGATGAATACTGCCGTGCGGTTGACCTGCTGGAGGAGAAATCTCGGGAACTGAAAGCCGATCTCATTGCCCCGGGGTTCAAGTGGGATGGAGATGTTGATGAGGAGGCCATCGCCGAAATCAAGAAGTGGGCCTCGAAGCTGCATTAAGAAAACTGACCCCCCAATTTATCAAATAAAACAGCGTCCCCGGACGCTGTTTTTATTTACATACAGTGCAAGACCGTCTACCATTAACTGTTTAATCCGGTTCTAATATGTTAGACTATTTCTGTGCAATTACGAGTTATCGAGAATACAATAAGGTTGTTATAACGGATTTAAGATATCTCAAACTGGGAGGAATAACTTTGAAAGCTGAAGGCTCCAGAATAATATCCATTGATATTGAGAGAGAGGTCAAGCGCTCATTCCTCGATTATTCAATGAGTGTCATCGTATCGCGCGCACTGCCTGATGTCAGAGATGGGCTTAAGCCGGTTCACCGCCGCATACTGTATGCCCTGTATGAACAGGGTATGACTCCCGACAAACCCCATCGCAAATCCGCCAACCTGGTAGGGGAAGTCTTGGGAAAGTATCACCCTCACGGTGATGCGGCGGTTTATGATGCCATGGTAAGAATGGCCCAGGATTTCTCCTTCCGTTATCCGCTTGTTGATGGACACGGCAACTTTGGTTCCATTGACGGTGATTCGGCAGCGGCTATGCGGTACACCGAGGTCCGCATGGCGCCTATAGCCACCGAGATGCTGGCGGACATCGACAAAGAAACGGTTTCATTCAAGCCCAACTACGATGACACCCGTGAGGAGCCGGAAGTATTGCCATCAAGGGTTCCCAATCTTCTTATAAACGGATCGGCCGGCATAGCCGTCGGTATGGCTACCAATATTCCTCCCCATAACCTGGGTGAAATAGTGGACGGGTTGATATTGCTTCTGGATAAGCCGGACATTGATATAAGCGAGTTGATGAAGGTTGTAATTGCCCCGGACTTTCCAACCGGAGCGATAATAAACGGGACCAAGGGCATCAGAGATGCCTACACTACAGGCCGGGGAACCATCAAGATCCGCAGTAAAACTCATATCGAGGAGCTCAAGAACGGCAGGTACCAGATTGTAGTGACTGAAATCCCTTATCTGGTGAATAAAGCCCGCCTGGTGGAAAAGATTGCCGAGCTGGTGAGGGAAAAGAAGATAGACGGAATTACCGATCTGAGGGATGAGAGCGATCGCAGCGGGATTCGAATTGTGATCGAAACCCGCAAAGATATTTCTCCGCAGATAGTCCTCAACCAGCTCTTCAAACATACCCAGATGCAGGAAACCTTTGGCATCACCATGCTGGCCCTGGTGGACTCTGTTCCTCGGGTTTTGAACCTGAAAGAGATGATGTCCTTATACCTCGATCACCGGAAAAATATTACCACCAGGCGTACCAGGTATGAGCTGGAGGTGGCCAGGAAGAGGCTGCACATAGTTGAAGGTCTGCGTATAGCCCTCAATCATCTGGACGAAGTCGTTAAAATCATCAGAAACGCCGAGGATGACAGGGAAGCGCGAGAAGGGCTGATGAGCAATTTCGGATTGTCGGAAGAACAGGCCAACGCCATACTGGATATGAGACTGCGCCGCCTGACCAGCCTGGAACGCGAAAAACTGGAAGATGAGTTTCTGGATCTCCTGGAGAGCATCCGTGATCTTGAAGATATCCTGGCCCGGCCGGAGCGGGTAGTGGCTATAATCAAGGAAGAGTTGACCAGGGTTAAGGAGAAATACGGGGATGCCCGCCGTACCAAGGTCCAGCAGCATGAAACCAGCGAAGATATCGAGGATCTTATTCAAGAAGAAAGCATTGTCATCAACCTTACCAACCGAGGCTATATTAAGCGGCAACCGCTGAGTGCTTACCGCAGCCAAAAGCGGGGCGGCAGAGGACAGGTAGGCACCACAACCAAGTTGGAAGATTTCGCTACCGAGATATTTGTCACCAGCAACCTGGCGACGGTGCTCTTCTTTACCAACAAAGGCAAGGTATACTCTTCCAAAGCCTACAACATTCCGGAGGCGTCCCGCCATTCCAAGGGAACGCCGGCCATAAACTTCCTCTCCCTGGATCCCCAGGAAAGAGTGACTACCATTATAACGGTTAACGATTTTACGGAGGAACAAAGCCTCTTGATGGTGACCAGATCGGGACTCGTTAAGAAGGTAGACATCTCAGCCTTTGAAAACATAAGGAAAAGCGGGATCATAGCGATTACCCTGAGGGAAGGCGATGAACTGATCGGGGTGAAAAAGACCCGCCCCGGGGATAAGATTATCCTGGTTACTTCCAACGGGATGGCAATTATATTTGACGAAGGCGATGTCAGAACTATGGGAAGAATAGCCGCCGGAGTCAAAGGCATAGTCCTGGCTGACGGCGGAGAAGTCGTGGATGTTGACAAGTTCAAGCCGGGAGCCGACCTGGTTCTGGCTACGGAAAAAGGATATGGGAAGCGCAGTTCACTGGAGCTTTTCCGCATACAGAAGCGGGGGGGTAAAGGACTCAAAGCCATCAACTTATCCAATAAAACGGGAGCGGTAATCGGGGCCAAGGTGGTATCAAATGAAGAAGAACTGATGCTGCTCACCGGCAACGGCATTGTGATACGTTTGGCAGCGGAAGACATATCGCGGCAGGGCCGGTACACCCGGGGTATCGTACTGATGAGACTGGATGCGGGGGACCGGATAGTATCGATGGCCCGTTTCAAGAGCGATGAAGAAGCTGTATAATTGAGAGGCAGATCTGGTTTTGATAAAATGGTTTGGTAAAAAGGAGGAGAACGATGGTGGCCCAGAAAGCTACGTTTGCTGTAAAAAAAGGATTGGCCCAAATGCTGAAAGGCGGGGTCATTATGGATGTAACCACCCCCGAACAGGCCAAGATAGCGGAAGAAGCCGGGGCCTGTGCGGTAATGGCCTTGGAAAGAGTACCTGCTGATATCCGGGCTGCAGGCGGCGTGGCCAGGATGGCTGATCCTACAGTTATTCTAAGGATTATGGATGCGGTTACCATACCGGTGATGGCAAAGTGCAGGATCGGCCATTTCGTGGAGGCTCAGATTCTTGAGGCCCTGGGAGTGGATTATATCGACGAAAGTGAAGTGCTGACCCCGGCCGACGAGAAGTATCACATAAACAAACACGAGTTTAACGTGCCCTTTGTTTGCGGGGCTCGAAACCTTGGAGAAGCCCTTCGCCGAATTGGAGAGGGGGCGGCCATGATCCGCACCAAAGGAGAACCTGGAACCGGAAATGTGGTGGAGGCGGTTCGGCACATGCGGCAGATCATGGATGAGATACGGTGGCTCAAGAGTCTGCCCAAGGATGAATTGATGACAGCGGCCAAAGAACTTCAGGCTCCTTACGAACTGGTACTGGAGGTGGCGAAAACCGGGCGTCTCCCCGTCGTCAACTTCTCGGCCGGAGGTATTGCCACCCCGGCGGATGCGGCCTTGATGATGAAGCTGGGGGCCGATGGGAATTTTGTGGGTTCAGGCATATTCAAGTCCAGTGATCCGGTAGCCCGGGCTCGAGCGATCGTCGCGGCTACCACCTATTATGATGATCCCCAGGTCCTGGCGGAGATTTCGCGGGATTTGGGAGAAGCCATGACCGGTATAGACATAAAAACGCTGACGTCTGAAGAGAGGATGCAGGAACGTGGCTGGTAAAAAGGTTATCGGCGTCCTTGCGCTCCAGGGGGCATTTGCCGAGCACGAGGACGCATTGCGGAAATGCGGGGCCAAGGCCATCAGAGTTAGAAGAAAAGAGGAATTAAAGGGACTCGATGGGCTGATCATCCCCGGCGGAGAAAGTACGTCTATTGGGCGGCTGATGGTTTCATACGACCTGGCCGATGGTATAGTTGAGCGCAGCCAAAGCGGAATGCCGATTTTCGGCACCTGTGCGGGCATGATTGTGATGGCCAAGGAGATTCCCGGTTCCGATCAGTTTACTCTGGGCTTGATGAATATCTCCGCCCGTCGTAATGCCTTCGGGCGGCAGATTGACAGTTTCGAAGCCGATCTGGACGTAAAAGGATTTCCCAAAAAAGTAAGAGGGATCTTTATCCGCGCTCCATATATCGACCGTGTGTGGGGAGAGACCGAAGTACTAGCGGTTTTTGATGGCAAGGTGGTCATGGCCAGGGAGAAGAACCTCTTGACGTGTTCGTTTCATCCCGAATTGACGACCGATCTCTCTATCCATAAGTATTTCCTGGGCATGACATAATACTGTAATAGGCCTGAGTTTCGTTCAATTTCTTAATATTACGTGGGGAATGGTCCCAAGGTATTTGGTTGAGGCGGAAAAGGTCGGAGATATGGACGGCCAAGCGATCCAGAACGACCACAGGCATAGCGCCGATAGCTGGATGGCATAAAGATCGGTAATAACGGATAGCTTCAACAGGTGTTTTGCCAGCCATATTAGAG
>JAKOVY010000103.1 GCA_029781825.1 Bacillota bacterium | reverse complement strand
GCGATCCTTCTGATAGTCGGCATAGTGATGTGGATCGTTTCGAGGCTGGTATTCTATTACGATTAAAAGGGGTCGGAGGTCACTATGAAAATAAAAGGAATATTCCGCAGAAAATCTGAAACCAGGGATAAACAGCACGATCGGAATATATTATATATGTGGGGAAGACATGGATGGTCGATAGTCAGGGGGGTAATCATAGCCGGGATATGTTTCCTTATCCTGTATCCCACGCTGGTGAAACTGTCGGTTTCATTCATGCCTGAAAAAGATATATACGACGTAACTGTGCGTTATGTCCCCAAGAACCCGACCCTGGAAAATTATAAAACTGTCATCAAGTCGATGCGGTACCCGACTGCATTCTGGAATACATTGAAACTTGCCACTCTGACCAGTATAATGCAGCTTATTTCATGCACATTGATAGGTTATGGATTTGCCAGGTTCAAGTTCAGGGGAAGGAACACCCTTTTCGCCCTGGTGATCCTTACGATGATCGTGCCTCCGCAGACTTTGATGGTCCCATTGTTCATGCATTTCAGATTCTTTGACTTTTTCGGCATCATTTCGGCTATAACGGGCGGCAGGGGCATAAACCTCCTGGAAAGTTACTGGCCTTTCATACTTATGTCTGCGACCGGGATGGGGCTGAAGAACGGGCTGTACATATACATCATGCGCCAGTTCTTCAGAAATATGCCCAAGGAACTTGAAGAAGCCGCCTACGTCGACGGTGCCGGCATGCTGAGGACATTCGCACAGATAATGCTTCCCAGTGCCGTGCCTGCCATGGTGACCGTGTTCCTGTTCTCGTTCGTATGGCAGTGGACAGATACATTCTACTCCAACCTGTTCCTGATGAATACGCCGGTGCTTGCAAAAGCGGCCGCCAATGTATCGAACCAGATAGCAAAAGATATGGTCCAAGTCGTGGGCACGGAGATATACCTGGCCCCGGCGGTAAGTTCGATGTATTCCAACACGGCAAGCCTGCTTGTCATACTGCCGCTGCTGGTACTTTACCTGTTCGCACAGAAACGCTTCGTGGAGAGCATCGAGCGGACCGGTATCGTGGGCTGATGTCCCTGCATCCGTCTGTGTTTTGCGCCGGCCCCGGCTGTATTGACAACATGGTATAGTTCTGGTAAATTTTAAACTGGACGCAGCCACTTCTCAGGCGCGCAGTTCGGGCAAGACCAGACGATCGATTGTAACCCTGTGATTAAAGCCCGTTTGGGTTTTAATAAAACAAAAAAAAACAAGGAGGTTACATTATGTCAAAAGGTCTTAAGAAATTATTGGCTCTGTGCCTGATAGCAGTTATGATGACAGCTGTTATCGCAGGCTGCGGTCAGAAGGCAGAGCAACCGCCGGCAGATCAGCCACCGGCAGAACAACCGCCGGCAGATCAGCCGTCAGCGCCGGAAGATGAACCCGAACCCGAACCTGAACCGGAAGTCGTCAAGGATCTCGGAGGAAGGGTCATCAGGGTCGCTGCATGGTGGGATATGACACCGCAGGGCGGATCACCCAGCGGAGACCGTCAGGTGGCACGCAGAGAAGAAATGGAACAGAAGTACAACTTCAAGTTCGAATACGTGAACGTTCCATGGGACCAGACTGTTGAAACCTATTCATCGTCGGTAATGGCCGGAGAACCGTTCGCCGACATAGCAACCCTTGAAGACAACTGGATCATAGGTCTTGCGACGAGCGGATATGTAACACCGCTGGATTCGTATTTCGACTTTAACCAGGATAAGTGGGACCAGGTAACCAAGTCCGTATCCACCATCGACGGACAGA
>JAKOVY010000101.1 GCA_029781825.1 Bacillota bacterium | reverse complement strand
GCGATCCTTCTGATAGTCGGCATAGTGATGTGGATCGTTTCGAGGCTGGTATTCTATTACGATTAAAAGGGGTCGGAGGTCACTATGAAAATAAAAGGAATATTCCGCAGAAAATCTGAAACCAGGGATAAACAGCACGATCGGAATATATTATATATGTGGGGAAGACATGGATGGTCGATAGTCAGGGGGGTAATCATATTCGGGATATGTTTCCTTATCCTGTATCCCACGCTGGTGAAACTGTCGGTTTCATTCATGCCTGAAAAAGATATATACGACGTAACTGTGCGTTATGTCCCCAAGAACCCGACCCTGGAAAATTACAAAACTGTCATCAAGTCGATGCGGTACCCGACTGCATTCTGGAATACATTGAAACTTGCCACTCTGACCAGTATAATGCAGCTTATCTCGTGCACGCTCGTCGGCTATGGGTTTGCGAGGTTCAAATTTAGGGGCAGGAACGTTTTGTTCGCGCTGGTCATCCTTACGATGATAGTGCCTCCGCAGACTTTGATGGTCTCATTGTTCATGCATTTCAGATTCTTTGACTTTTTCGGCATCATTTCGGCTATAACGGGCGGCAGGGGCATAAACCTCCTGGAAAGTTACTGGCCTTTCATCCTGATGTCCCTGACCGGGATGGGGCTGAAGAACGGGTTGTATATATACATCATGCGCCAGTTCTTCAGAAATATGCCCAAGGAACTTGAAGAAGCCGCCTGCGTCGACGGTGCAGGAATGCTGAGGACATTCGTGCAGATAATGCTTCCCAGTGCCGTGCCTGCCATGGTGACCGTGTTCCTGTTCTCGTTCGTATGGCAGTGGACAGATACATTCTACTCCAACCTGTTCCTGATGAATACGCCGGTGCTTGCAAAAGCGGCCGCCAATGTATCGAACCAGATAGCAAAAGATATGGTCCGAGTCGTGGGCACGGAGATATACCTGGCCCCGGCGGTAAGTTCGATGTATTCCAACACGGCAAGCCTGCTTGTCATACTGCCGCTGCTGGTACTATACCTGTTCGCGCAGAAACGATTCGTAGAGAGCATCGAGCGGACCGGTATCGTGGGCTGATGTCCCTGCATCCGTCTGTGTTTTGCGCCGGACCCGGCTGTATTGACAGCATGGTATAGTTCTGGTAAATTTTAAACTGGACGCAGCCACTTCTCAGGCGCGCAGTTCGGGCAAGACCAGACGATCGATTGTAACCCTGTGTTTGAAACCCGTCCGGGTTTTAATAAACAAAAAAATATAAGGAGGTTACATTATGTCAAAAAGTCTTAAGAGATTACTGGCTCTGTGCCTGGTAGCAGTTATGATGACAGCTGTTATCGCAGGCTGCGGTCAGAAGACAGAACAACCGGCTGAACAACCGACAGAACAGCCTACAGAACAGCCTACAGAACAGCCGGCAGCACCGGAAGAACCCGAACCTGAACCGGAAGTCGTCAAGGATCTCGGGGGAAGGGTCATAAAGGTCGCTGCATGGTGGGACATGACACCTCAGGGCGGATCGCCCAGCGGAGACCGTCAGGTGGCACGCAGAGAAGAGATGGAACAGAAGTACAACTTCAAGTTCGAGTATGTGAACATTCCATGGGACCAGACTGTTGAAACCTATTCATCGTCGGTAATGGCCGGAGAACCGTTCGCCGACATAGCAACCCTTGAAGACAACTGGATCATAGGTCTTGCGACGAGCGGATATGTAACACCGCTGGATTCGTATTTCGACTTTAACCAGGATAAGTGGGACCAGGTAACCAAGTCCGTATCCACCATCGACGGACAGA
>JAKOVY010000052.1 GCA_029781825.1 Bacillota bacterium | reverse complement strand
CCATAGGCGACACTGGTGCCCATATAAGCCATATTAAACCTGTCCCCCAAAGGAACATCCCGGTCGTCCGTTTCTATGGTATCGCTGCATTTTTCCACCGGAATTGATTCACCGGTTAACGAGGATTCTTCTATCTTCAGACTGGCGGTTTCGATGAGGCGCATATCAGCCGGGACCGAATCCCCGGCCTCGATCAGCACTCTATCCCCGGGTACGATCTCCTCTGATTTGATCAGCATAACCTGGCCATCCCGTCTCACCCGGCAAAAGGGTGAAGCCATCTCCTGCAGGGCTTCAATGGCTCTTTCCGCCTTGCCTTCCTGATATACCCCCAGGATTCCGTTCAATATCACCACGGCCAGAATTATCACCATATCGGCGATTTCCCCAAAAGCCCCCGAGACGATAGCCGCTCCGATGAGAACGACTATCATGGGATCGGCCAGCTGCTCCAGAAACTTGGCCGGCAGCGATTTCTTCTTGGCCTCCTGCAGCTTGTTGAGACCCTCCCGAGTCAAACGCTCATTGGCGTCTGAGGATGACAGGCCGTCAGCGGTGACGCCTTGTAACCTCATGACTTCTTCGGCAGGCATTAAGTAGTGCTTCAAAGCTACCCCCCCTATTACTGAACACCCGTGACATCCTGAGCACTCCGGGCGTAGTTTGCCCGACAAGCAAAAAGGCAAGACCTGTCCGGCATAGCTGCCTTACAAAGGTCTTGCCCGAAAATGCGATTGCTCCCGGATGCTGTGCATCGTGATGACGGTTGCAATTACCGGTTAAACCGGTCGGCTACTCCCCTTTGAAGAATTTGAACATCCTACGCCATGAGATTATCCTGCTTGACAGCTCCTGTCAATAGTTTATTTCATGCGGTACACAAGAATCATCCCTGTTGCAGCCGCTTTTACTCCGCCTGCTGGGCTGACATACTTCGCCGATAAGCTGCCAGAAGCTCAACAATCTCACTGTAGCCCCGTACCCCGCTGGTCTGGGAGTTGGATCTGAGGTAGATATCGTTTATCCGATTTGATATGCGGCTTATCGGCCCCCGGTGTTTTTCTGAATACAGCCGGATGTCCTGCAGGTCTCTTACTACCCCGGGAGACAGCTTCTTTATAAGTTCTTGAGACTGTTGTTGGTCCCTCCCGTTAATGGCGTTTAAAACATAGGTAAGGGCCATAAGGGTCCCCGAGTACTGAAATTCGTCCCGGGGATTCATAACGCAGCTCAAATAGGCAACAAAATTGGCCTCGCCCTCCCGCGCAATCCCCCGCTGGTGTGCCATTTCATGACAGGTACTGAAAGGGAGCATGGACTCCGGAATGGCGGTATTGATGTTGGCCTCACCGGTAAACGGGAGATAGAAGCCATACATCCCGGTATAGCTGACGATGCGGGACAACAAGAGCCCTTTCGGCCTTCCATATTCCCCTTCCAGTTGCGGATACTTCAGAGCCAGCACATCATATCCGGCCACCGCCTGCTTAAATACTTCCTGCCGGTTGGGTAAGCTCATCACCCCGTCATCATCTTCCTTCAACCCGGCCCGGAGCTGATTGGCCTCTTCCACCAGGCTGTCTCCCAAAGCGTATAATTCCTGGATAGAGATATTACCGGTATCGAGCCCGGCGATTTGGGCAAATTCCATGCGGTAATAGTTCAGACCCCACAATCCCATGAACACCAGATATACCAGGCCCGCCATGGTTATGAAGGTGTAGAGAGTGCTGATTTTCTCATCCGGTTGGCGACGATGCCGCCGGACCAAAGATGTTAAAAGATCGATTGAGAGCCACAAAACCAGCAGGACAACCAGGATCTCGGCCGCCGAAAACGGAAGGATGCCGGTTAATCTGCTTAACGGCGGGGCTATGGTCTTGAAAATGATATTGGCATAATAGTTCTCAACCAGGTCGGTTGAGCGCGCGAAAAGCCGCACTGCAACTATAAGCAAAATCAGAGAGGTTACGGTAAAAGTTTTCTTTTTCATGAGCCTCTTTTCCCCAAGGACGGACGCTGCCCATGCGGCTGACAGCTGCCGCCGGGATTTTTGCGGTGTTGACGATTTCAAACGCTGTTACAATCATTAATTATATATCAAATTCCGGTTCTCTGTTTATTCTACTGGTTCAGGGTATGGTCCTATCTAGTTTTTGCCCGCCGGCTATGGTATATTGTGGAAAATGGCATAGCCCTTCTTCTGCAAGCCCCATGCATCATTTCCAGCAACCGCCTTTTCACCCCCGGGCTAGGTAAGAAAGGAGCAGTGCTATGGCGGAAAAAACTCCCCCGCGAGCAGATATTCTGGACATGGATGCCACAACTCTGGCCGCCAAAATCGCCGGTCAGGAATTGTCTTCCCTGGAGGTTACGGAGGTTTTTATCGCTCATCTGGAACGGATCCAACCCCGGCTCAACTGTCTGGTGGAGGACCGTTTTGAGGAAGCCCGTGCGGAGGCGCGAAAAGCCGACCAGGATCTGGCCAACGGCCTGGCAAAAGGAAGGCTGTTCGGCGTTCCCATCAGCATCAAGGAATCGTTCCACGTGGCGGGAATGCGAACCACATCTGGTCTTCCCCATCGTCGCGACGTGGTGGAGAAGCAGGATGCCGAGATCGTGGCTCGCCTCAAAGAGGAAGGTGCCATCATTCTGGGAAAAACCAATACCCCCGTCCTCTGCTTCTGCCAGGAAACCGACAACAAACTGTACGGTCGCAGCAACAACCCCTGGGATTTGACCCGCACCCCCGGAGGCTCCAGCGGTGGAGAAGGTGCT
>JAKOVY010000044.1 GCA_029781825.1 Bacillota bacterium | reverse complement strand
CTCACAAGCGGAAACAGACGGTCAAATACCGCCGATCAGACAATTTCGCCCCAAGGCTCTGCCGTTGCCGGGTGCCTGCGGTGGCTGCAAGTCCCTTTGGGCTGTACGCTTGTATCATTATCGGCAAGCGGTTTGGGAGTTTGCGTTAAGGGAGCTCGGGTTCATGTATCCGGTTATAACGGAATTCGGCATACAGAATGAGAGTTACCTTAAGGGCGCGCGGGTATGACAATGCTGCGGGGGTTTCTAGCGAGATGACAACCGGTTGGGGACGATGTATACCATCTAATGCTAAAGTTGAACTTTAGCGCTCGTAAGCGGCTTTTATTAATCCAGGTAGATGGGATTTGAATAGATCCAGGCGCGGTAGGACAAGCCCTGCCGGTGCCGGACCTCAACCCGGTAAACCCCGGGGCGCAGTTGGGAAAAACGGTGGGTTCTGCCGGTGCTTTCGAGATACGGTTTCCCGTTTCTGATCAAGAGCACCCGGGCATTGGCGGGGGTAAAAACCTTGAGTACGGTGCCTTGTGCTGGGGCTCTTTCGCCCATATGTATTGTCCGCCCGGAGCGATGGGCCTCAAAACGAAATCCTTTGGAGTTTTTGAAGAAGTCGTAACCCACAAAGCACCTGCCGGCACGCAGAGCCTCGATGACCGCTTCCTTATCCTTTTTGAATTCACCGGACAGGGGTTCCTTTAACAGGAGGTGGGTATTGATGCTGCGAAAACAGGTATAGTAATCAGAAAGCACCGGTTTCCAGGGACCCAGGTTGATTCTTATCCCGTGGGCATCAGAACAACCGATGCCCACGACCATTCTCTGCTGCAACAACTCATCCCATTTCTGAAGAGCAGCGGTAAGGGGTCCCCGCCTGAACGCGTGGTGGGGGTTCAAATAGAGGTAGACTCCTTTGGGGATTCCGGAAACATTATCCCTCCACTGCGAAAGGTAACTCCAGATATCCATCCCGGTAAAACCGTTTACCTCCCAATCGGTCCAGGGATAGGTTTTGCCCTGTTTGTAGACGGGAGACCCGATTTCAAAGGGGTGAGCCAGGAATCCGATCCCGCCCTGAGCATGCACACCGTCAATCACCGCCTGGGGCTCATCATCGTTGCCGGCTACCTCATGTTCGATGTCTATTCCCAGATAGTGGTTGCGTTCAGTATTGAATTCACATCCGACGATGACCAGGACCTTTCCATGGTAACCCTCTTCGGGTTTCCCCTGCAGGCGGTGGTGATCGGTGATGACGATAAAGTCAAGGCCCGCTCTCTCCGCGAACCGGGCTATTTCGGGTATGCTCCCCGATCCATCCGAATACCGGGTGTGGATATGTATGTTACCCGCAGCCTCATACATCCGGCTCACCGCACACTATGAACAATCCTAATATGCATCTATGTATTTTTTATGCCCCGCTTCCAAACAATATCTCGGAAATACCGCGTAACGCTGGGATATTATGACTAGAGCGAATACACCTTGCTGCTGTCCAGCACACTGACCCCGTTGGCCTTAAAGACCTCAACCGCCCGTTCGGGGTCTTCGACTTTAAAAATTACCAATGCATCTTCGGAAGCCTTTCCGATAAAGGCATACAAATACTCTATATTAATGGAGGCTTCTCCCATGATATCCAGAACCCTGGCCAGCCCACCCGGAGTATCCGGCACTTCAACCGCGATGACTTCGGTCTCACTGACGGTATATCCCGCCTTTTTCAGGACTTTGTAAGCTTTTTCGGGATCATTGACAATCAACCTGAGAATGCCGAAATCGGAGGTGTCCGCTATTGAGAGGGCTCTGATATTAATCCTGTTATCCCCCAAAACCTTGGTTACACTTGCCAGCCTTCCCGCCTTGTTCTCCAGAAAAACGGAGATCTGTTTAACCATAACTGTCTCCCTCCTCGCACATTGCAGTCATGCCGCCCACTGTCCGCGCCTCCGGTATGCGGTCATAATTCTGATTGGAACATGTTTGTCAATTTAAATGGACGGCGCCGCCTCATGGTACTTTGATTATACCTTAGAATTGTCGGCGGTCTTCAACCCTTTTGGCCTTGCCTTCACTTCGCTGCAGGGACTTGGGTTCCACCAGCTTGACCTTGACCGATACTCCCAGGCTGCTCTCCAACTCTTTGGTTATCGTTTTTCCAAGCTGCTCCAGCTTCCTTATCTCGTCACTGAAGACTTTTTCTGAAACCTCGACCCAGACCTCCAGCTCATCCAGGTTGTTTCTTCTCTCCACCACCAGGAGGTAATAGGGTTCAACATTGGGGATATTCAACAAGACGCTCTCCACCATCGACGGGAATACGTTAACCCCTCTGATGATCACCATGTCATCTGACCGCCCCAGTACCTTGCTCATCTTGACATGGGTCCGGCCGCAGGAACAAGCCTCATAATTAAGGGAGGTAAGATCGCGGGTGCGGTATCTTATCATGGGCAGAGCCTCTTTGTTGATGGTGGTCAAAACCAGTTCTCCTTTTTCCCCCGGCGGCAGGACCTCACCGGTTTCGGGGTTGATGATCTCGGCAATAAAATTGTCCTCAAATACATGGAGGCCGTTCTTCTCGGGGCACTCGATGGCCACCCCGGGGCCTATTATCTCGCTGAGACCGTAAATATCGAAAGCATCGATCTGCAGCCGGTTTTCAAGATCACGCCGCATGTTTTCCGACCAGGGCTCAGCTCCGAATATACCCGCTTTAAGCTTCAACTCCGACGGGTCAATCCCCATCTCGGCCATAACCTCATGCATATACAGAGCATAGGAAGGAGTGCAGGTTAAGTGCGTGGTTCCGAAATCCTGCATCAGCATGATCTGCCTTTTGGTGTTGCCTCCCGAGCTGGGAATAACCGAGGCTCCGATCTTCTCGGCTCCGTAATGCACCCCCAATCCGCCGGTGAACAACCCGTAACCGTAAGCGTTTTGGACCACGGAGTGGCGGGTGGCACCGGCACAGGTCAGGGCTCGGGCCATCAGTTCCGCCCATCTGTCCAGGTCCCGCCTGGTGTAGCCTACAACGGTTGGTTTTCCGGTAGTCCCCGAAGAGGAGTGGATTCTCACCACATCGGTCATGGGCACGGCAAACAGCCCAAAGGGGTAGTTGTCGCGCAAGTCCTGTTTGGTGGTAAAAGGCAACTTGGTGATATCCGCCAGGCTTTGGATATCGCCGGGGCTGACCCCCATTTCATCCATCTTCGCTTTATAGCCGGGCACGAATGAGTACACCCGGTACACGGTTTCCTTAAGGCGCCGCAGCTTCAGTTCATCCAGTTCCTTCCGGGGCATGCATTCTATTTCCTGGTTCCAGTACATTTCAACACCCTCCCAATTGTCGTCTTTTCTCTACCCTCCTACTACGAAGGGTATGATAACCACCCGGTCTCCGTCTTTCAAATGATCACCTTCGTCAGCCTTGTGATCGTTGACCATGATAACCAGGTCATCGCGGTTGATCCCCAGGATGTCAAGCAGAGTCTCCACATCCAGCTCTTCTTCGGTGTTAATAACCCCCTCCGCCGGATTCATCTTCTGCTTCAGCTCACCCAGCGCGCGGTAAAAGATCTTCATGCCATCATCCTTTTCTTTTTAATCGCAGTATTACATTAATCGGCCTTTTGAATACCAGTCAGAAGATCTTTTATCACCGCAGCGGCCAGAAGCAATCCGGCTGTCGACGGCACAAACGAGATACTCCCCACTGGGGACCTGGTGGCGGTTAAAACCGGTTTTTCCTGGGAATATACCACCCGCACACCTTCATATATGTTGGCCCGCCGCAGTTCATGCCGAACCCTGCGTGCCAGGGGACAGGTGTGGGTCTGCGATATGTCGGCAACGGAAAATTTGGTGGGATCTATGCGATTTCCAGCTCCCATTGCGCTGATTATCGGTATGGAGGCAGTAAAACACTCTTTTATCAGACAAACCTTGTCGGGAACTGAATCTATGGCATCTACCACATAATCGGGTTTCCTGCCGAGGAGATCATTGACGGTTTCCCGGCTGCAGCGGATCGCACAGGCTTCCACCTTGCATTCCGGGTTTATGTCCCTTACCCGTTTCGCCATGACCTCCGCTTTGGGTTGACCCAGGGTACTGGTGAGAGCCACCAGCTGGCGGTTGATATTGCTCATCATCACCCGGTCATGGTCTACCAGGATCAGGTTCCCGATCCCGGCCCGGGCCAGGGCTTCGGCAGCATATGAGCCAACTCCTCCCAATCCTACAACCATGACTCGAGCCTGCATTAGCCGATGGCAGGCCTCATCTCCCAATAGCAGTCTGGTCCTTACCCATCTGTCTTCCAAGGTAAGCCCCCCAAGAAACAGTTAACCCCACCGAGTCGTGTATGGCCGGTTGTTTTGAACCTGCGTCTCTAGCAGGTGGGCGACCTCCTGTCAGCTTTATGACTCCCTGTTAAACAGGGCATGCAAGCCACTGACAGAGACCAGAAGCCCTTCATTTTGGTGTTGGGCCAAAACGAAACCAGCCTTTCACGAACACAGCAGGGGCTGTTCTTTAGTATCCCTGATCTAAGCTAATAATATCACAGCCCGCCGGGGTTTTCAACAATCGCCCAACCCGATCGCGGCTTTGGGCCTTACTTAATTATGGTTTTAATGTTAAGTTCTTTAAGCTGCTCCGGTCTGACCGATGAAGGCGCATGGGTCATCGGGCAGGAAGCGCTTTGGGTCTTGGGGAATGCGATTACATCCCTGATGGAGTCGCGCTTGGCCATCAGCATTATCAGCCGGTCTAATCCGAAGGCGATACCGCCATGGGGCGGAGCCCCGTACTCAAAAGCTTCCAGCATGTACCCGAACTTGTCGGCTACCTCCTCAGGGGTCAACCCCTGCAGGGCAAACATCTTCTCCTGCAGTGCTCGGGAATGGATACGAATACTCCCCCCGCCGACCTCGGTTCCGTTCAAAACCAGGTCATAGGCTCTTGCTTTGGCCGTTTGGGGTGAACTCTCCAACTGTTCGGGGTCCTGAGGGGAAGTAAAGGGATGATGAACGGCTATATAACGGTTCTCCTCCTCATCCCATTCCAGCAGGGGGAAGTCGGTAACCCAGACAAAGTTGAACGCATCTTCATCGATTAGCTGCAGCCGCTTTCCAAGCTCAAGCCTGATTCCCCCGAGCACCCGGGCCACTGTATCTT
The DNA here is from genome assembly GCA_029781825.1 of Bacillota bacterium. Classification (GTDB taxonomy): domain Bacteria; phylum Bacillota; class Syntrophomonadia; order Syntrophomonadales; family DTU052; genus DTU052. The sequence continues at coordinate 4,666 of JAKOVY010000044.1, read as the reverse complement.
CGAAATCGGCGCAGAACAGCAGCAGATCGCCGGGTTTCGCCTCCAGGCGGGAGGTAATACCTTCTAAGTCCTCAGGGCTGATAAATTTGACAATCGGAGACTTCATGCCCTCTTCGGTGACCTGTATCCAGGCCAAACCTCTGGCCCCGAGGTCAATTGCCAGCTGAACCAATTCGTCAATCTCCTTGCGTGACAGGGAAGCACAACCCTTGGCATTGATGGCCCTTACCACGCCCCCGCTGTTGATGGCGGTGGCGAAAACCTTGAATTCCGAACCCTGCAGCAGGTCGGTAAGGTCCTGTATGAGCAGCCCGAAGCGCAGATCGGGTTTATCGCTCCCGTAAGATTTCATGGCCTCGTCATATGTTATCCGCGGAAAGGGAACCGAGATCTCCCGGCCGATACCATCGGCAAAGGCGCGGACCAGCATGGACTCCGTCAGTTCCATGATGTCCTCTTCATCGATAAAGGACATCTCGATATCAAGTTGGGTGAATTCCGGCTGTCGGTCCGCTCTCAGGTCCTCATCCCGGAAACACCGGGCCACCTGGTAGTATTTCTCAATCCCGGCCACCATAAGGATCTGCTTAAATATCTGGGGGGACTGAGGCAAGGCGTAAAACTCCCCGGGGTGTACGCGGCTGGGAACCAGATAATCTCGGGCTCCCTCCGGTGCGCTTCTCGTCAGAATCGGGGTTTCAATCTCCAGAAATCCGCGTTCGTCGAGGAAATTGCGCAGCGATTTGATCACCCGGTGGCGGAGCATCATATTGTTTTTCATCTCCTGGCGCCGCATATCCAGATACCGGTAGCGAAGCCGCAGTATCTCGTCCACTTGAATGTTGTCGTCAAGGTAGAAGGGAGGAGTTTTGGCGGTATTCAACAACTCCAGTTCCGAGGCATAAACCTCGATGTCACCGGTGGGCAGATTGGGGTTAACGGTGCCTTCCGGCCGTATTCTCACCGTCCCGGCAATGGCGATGACATACTCGTTACGGATCCTCTCCGCCAATTCAAAGGCCGGTTTGCTGATTTCCGGGTTAAATACCACCTGTACCAGTCCCGAGCGATCCCTCAGGTCTACAAAAATCAGTCCTCCATGGTCACGTCGAGTATTGACCCATCCGGCAATTACAACCGGTTGTCCCGCCATACGGGTGCTTAGCTCCTGAATAGTATGAGTTCTTTTTAATGCCATTCCTACTTCCTCCTTAAGATGTGACCAAAATGGACTTTATTCTTTCAATAATCTGGCTTGACGGGACCTCCTGCTGCTCCTTTTGCATCATGTCTCGAAGCACATATGAATCCTTCCTGATTTCTTCCTCCCCGATAACCACCACTATCCGTGCTTCGCTCTTACCGGCATACTTCATCTGCGCTTTGAGGCTTCTATCCATGTAGTCCTTGTCGGCTTTAATCCCTGCAAGGCGGAGCCGATCAAGCAGTAAACAAGCCTGAGTATCATATTCCCTGTCGGCGACGGCTACAAATACCTCCATCGTCGGCGGCAGCTTCCATATTGCGGAATCCTGTTTGCGGGCGGCCATAAGGAGGCGTTCCAAACCGATGGCAAAGCCGATACCGGGAGTAGGCGGTCCGCCGCATTGCTCAATTAGGCCGTCGTATCTGCCGCCGCCTCCAACTGCGGCTTGAGCCCCCAAATCGGGAACCAGCAGTTCGAAAGCAGTCTTGGTATAGTAATCGAGTCCCCGCACCAGCCGGGGATCAAGGAAATAATCAACTTTATAAGCCGTCAGCATCTTCCGAACCTGTTCAAAGTGCTGCCCGCACCGGTCACAGAGGTAGCTGTTGATGGCGGGAACATCTTTCACCACTTCCTGGCAACCGGGGTTCTTGCAGTCCAAAACCCGCAGCGGGTTCTTATCCATCCTCTGCCGGCAGTCATTGCATAGTTCGCCGGCCATGGGTGCCAGGTACTGGAGCATTCTTTCCCGGTACAGGGGTCGGCAGTCGGGACAGCCCACGGTATTCAGGCGCAGCTGGGCATCCTTTATACCCAGCCTCTGAGCCATACGCACCAAGAGGGCGATCACTTCGGCATCCACATTCGGATCCCGGCTTCCAAACACCTCTACGCCAAACTGGTGAAACTGGCGATACCTGCCGGCCTGGGGGCGGTCATATCTGAACATGGGACCGATATAATACCATTTGGTTGGCTGGGCCTGGTTGTAAATCCGGTGCTCGATAAACGCCCGGGCACACGGCGCAGTACCCTCCGGCCTCAGGGTCAGGCTGCGGTCCCCACGATCCGTAAAGGTATACATCTCTTTCTGAACAATGTCGGTGGAATCTCCAACCCCGCGTTCAAAAAGCTCGGTATGTTCGAAGATCGGCAAGCGCACTTCCGAATACCCGTATAATTCTGCCATCTGGCGCAGGTTGGTCTCCATGGTTTGCCACAAGGGAGATTCGTCAGGCAGTATATCGTGGGTCCCCCTAGGTCCCGAGATTTCCATTATTCTTCCTCCGGTTCGTTATGCTGGATTTGCCGAAAAACGCTAAAATTTATTCTAGGATAAGGCCCTAAGCTTGTCAACTTGGGCATTTATCAACTCTTCTACCCTCTTGATGTATGCCGCCGGGTCTTTCGGATAATGCAAGGTGGTAAGCTTCCAGGTGTGGGGGTCCACATACTTGCTGGCCGCACCTCCGCCCAGTCCGATAATGGTCTGCCGTTCCTCAATAACCCGGATATTATACCTGCTGAAGCACCCGGGAAGGGCGTAACCGATATTCTCCTGGTTGCCGGCCATGTATTTTTGACGATAAAGGTAGTAGGGCAGGTAACCGGCGGAGGCCAAGAATCTCCTGGCGTCATCACTGATACGGTCGGTTAGGCTTTGCTCCAAAGCCGCCTCCTGCATCTGCCAGACGGAGCCCCTTTTCCAGGCCAGGTGATGAACGGTTATGCCCTCAGGCTTAAGCCGTATTACCTCCTGCAGGCTGTTCTCAAATTCAGCCGGACCCTCGCCCGGCAACCCGACAATCAAATCCATGTTGACGTTCATGATACCTGCGGAACGGACCAGTTCATACCCCGACCTCGCCATCTGGACGGTATGCCGCCTGCCGATCCGGATCAAGGTTTCATCGTTCATGGTCTGGGGGTTGACGCACATGCGGTTAACACCCCCCGCAGCCAAAAGCTGCAGCACTTCGCTTCTCAGGGTATCGGGACGGCCGGCTTCAACCGTAAACTCGGTTTCCGGCCCCAAATAGTACCGGTTTAAAATATCGAGAAGCTTTCCCCACTGAAGGGCACTCAAAACCGTTGGCGTACCCCCGCCCACATAAAGGTTATCAACCGCCAGGTCCAACTCGTTAAGAGCCCGGCCGATGCTGCTAAGCTCCAATAGCAGAGCGGAGAAGAACTCATCCAGCCCGGGTCGGTGCTCCAGCGGGTAAGCCGGGAAGGAACAGTAATGGCAGCGGGTGGGGCAATAGGGGATGCCCACATAGACCCCCACACATCTTTTGACCTCTTCCGGGCTGAGAAGAAAAGGCCGGTTCCTTGTGGCAACTTCTGTGAGCAGACATGCCTTCTCCGGTTCCACCAGGTATTTATCCTTAAGCTCCTTTTGTATATCACTCTCCAAATACCCGTTATCCAGGTAGCGGTGAACCAGTTTGGTCGGCCTGACCCCGGTAAGGATACCATAGGGGCTGGGGTTCATGGAGGTGGCTTCCATCAACAAGCGGTAAGCGAAAGCCCTTACCTCTCTTTTTACCTCCGCGGGGTCACCTGCGGGAATTCGGCTATGCCCGGTTCTTTCCAGCAGCCCCTGCAACTCCCCGGAAAGCTCCAGGTACCCCGGACCTTCATTAACCCGTATATCCACATTAAGGTCGGTATGGCCGGGCTCATAAGTCACCCGGCACCGGGGGAAAAAGAGCCGTATTATTTCATGTATTCCGCCATCGTAACCACTGGTCACCCTCAGACCAACCAGCATATGCTCACCACCGGGTTGTTGTGATTCCCTTATCATTTTAACCTTATTGTCGCCTGGTTTCGTTTGGCTTGATGACATAGATTCACGGAAATCGCGAACCCTAATGCTATTCTATTGTAATTAGCTTATCCCTCCTTCCTTAACCGCACCATGGTGAAAATAAAACCTCTCATCCCCAAGGGACGAGAGGTTGATTTTCCCGCGGTACCACCCTTATTGGCACAAAGTACCCAGCTCTATCAGGGTACGGGATGACCATCAAAAAAGCCTTCCTCCCAAGGGACGAAAGGCTTGTTCCTTCCGCGGTACCACCCTTATTGACCAAGGTCCGCTTATTCAAGGTACGAGATGGCTATCCGATACCCCCTTCCTTTTAACGGTGGAAGTTCCGCCCGCACCTACTTGCCATCGCCGATGGTTTCAGCTGGGAGTTCCAAAGGGAACTTCAGCTCGTTCCTTTTGAAGATGCTTTCAGTCGCGGCAACTCCTCCCTGGAAAAAGTACCCCGAGCCTACTTTCCTTTGTCATCACTTCTGGTGATATATAGTTACGCTAAATAATAGCATATGACCCGTTATCAAGTAAACAGTTTTGTGAAGTGCTCCTCATCTTAAGGGGCTGAGGTTTAGTTCTATTATAAAAATGAGGTTGGTGAAGGTCAGGTAATCAGCCCCTCCTCCGCCATG
>JAKOVY010000098.1 GCA_029781825.1 Bacillota bacterium | reverse complement strand
CCTTTATTAATGGTAAAACTTACGAATGGCAAGTTAAGACCTGGGGGGTGGACCCGGATCCTTCTGGCTGGAGCAATACGGCTGTTTTTATTGCCTCTTCAGCGCCGACCGTCTTAATCACGCAACCGGTAACGGGGGAATATCCCTGGCCGGAATTGACGGTTAAATGGCTTTATTCTGACCCTGAAGGGCATAGTCAGGTGCAGCAAGTTGTAACCCTGTATGATAGCAAAGGGGCCGAACTGGAGCGGCAATCAAAGGTAACAACCGTTGAAAGCGGGGGCACAGGGGAAGCAACGCTTCAACGCGTGTTGGTTGACGGCGAAGCCTACAGGGTAACGGTAACGGTCAGGGATAGTTCCGGCATGTGGAGCGAAGTGGCAGAGGTTACCTTTGACGTTGCATATTTCCTGCCGCCAAAGCCGGAAGTTGAACTTAATCTGGTGAGAGAAGAAGGGAAAATCAATATTTCAATTATTAATCACGACCCTGAAGAAGGCGAAGTGGCGGCGGTTTATAACGACGTTTACCGTTCGATTGACGGGGAAGAGTTCAAGCTGTTTATGACCGGGGTGCCCGTTAATACGACGATCACAGACAATACGCCTACCGTGGGCGGCAATAATGCCTATTATGCGATAGCATACAGCGACCTACCGTCGGCCATACAATCCGATACCGTAAGCATGGACGTTCACCTGCCTGGCCATTACTTCTTGAGCGCCGGGCCTGGCTGGGGTAATGTAATTCGATTCCTGGGCGACGTGTCTATAACGGAGAACTTGGGCCGCGATACGGTCCTGAGGACATTCGCCGGCAGAAAATACCCGGTTAAGTTCCAGGGGGAAGCGCTGACGCAGGAGTTGTCTTTTTCCGCTGAGACCACAGAACGCGAAAAAGTAAAGGCGATCGCAGAATATGCAGGGTCTGTCTATTACCGGGATTACCAGGGGCGCCGGTTTACTTGCGCAATCATGAATCCAAAGCTGGCCAAAAAAGACCGGGGGCTGGCATACCAGTTCAGTTGTAATATCGTTCGGACTGAGGGGGAAGAGCAGTAATGTTCTACGGCAACCGGGTTGAGAAATACGAATACGAATTACTAACATTGCAGGCCGGCAGATATGAAAGCGCCGGCCTGCTTGATAATGTGTCAAGTGCGCGAATAAGCATGGACTTTGCACGGGAGGTTGTCTGCAATGCAACGTTCTACTTGATAGAAACCGGGGAAATAAATTACCTTACAGACCGGATCCGGCCGTATTATTGCATGGGGGGCAAAAGGTGGCCGCTGGGGACCTACCTTCTGACCACGCCGGAGAAAATAGCAGACGGCAAGCTGGTGAGGCGGGAAGTATGGGCTTACGATCCCCTCCTGGCGCTTATGGACGACAAGATTGACGCTTCCTACACCCTGGACAAAGGAGCGCATGTAATTAGCGCGGTCCAGGATTTAATTAGTTCCGTGGGGAGCTGGGCGGTTTACAATATCGAGCAGAGTGACGCCACCTTGCGGGAGCCCATGGCCTGGGAGATAGGGACGCCGAAGCTGGAAATTATCAACCGGCTGCTGGAGACAATCAATTATTATCCCCTCTGGTGCGACGGCAAAGGGGTATTCCGGGGAATCCCCTGGCGGGCGGCACCGCTGGTTACCTGGGAGTTCTTGGACAATGAGCAGGGCCTGTATGAGCCGGAGGTAAGAGCCGGGATTGATTATTCAGAAGTATACAACAAGGTCATTATTGTGGCGGACCAGTTAAGCGAAGAACCGCCGCTGGTGGCCGTCAGGACCTTGGAGGATATTGGGCTGCAAGATCACCCTTTCAGCTATACAAACCTGGGGCGGTATATAACCCTTTTGCTGAATTCTGAATCAGTTGACCAGGAGTATATCAACCGGCGGGCCGAACGGGTCCTGCGGGAGAGGCTGGCAACCGGGGAAACGATCCGCTATAATCACGCCTTT
>JAKOVY010000027.1 GCA_029781825.1 Bacillota bacterium | reverse complement strand
GCCTTCAGATAAAGCAGCCGGGAGGTTTCAGCTCGAACTGCCATGTCGGCCAGCTTAAACTGGATCCCCTGGAAGGTGGCGATTGGTTTTCCGAATTGCTGTCTCTCATTGGCATAGTTCAACGCTGCTTCCAGACTGGCAGTGGCAATACCGGTAGCGAGAGCGGCGATGGCGGTCCGGGACAGGTCCAGGGTTTCCATCAGTATGGGAAGCCCTCCACCTTCTTTCCCGATCAACATCCAACCCGGTACCCGGACGTCTTCAAAGATCACCTGGGTGGTGCTGGAGCTTCTGATTCCCAACTTGTCTTCTTTGTTGCCGATGGAGACTCCCGGTGTATCCCTGTCAACCATAAAGCAGCACAGGCCTTTGTTGCCGAGCTTCTTGTCCAGGGTGGCGAAGACCGTGAATTGCTGGGCAATGCCGCCGTTGGTGATAAACTGCTTGGTGCCGTTCAGGATATAGTCGTTGCCGTCCTTAACGCACTTGGTCGACAGCCCCAGAGCATCGGACCCTGCTCCCGGCTCCGTAAGGCAGAATGCGCAGATGGCGCCTTCCATCTGGCGGCCGTACCACCACTTTTTCTGTTCATCGTTGGCTCCGACAATAATAGGGTCTGATGCCAGCAAGGTGGATGCAACAACCGTTGTTGCCAGACCGGCATCCCCTTTGGCCAATTCCTCACAGACCAGGCATTTGGATACATTATCCAGCCCGTCTCCGCCATACTCGGCAGGAACCCCAATGGTCATCAGACCCAGTTCCTGCATTTTTTTGATGGTTTCCATGGGAACCTCATCGGCTTTGTCCCATTCGATGGCGTAGGGAGCGATCTCATTGGCCGCAAAATCCGCCGCCATCTGCCTGATCATTTCCTGTTCTTCGGTAAGACGAAAATCCATTATAATTACCTCCCTTTTTTGATTATCGAGTCATAGCTAATGTGATGGGGTTAATAAATGTCAGTTAGATGTCTCTGGTCCATAAAGAGGCCATGGCCGGTCCGGTTCCCACACACAGGGAAGCTCCTCCCAGGGTCAGACCCAGCCTTTCCATCTCGTAATACAGGCTTACGACAATACGCAGAGCGGTGCTGCCAACCGGGTGCCCGAGGGCGATACCGGAGCCGTTGTGGTTGCACTTTTCCATGTCCAAAGTTATGCCGTATTTCTCCTTGAGCCGGATACCAACGCCCAGGAATTGCGGAGCAAAGGCTTCGTTGATTTCCCAGTACTCGATATCCTCAAATTTCAAACCCGCCAGTTTCAGAGCCTTGGGTATGGCTTCGGCGGGACCGACACCCATGATCTTGGGATCAACGCCGCAGGCGGTGATGTTGATCATTTTGAGGAGCGGTTTAACACCCAGTTCCTTGGCTTTTTTCTTGGACATAACCACGACGGCTGACGCTCCGTCATTGATACCGGACGCATTGGCTGCAGTTACAATACCGCCTTTCTTAAAGGCCGGACCCAGCCTGCCGACACTCTCCAGGCTGGCGCCCCGAATGGGATGTTCGTCGGTATCAAATACTATCGTTCCTTTTTTCCGGTCTTTGATTTCAACCGGGACGATCTCCCGCTTAAAGATTCCATTGTCAATAGCGTTGATAGCGCGGTTGTGGCTCATTACTGCCAGCTCATCGCACTGTTCACGGGTGATGTTATACATTTCCGCGACGTTCTCAGCGGTCAGACCCATATGACCGGGTACAAGTCCATCAACCAGGGCGTCATGGAGCATGGCGTCATACAGTACGCCCTCGCCCATCCGATAACCGGAGCGGGCCTTATCGAGCATATAGGGTACTCGGGTCATGTTTTCTACCCCAACCACCAGATAGGTATCGGCCTTGCCGAGCGCTATCTGATCGCAGGCAATTTCCAGGGCCCTCATCCCGGAGGCACAGTTCTGGTTTACAGAACAGGCATTGCTTTCAACAGGAAGGCCGCAGGCCAGACCAACCTGACGGGCTGGCAGGGAACCAGACATATGCGGATAAACCTGGCCCATTACGATTCCGTCAACGATTTGCGGATCAATACCAGCTCTCTTGATGGCCTCCTTACCTACGACGGTGGCCAACTGTACTGCGGGAACATCCTTGAGTCCACCCTGGAATTTTCCTACTGCAGTTCTGCAAGCGCTTACAATTACTACTTCGTTTACGGACATGGATATCTCCCCTTTCATAAATGAGACTGCTGTTAATGCAATGACGAGCGCGGACGATACAGCTATGCTATTTTATTGGTTCTTAACCAAATCTTCATTTTCTCTGCTTCTTTAATTAATTGGTCCCGGAAATCAGGATGGGCGATATTGATCAAGCCCTCGGCCCGTTCCCAGGTGGTCTTGCCCTTCAGATTGACTGACCCGTATTCGGTGATAATATAGGCGGCAATCGATCTGGGTACGGTTACGATGGTACCCGGGGACAGTGCCGGGGTGATTCTCGATGCCACGGTTCCATCAGGTCTGGTAACGGTTGAACTTAAGGCGATGATGGGTTTGCCGCCCTTGGACTTGAAAGCGCCGATTATATAATCCAGCTGCCCGCCGGTTCCCGAGATCTGGCGTCCAGCCGAGGCTTCGGAGGCGACTTGTCCATACAAGTCGACTTCGAGGGCATTGTTTATCGCTACCACATTATCGTTTTGACTGATGATATAAGGGTCGTTACAGTAGTGCACCGGATAGGAGGCGCAGGCAGGATTGTGATCCAGGAATTCATAGAGCTTGTCGGTTCCCATGGCGAAGGTATAAACCATTTTTCCTTTGTCAATGTTCTTTCTTTTCCCTGTGACCTTGCCAGCCTCGTACATGTCGACAAATGAGTCCACCAACATCTCGGTATGAACTCCGAGGTCCTTCAGGTCCGAGTCGACAATCAATGAACCGACGGTGTTGGGCATAGCTCCAATACCTAATTGGATGCAGGCCCCGTCACACATTTCCTTCATCACATACTCGGCTATCTTCCGGTCGACCTCGGTCGGGGGCTGGGAAGGCAGGTTGGCCAGCTTTGGATTCGTTGAGCTCTCGACGATATAGTCAACATCGGATATATGAATCCCCTCATTCATTCCGCCAAGACAAACCGGTACCGATTTGTTTACCTCCACAACTACCTTTTTCGCCTTTTTCGTCACATACGATGCCATGGAATTGGAGGTGCTGAAGTTAAAAAACCCGTTCTTATCCATTGGGGCTACCGGCTGGAAACAGACGTCGACCTCGAGGAAGTTTTCATAAAGCATAGCAGCCTCATGGTAGGTGAATGGAATATAACTGCATAAGTTTTGATCCATCAGTTTCCGAGACACGCCCGAGAAGTGCCAGTCATTTACAATGAAATGCTTTCTCTCCGGGTCAACCTTACATACCTCGGGAATCGTCGGAATGGTTGTCACGCGGATCTTGACGTCGGTTAACTCATCTTTGCGCCGAGCTAGGGCTACATCACAATCCCACGGATGCTGCACAAATTCACCCATATTAACCCAATCGCCTGATTTGACCAATTTGGCGGCCTCATCGGCTGTTACCAACTTTCTCTTGTATTCTTCCATATAATTCACGCTGCAATCACTTCCTTTCGTGCCGAGTTTTGAATGCGGAGAGTACCGCCGCCTCACAGATGTCGGAACTCATATGATTTCAGGAACTATCCAATACCAAAGCATTATGGTATTGGTGATCTGTTCTTTCACAGTTTAGAAAGGGAGGGACGGAGCAAGCTCCGCTCCCTTTCTACCGTAAGAGGGGCGATTGATGTAAAGCGTTTTTACTTGGTGTAATCATAAAAGCCCTTGCCGGTTTTTCTTCCCAGGTGCCCGGCGCGGACCTTGTTTCTCAAAGCCAGGGAAGCCCGGTATTTTGAGTCACCGAACTCTCTCCAGTAGTAATCACAGATCATCAGGAGGGTATCAAGACCCACCAGATCCGCCAGTGCCAGGGGACCCATGGGCATATTGGCTCCCAGTTTCATGGCCTTGTCAATCTCCTCGGCCGGGATCCCCTCCTGGTAAAGCATTGCAGCTTCATTCATGTAAGGAACCAATAAGCGGTTGACAATAAAGCCCGGGGTTTCTTTGGCTCTAACCGGTTCCTTGCCGATTTTTACAGCCAGTTCGGTGACGATGGCGACGGTCTCCTCACTGGTTTCAGCCCCGGGGATCACTTCCACCAGCTTCATGGCCGGTACCGGATTAAAGAAGTGCATTCCTACTACCGATTGGGGACGACAGCTGGCGGTACCTATTTCTGTGATGCTGAGAGCCGAGGTATTGGTGGCCAGGACGGCGGAATCCTTGCAGATTTCCCCCAGCTCCTTAAATACCTTTTTCTTGACGTCGATGTTCTCGACTATGGCTTCTATCACGACATCACAATCTTTGAAATCCTTATTGTCCAGGCTGGTGGTTATCAGAGCTTTGAACTTTTCCAGGTCCTCGGCAGTCCTTTTACCCTTTTCCACTGCTTTGGTCCAATTTTTGACTATGCCCTGGAAGCCTTTGTTAACAAACGCTTCGGCTATATCAACCAGGACTACCTCATACCCGGCTTCGGCACAGATCTGGGCAATACCCGATCCCATGATGCCTGCTCCCAGTACGCCGATCTTTTTGATATCCATCCGGCAAACCTCCCTTTTGGTACTTTAATGCGTCCTGTAGGTTATAAAGGTCGCCCTTACGGACAACTGCTCGACTGTATGAATTACTGCGGCAATGTACGGCAAGAGGTTTTGTAAAATCACTCCCTTTCTGAACTGCGATACTGTGCTGTTATTGCAACATGAACCCCTGCGACCTCGATATCAACCAATCCGTTTACCCTTTTTTAAGCAAGATTGGTGCCAACCATGAGGTTGACACTTCAAATGTCGACTTCCCCGCGTTTTGCGACAACAAACGACATTAACCCATACCCATCCTACTCTCCCGGTTTGAGAGGTTTTATCACCAGCCGACAGACTGCATAGGATTAAAAGGCGACAAAAACCCATTTGATTGGGGTTTTATGAGGTATAGCAAAACGGGAGAACTGTATTCCAAAACAGAAGAATTGTCCCGTAAGTAACAGTAAATTTCAGGGGAGAAAAGACAACAAAGTCGAAAAATGATGATATACTGAATAATAGCTAGTAATGTATTACGCGAATCAATCTCCAGACAATCGCCGAGCCATCAATTGATTTATCTTTGAATATTTGTGGCAAAGTACATGCCGGGCGAGAGGTGATAGTATGTGGAGCGGATCCTTAGACCCGCAGCAGATGTTGGAACTGCTCTTAACGAACCCCTATATGTTTTTTGTGGCTGTTGATAAGAATGGCATGATCACGGTGATCAGCCCCACTTTCTTGAAGATGCTGGGAAAGACGGAAGAAGAAGTATTAGATCACTATGTGGGCGATATAATCCCCAATGGCAGGCTCCCGGAGATCCTGGAGACGGGGCGAATTGACGAAGCGGATGTTTGTGAGATTAACGGGCAGGAAGTTGTAGTTACCAGGGTGCCCGTTATGTATAAAGGCAAGATAATTGGAGCCATTGCCACCAGTGTGCTGATGGATACCAACCGTATGAAGGTCGTTTTGGAGCACTTAAACGAAAAAATTGATACCATAATAAGCCGGATCATTGACAGTCCCACCATGGGTTACATCGTAATCAACAAGGATGCGGAGATCACTCATGTAAATCAGACCTACCTTGACATCCTGGGTATGAAGGCAGAAGACATTATCGGCAAAAAGATTCTCGATGTGATTCCTCATTCCAAGATGCCACGGGTATTGGAAACAGGGAAGATTGAGGAGATTGATCTGTGGTCGGTCAACGGCCACAATATGTTTGTCAGCCGCTTGCCAATAACGAGGAACGGCGAGATCATCGGCGCAATCGGTCATACTCTTACTCTGGAACGGTCGGTTCCAAAATTCCTGGTCAGCAAACTGCAGGAGACTGACAGCCAGTTTAATGCCATTTTCGAAGGACTGATTGAAAACCCGAACACGGCTTATATTATCGTCGATAAGGATGGCTATATCACGGTAATGAACGAGACCTTCCTCAGTATTATCGGCAAGAATCGGGAGGAGGTAATCGGCAAACACGTACTGGAAGTCCTGCCCCATTCAAAACTTCCGGAAACCCTGAGAACAGGGCGGATGGACAATGCTGATATCTGGCCGATTGTGGAAGGGCGAGACATACTGATCAACCGCATTCCCATTTGGCAGAACGGAGAGATTATCGGGGCTATCGGGCACAGCATGGTCCTGGACATGTCCGGCGCCAAAATCCTGATGAAGAAACTGCAGGAGACTCAGAAGGAGTTAAGCGTATACAAGGATGAGGTTAACGCCATTTACCAGGCAAAATGGAGGTTTGAGGACCTGATTGGCCGCAGCTCGGAGTTTGTCACCATCAAGGCCATGGCCCAGCAATTTGCCCAAACTTCATCGACTCTGCTGATCACGGGTGAGAGCGGTACCGGTAAAGAGCTGTTCGCCCAGGCCATTCACAACGCCAGCAGCTACAGGACGGGGCCGTTTATAAGGATTAACTGCGTAACCCTGCCGGAAAACCTCCTGGAATCGGAACTGTTCGGTTATGAAGACGGAGCCTTTACCGGAGCCAAAAAGGGCGGAAAACCGGGGAAGTTTGAGCTCGCCCGGGGAGGAACAGTCTTTTTGGACGAGATCGGGGACATGCCTATGAGCATGCAGACCAAACTGCTCTCAGTTTTGCAGGAAAGGGTAATCGAACGCGTAGGCGGAACCAAACCGATAGAAGTTAATGTTCGGGTTATTGCGGCGACCAACCGCAACCTGGAGGAGATGGTGGCCAACCACGAATTTCGGGAGGATCTCTACTACCGGTTGAACGTGGTGCGGCTGCACATACCCCCGCTGCGGAAACGCATTGAAGACCTGCCCCTGCTGGTGTCCGGACTGATACCCAGGATTAACCAGAAACTGGGCACCAGTGTTAACAGGATCTCGGAACAGGCTATGGAGGTCCTGCGCAACTACTCCTGGCCGGGGAATGTCCGGGAATTGGAAAACATGCTGGAAAGAGCCATCAACCTGGCTCATATCAGAGCGGCGGAATGCATTGATACGGTTGACTTCCCAACATTATCGAAAAAAGAAACCGCTGACGTTACCGCCAATTCATTTCGGACGCTTAATGAGGTAATGGATCAGGTGGAGAGGGAAATGATCGTTAAAGCGCTCGAAGAAGCCGGTCACAACAAGACGAAAGCCGCCAAGATGCTGGGCATCCACGGCTCGGTCCTTTACCGGAAACTGAGCAAATACGGGCTGAATTAAGAGAGCGGTCTCCAACTCCCGCCTTGCCTCCCGGCAAGGTAAGTCCTCTGCACCCGGCACCGGTCGGGAAAACCGTTAATACGATATGTTGTTTCGATAAAATAAAAGGAGGGAACGGAAATGCACCGTTCCCTTTCTGCTATTATGAGGGACTGTCTGTTCATCAAATCAGTTCAGCAGTTCTCGACAACTATGGCGGTTCCCATCCCGCTTTCATACAATGGCTCGCCGGGCCCGCCGCTGCATTTCATAAAGAAGGGTCAAGCCGGCTTTGGTTAAGGTCTTCAGAGTGGCTGCCAGTGCAGACCCGGCTCCAGTGCGAAGCTTTACTTAAGCAGGAGATTGGAGATAACCACTCGCTGAATCTCGTTAGTGCCCTCATAGATCTGGGTAATTTTAGCATCGCGCATCATCCGTTCCACCGGGTACTCACGGCAGTAGCCGTACCCACCCAGAATCTGCACGGCTTCAGTGGTCACGTACATGGCGGTGTCACCTGCGAAGGCTTTGGCCATGGCGCTGGCCAATCCATACGGCTCCTTGGCCGACTCTAGAAAGGCTGCTTTGTAAGTCAAGAGCCGAGCCGCTTCCGTCCTCATGGCCATGTCTGCCAGTTTGAATCGGACGGCCTGAAGCTCGGAAATGGGTTTGCCGAATTGATACCTCTCCTTCGCGTACTTAAGTGCGACATCGAGAGCCCCCTGGGCGATACCAACAGCCTGAGCGGCAATCCCGTTACGGCCTCCATCCAGGATCTGCATCCCGATCTTGAAGCCCTCGCCTTCCTTACCCAGCAGATTTTCTTTTGGTATTCGGCAGTTTTCAAAAATAAGCTCATAGGTGGCCGAGGAACGGATCCCCATCTTTTTTTCCTTCTTGCCGAAGGAGAAACCGGGAGTTCCTTTCTCCACGATGAAGGCGCTGATACCCTTGTGCTTCAACTCTTTAGGCCCTGTACGGGCAATGATAATGTAGATGTCCGCATAATAGCCGTTGGTAATGAAGATCTTGCTGCCATTGAGAACATATTCATCGCCGTCCAGAACGGCGGTTGTTTTGGTTGCGCCGGAATCACTGCCTGCCGACGCCTCGGTTATGCCGAATGCCCCCAGTTTGGTGCCTTCGGCCAGGGGGACCAGATACTTTTGTTTCTGTTCTTCGGTGCCAAACTTCCAGATCGGCCAGGAACAGAGGGAGATGTGAGCCGAAAGGGTGACTCCGGTGGAGGCGCATACACGCGACAGTTCCTCTACGGCGATAACATAGCTGACAAAGTCCGAACCGGCACCTCCGTACTTCTCTTCCCACGGTATTCCGGTCAGGCCCAGTTCAGCCATCTTGTGAAAAAGCTCCATGTCGAATCTTTCTTCTTCATCTCGCTCGGCTGCGCTGGGTTCAATCTCGTTTACTGCGAAGTCACGTACCACTTTGCGAAACATTTCCTGTTCTTCGGTTAATCTGAAATCCATTTTTTTGCCTCCTTAATTGCTGTATTAGTTCCTCGTTAATCGCAGAAGACTTATATCCCGTGTTTAGCAAAATTGATGCCAATGCGTGAACAGTCGATAGGAGGCCTATTATTCGACATTATTCAATAACAAAAAGTTGAAATCGCCTAAAGGGTGGTCCTCCTATTTTAGGAGAATTTATGGATAACCATGAGGTTGGCCGGAATCAAAGAGCAATAAAACCAGTTAAATTGGGACTTTTTTAATCTGAGCCAAAATAGGAGATATATTCGACAATAATGGAAGAATGCATATTCATAGCAGGAAACAGAAGGGAACAGAGTCGAAATATGATGATATAATTATTAATAAGTCACATACGAGCACTGAACCGTTATCAGAGTACTCATTGATTCTTTTTCGCAAAAGACATGCCAGGGGAGAGGTGATATGATGTCCGGTTACAAATACTTAACCCCCCATCAGATGCTCGACCTGCTGATAAAAAACCCGAATATGCTTTTAATCGGTATTGATAAGAAAGGGTTGATTACTCTAGCCAGCCAAGCCCTGCTCAAGCTGTTAAACCGGACCGAAGATGAGGTGCTCGGAAAATACGTGGGTGACATCATTCCCGGAGAGAAGCTGACCCAGGTTATGGAAACAGGACGGGTTGACGAAGCGGACGTAACTTTGATTAACGGAAAGAAGATAATTGTTAGCCGGGTTCCCATAATTAGCGAAGGTAAAATTGTCGGTGCATTTGCGGCCAGTGTGTTTACGGATTCCTCCCGCATCAAAACTGTATTGGAGCAGTTGAACGAGGAATTTGATACCATAATAAGCCAGATTATTGAGAGTCCAACTATGGGTTATGTGGTTATCAACGAGAACACCGAGATAACCCATGTAAACCAGACCTACCTGGATATTGTAGGATTGAAGGCCGAGGATACCATTGGCAAGAAAATACTGGATGTAATTCCCTATTCCAAGATGCCGCGGGTATTGGAAACGGGGAAGGCCGAAAAAATCGATCTCTGGTCAGCCAATGGTCACAACATGTTTGTCAGCCGATTGCCAATAATGAAGAATGGCAAGGTGATTGGGGCTATTGGGCATACCCTGACTCTGGATCTGTCAGTTCCGCAATTCCTGGTCAGCAAACTGCAGGAGACTGACAGTCAGTTTAATGCCATCTTTGAAGGACTGATCGAAAACCCGAATACGGCTTATATCATTGTGGATAAAGACGGCTATATTACGGTAATGAATCAGACCTTCCTGGACATAATCGGCAAGAAGCGGGAGGATGTTATCGGCAAACATGTCCTGGAAGTCCTCCCCCATTCAAAACTTCCGGAAACACTGCGCACAGGTCGGATGGACAGTGCCGATATCTGGCCGATTGTCGAAGGGAGAGACATACTTATAAACCGCATTCCCATTTGGCAGAACGGAGAGATTATCGGGGCTATCGGGCACAGTATGGTCCTGGACATGTCTGGCGCCAAGATGCTGATGAAGAAACTGCAGGAGACCCAGAAGGAGTTAAGTGTGTACAAGGATGAAGTTAATGCAATGTACCAGGCCAAATGGCGGTTCGAGGACCTGTTAGGCCGCAGCAATGAATTTATAACCGTCAAGGCTATGGCCAGGCAGTTTGCCCAAACCTCATCAACACTGCTTATAACCGGTGAGAGCGGTACGGGTAAAGAACTGTTTGCCCAGGCGATCCACAATGCCAGCAATCGAAGAAACGGTCCGTTCATAAGGATAAATTGTGTAACCCTGCCCGAGAACCTTCTGGAATCAGAGCTGTTCGGCTATGAGGACGGGGCCTTCACCGGAGCCAAAAAAGGGGGAAAACCCGGCAAATTTGAACTGGCCCGCGGCGGTACCGTCTTTTTGGACGAGATCGGGGACATGCCTATGAGTATGCAGACCAAACTGCTTTCGGTTTTGCAGGAACGGGTAATTGAACGGGTTGGAGGGACTAAACCGATTGACATTAATGTCCGGGTTATCGCGGCTACCAATCGGAACCTGGAGGAAATGGTGGCCAATAATGAGTTCAGGAAGGATCTTTATTACCGTCTGAACGTGGTACGTCTGCATATCCCCCCGCTGCGCAAACGTATGGAGGACCTGCCGGTGCTGGTAGCGGGCTTGATTCCCAGAATTAATGAGAAGTTGGGGACCAGTGTTAACAGGATCACGGAACAGGCCTTGGATATCCTGCGCCGTTACTCCTGGCCGGGTAATGTCCGGGAACTGGAAAACATACTGGAAAGGGCGATCAACCTGGCCAGCATAAGATCGGCTGATTGTATCGATACAGGCGACGTCTCCACTTTATTGACGAATGACACCCCAATCACGGTGGATACCGACTCACGGCGCAAACTCAATGAGGCAATTGATGAACTGGAGAAAAGCATGATAATTAAGGCCCTGGAAGAGACCGGTTACAACAAGACCAAAACCGCCCAGGTATTGGGCATCCACAGCTCCGCCCTTTACCGGAAATTGAGCAAATACGGGTTAAACTAAAGGTTACAAACAGGGCGTTCTTTTTCCGTTCCCAACCAAACAAAAAGAGCCCCTTCTGTTTTTGCTTGGCGGAGGCTAACGATCAACCCGGAGAAAAGTAAGACAGTAATCAGACCACCCTGAACTGTTCAAATTCTTTTGCACTCCGCCAACCTGCGATCCGGCTGCCTTTGACTGTTCACCCTCTTTGCTTCCCGCCGGCCCGCACGCGACCGGCACAACCGGTTATCAAAATTCAATAAATGCGTTTTCGCATTGGGCTATAATAACTATTGAAAACCAGGATGGAAGGAGATTCCATGGAAAGGCTGACAAGACCTCTGAATGGCGGTTATGTTGTTGATGAGACCAAAGTTGTTCCCGGTTCGGAGGGGTATACCGGAGAAGCCATCAACCGGTTGGGCAAATTCGAGGATTTCGTTGAACAACTGATGGCAAGCCAGACAGAGATTCCGAAACAGCTGCAAATGCTTCGCGATGAGGGCAAGGAAAAGTCGTATCGATACAAGGAATTGATGGGCAAGAAGCTTACCGACAGCTATATTTTAGGTTTGTTGAAGTCACATGGCATAAAATGATTTCGGGGACACCATACGAAGTTATTCCGGGAAGAATCCGCCGGGAACACGCTGTGATAAACTGTCAGTGATCAAAGCTGGCGGATGATCTTTTGGGGAAGGTCCGGGCAATAAAGCAATTGGCGGGGAGAAACCATGGACAATCAATTTGAGTTGCGTTTTGCCAGTGAAAAAGACGTTCCTCTGATTCTGCAGCTAATCAGGGAACTGGCAGAGTATGAAGGGCTGTTGCACGAGGTGGTGGCCACTGAAGAGATTCTCACGGAATGGCTGTTTGTCAAAAAGAAAGCCGAAGTCCTGATAGGAGAGTATGGCGGTCAACCGGTTGGGTATGCGCTGTTCTTCCACAACTTTTCCACCTTCCTCGGCCGCGCCGGGATTTACCTGGAGGATTTGTATGTGAGGCCGGAATATCGCGGTCGCGGCTATGGCAAGGCATTTTTCCGGAAACTGGCGCAGATAACGATTGAGCGGGGCTGCGGTCGCCTGGAATGGTGGTGCCTGGATTGGAACCAGCCCAGCATTGACTTCTACCTTTCGCTGGGAGCGGAACCGATGGAGGACTGGACTGTTTACCGGCTTACCGGGGACACGCTGGCTGAACTGGCGAAAGGGCGGTAATGCAAAGGCTGCAATACGTATAAACGTATAAGGCGACCAACTGCGCATTATGGATTAATCTCCTGTACACGGCAGCATATAAGCAGCATCGCAAGATAATAAAAGACGTCATAGCAGACCATGCACCGCCGTACACGGTATTATATAAGCAGCATCCGCAAGTCCCTAACCTTGACCCTTTTGTCTGCGGCTATTCAAAACTGCCATTAATGCCGACCGATCAAAATAGACTTCATTGCGTGTTATTTTCCCGTTTTCAAGCTCAACGATATCCAGCCCGTATTCAATTACCTGTTCCGAACCTATGGGGATGGTAGCTTTCCATTTCAGCGTGAACCCTTTTTCGGTGGGAAAGATCTCGACTGCCTCCCACTTCCAATCAGGGTTGGCGGCCAGCAGTTTCCTAAAATACGCCATCAGCTCTTCATAGCCTTTTAACCCGCTTTTATTGGCCGGGTCGGAGTAGAAAGCATCCCGGGAATAATAGTCAATCAGCTTTTCCGGGTTGTTTCCCGTCCATGACTGAAGCCATTCGGTACAAAACTCGTACAGCTCTTGTAGTTTCATGATCCTACCTCCTGCGGAATTAACTACTTAGTTACTACGCCGACCGCTTAATTCCTTTTTTTGGGCTTCAATGCTGTGTCTGCTCTCGCCGACCGCCGCTCTCCAAACAGAACCTGAAATGATCTATTCCGGATTAAGGAGGATGACTAACAGTCACTTTTTCAGCTGTTAAGTATTTCGGACAACCAGAACCTCACCGGATTTCGCACAGCAGCTATCGATACAGGCGACTGTAAAGACACGACCCAGAGTACCCGGCGGAACCTGCCAGAGGATCTCCGCAACGCCCGTCACTGCACTGGGACAATCAGTGCCGATAAGGCTGGCAAGCTCACAAGTTTCAGTGCCGGTAGGTTCAAGGAAAAAGAAGGCTCGGGAAACGGGACGATTAAAGGTTGCCCGAACAATTACCCGGGCATTAAGCTGGACAGCTCCATTAACTACGGGCAACGGCTGGCCATCCTCCGTTAGAAGGGTTAGTGTCAGGACCCGAAGATCGCAATCGGGTATGGGTTTGGGAGTCCCGCGGGGGATACATATTACTTGCCCTATGTAGATAACATCTTCGTTTGTAATCTGTGGATTGGCGGCAAGAATATCGTTTACTGTAACTCGAAATTTGCGCGAAATACGTGTGAGCGTATCTCCGGCTTTTACTTGATAATAATGGCCGTCACATTGTGCCGGCGGCGGTGGGACTTGCCATTTTTTTATTGCGTACTTCGCGCCCGTAAACCTGTAATCATTATTCAAGGTATCATCTCCATGCTGAATTGTTAATTAACTATATGTTTATGAACCACCATTGGTGAAAGGATTGGAAACAGCGTGTAAACTGATGAATCTGATCTGCCGCACTTTTGCCACTTGATGAAATAAGATATAAGACCGCAGACGAACCTGCGGTCTTACCAATTTTTTGGATTGTTACCGATCAGCTGCTATTCCGCCGAGTCTATCCCCTGGCATAGATCTGTTCTATCTCGTCGGCAAAATGTTGTGCTATTACCCGCCGTTTCAGTTTCAGAGTGGGCGTTACTTCGTCCTCGCTCTCCAGGAATCTGCGGGTCACGATCACATATTTCTTAATAGTCTCAAAGTCCTCCAGGTTTTTATTGGCGGCCTGTATCTCCTCATCCACAATCGCCCGCAGTTGTTCGTTGGCTAGGAAATCAGGTCCCACTTTAACACACATCCGCTGGGCCCCTTCTCCCACAAATTGGAGTGCCGATTTGTCGTAGGCAATGCCGTTCTGCTCGAAATAGGCGATAAAGGCGTCAAAGTTGGGTACTACCAGGGCTCCCAGGAACGGACGGTCATCCCCGACAGCGCAGACCTGGTCTACGTATTTGCTGAGCGAGAACTGGTTTTCTACCTTGGCGGCAGGCACGTTTTTACCGGTATCCAGGACTATAATAGCCTTTTTACGGTCAACAATCCTGATATAGCCGTCGGCCAGCTCCTCGACGATATCGCCGGTTTTGAAGAACCCATCCTCGGTAAAGGCCTCGCGGGTGGCCTCCGGATTGTTCCAGTACTCCTTGATCACGTTGTCCCCGCGTACCAGCCATTCGCCATCCTCAGCAATCCTGCCCTCAACGTTAACGGCCAGGGGACCAATGGAGCCGGGCAGGATTTTATTTATGCGGTTGAGGTTTGTGGTGTTGCAGGTTTCGGTAAGCCCGTATCCTTCAATTATCCGGATGCCCATGGCCATGAAGATCTTGCACAGATCGGCCGGGAGTGAGCCGGCTGCGGAAAAGGCGAATCGGTATCTGCCGCCCAATAGCTGGCGCACCTTGCTGAATACAAGGGCGTCGGCTTCCAGGTACTTTTGCTTTAATTCCGGGCTAAGGCCTTCGGTAAAGTCTATACCTTCGGACATATCGATAAATCCGTTTTCATCCGCCCGGGCTTCGGTGACCGCCAGGCCCACCTTAAGAGCGTTCTCGAAGGCTTCTTTGGACTGGGGGGTGGCGGAATAGGCTTCACGGATGGCCATGAAGATGCGCTCGTAAATGCGGGGCACGGACATGAATATCGTCGGCTTAAAGGTCGCAATATCCTGAACCACGGTAGCCGTACTCTGCGCATAGGCGTAGGTAGCACCTACTGCCAGGGCGATCATCTGTCCGCATTGTCTCTCATAGGTGTGGGAGATGGGCAGGAAGGAGAGGAAAACATCATCCTCCGAAATCACCGGCAACATCTTCATGTCCAGGGCACTGGCAGAGCTCATGCTGTGGTGGGTATGAACCGCACCTTTCGGCTGACCGGTGGTACCTGAAGTGTAGACTATGGTCATCTTGTCGAAGATGTCAACTTCCCGCCAGCGACGCTCATAAGCGTAGGGTTCCTCCACCAGGGCCTTAACCCCCAGTTTGCGGATTTGTGAGAGGTTCATCACCCGAGGATCGTCAGTGGGGAAATCATCCCTCATCATTATAACCCGTTCCAGGCTGGGCATTTGATCCCAGGCATCCAGGGCCTTCTTTAGATTGGCCTCATCCTGCACATACAGCATCCTGGAACCTGAATCATTGATGATAAAGACCATTTCCCGTTGGGACAGAGTAGGATAAATGGTAACGGTAATGCCCCCGATATTGAGGATTGAGAAATCCGCCCACAACCACTGGGGACAGTTGTGGGACATGATCGCAATGCGATCCTGTTTTTGAACTCCCAGTTTCATCAGGCCGGAACCAAGCTCCTTAACGATGCGGCCGACCTCGGCATAGGTAAGCGAGGCTGTGGTATCGGGACCGGTCTTCCACCACTGGCACCTGCAATCGCCAAACCTGATGACGCTGTCATGAAACATCTTGGGAAACGTCTGTAAAGTGATGTACCATCTTTCGCGCAAAACTAAAACCCCCCTCATCTTACTGGAACCCCGGCGATGAACAAGCCGGAGGTCGCTAATGAAAGACAATTGCAAAAATTGTGCCAGATTTAAAAATGATGATTTGGCGGGAGGAAGCGGGGTTAAGAGCTGGCTGTTAAGCAACCGCAGTGTATAAAATACTTACACTGGAAAGGGCAAATTGCTGCCAATACCCGGATTATTGCGGCTCGGCAAGAGCGGGATTCGGTGATATTGTGTTAAGAATGTTTACAAAACCGTGTTAGGTTTCGGGTCAAGTCCGTGTGTTATTGGCGACGGGCATCGGTCGGAAGCAAAGCATCATCATCCCGGGGTTTTGGTCTGCGCCCACGGGTTGATTGGGTAATGGAGTTGGAAGCCAAGGAATATCCGGGATCATCTCCCGAAGTCGCAGCCAAAGCCGTTGGTTGGTAATATAGCTGGAAGCCAAGAGGTACCCATCGGCGTCGGAAAAAGAGATTGTTTCAGCGAAAATTCGCAGCCGTGAAAGTCTGTATATCAAAGGACGATCGTCTGAAGCAAGCCGGCAGTTCATGTTGGTTGCAGCATCAGAACAAGGCGCCCTCCTCCTGATAGAGCTTGTCGATTTCATCGGCGAAGTTACGGTAAATAACCTTGCGCTTCAGTTTCAGGGTGGGGGTGACTTCATCGGCCAACCCGGCAAACCGGCGGTTGATGATGGTATACTTGCGGATGGCTTCATAGTCCTCAAAATTCCGGTTGACCTTTTCAATCTCCTGCTCAATGATGGAGCGCAAGCTATCCTGGGCGATAAAATCGGGACCAACCTTTATCAAAGCCCCGGTGTCCGCATCATACTGCAGGGCGGTTTCATCAAACTGGATGCCTTCCTTTCGGAACTGCTCCGCGAAGACGTCGAAGCGGGGAACCACCAGGGCAACGACAAAAGGACGATCATCTCCCAACACGCATATCTGGTCAATATAGGGGTTCAAAAAGAATGCGTTTTCCAGTTTGGCTGCCGGAACCTTCTCGCCGCTGCTCAGCACCAGGAGACCTTTTTTGCGGTCTATGATTCGGATATAGCCTTCGGCAAGCTCTTCCACAATATCACCGGTGCGGAAAAAGCCGTCCTCGGTGAAGGCCTCGGCGGTGGCTTCCGGATTATTCCAGTATCCCTTGATAACGTTGTCCCCCCGTACCAGCAGTTCACCGTCTTCTGCCAGCCGGCCCTCGACTCCAACCGCAAGAGTACCAACCGAACCGGGCAGGATGCGGTGCAGCCGGTTAAGGGTAACGGTATTACAGGTTTCAATCAGCCCATAACCTTCAATCACCCTGATGCCCATGGCCAAAAGAATTTTGCAAAGCAGCGATGGAAGCCCTCCGGCGGCGGAAAAGGCGAAACGGTAGCGTTTTCCGAGCAGGTCTCTTGCCTTTTGGAAAATCTCTCGGTCTGCCTCAAGATACCGCTTTTTCAGTTCCGGGCTAAGGCTGGCGGTAAAATCGACGCTTTCGGACATATCAATGAATCCGTGCTCGTCGCTGCGAGCCTCAAGCACTTGCAGCCCGACGTCCAGAGCTTCCGCAAACCGCGCCGAGTCCTCAGGGCCGCTGAATAGACTCCGGATGGCATTATATATCATCTCAAAATAGCGGGGTGTGGCCATAAAAACCGTGGGATTGAAAAGCTGCAGGTCATGGAGGAAGGTCCCCGGACCATCTGAATAAGCGATGGTGGCCCCTATCGTTAATGCCGTCATTTGACCGCACTGGCGCTCATAGGAATGAGACAGAGGCAGTATGGACAGGAAAACATCTTCCTCGGAAACCGGCGGCATTATTTTCATGATCAGGCCCATGGCTGCATTCATGCTGTAATGAGTATGTACCACTCCTTTTTGCTCCCCGGTGGTACCTGAGGTGTAGATGATGGTCATTGGGTCAAACAGGTCAAGGGAACGCCAGCGGTCGTGGGCGAAGGGATGACGGGCGAGGAAGAGGGTACCGGCTTCCCTCAGCTGGTTCATGCTCATCACCTGCGGGTTATCTGAAAAGAAATCATCCTCGAATACGACCACCTTCTCCAGGGTGGGCATCTCATCCCAGAGGTTAAGGGCCTTTTGCAGGTTTTCCCGGTTTTGGACAAACAGAACCCTGGAGCCGGAGTCATTTATCAAAGCTGCCATTTCCCGCTGGGATAGTGTTGGGTACAGAGCGACGGTAACCAGGCCGGCGCCGAGGATGCCGAGATCAGCCCACAGCCACTGGGGACAGTTGCCGCTCATGATAGCCACGCGGTCTCCGATATCCAGAGCCAGGCTTATCAATCCCGCCGAAACCTCGCGCACAATCCGTCCCACCTCGGCGTAGGTAAGAGATGCTGTGGACCCGTTTCCGGTTTTCCACCACTGGCACCTGCGGTCACCAAAGCGGAAGACCGAGTTATCGAACATAGCCGGAAAGGTTTGTCTTACGATGTATTTTTGATTGATGTTATCCAAAGTAGAACCTCCTGTTTGTTGGCATCTGCTCGCATTCTTGATAATCGTGCAATCTTCTAATACAGTCCGTATTCCTTCAATTTGGCGTAGAAGGTGGTGCGGTTTACTTTCAGCATTTCGCACGCCATTTTCTTGTTGCCCCCGGTTATTTCCAACGCCCTTATGATCGCTGCTTTCTCGGCCTGACTGGTTACCTCTTTTAATGTTTGACCCTCCAGATGGTCGTAGTTTCGGCCCAGCCGGTCGGTGATGTAATAAAGATTTTCCGGCCTGATCAGACCCATCTTCGCCTCCAGGCAGGCGCGTTCAATTGTGCTCTTCAGTTCGCGGACATTGCCCGGCCAGTGGTAACTCATCAAAATTTGCATTGCCTGGCTGGTCAGGCCGGTAATGCTGGTCCCCATTTCCTGGTTGAAACGTGAAATAAAGTGATGGGCCAGCGCAGGTATGTCCTCCATTCTGGCTTTCAAGGGGGGAATATGGACGGAAAAGACATTCAGCCGGTAATACAGATCCTCGCGGAATTTGCCCTGCCTGACCTTGCTCTCCAGGTCCCTGTTGGTGGCTGAAATCACCCTGACGTTCAGAGGAATGAGGCTGGTACCGCCCACCCGCTCAATCTCCTTCTCCTGGAGTACCCGCAAGAGCACTGCCTGGACATTAAGAGGCAATTCACCCACCTCATCCAGGAAGATGGTGCCGTTCTGAGCCAATTCAAACTTTCCCGGTTTGCCCCCTCTCCTGGCGCCGGTGAAAGCTCCCTCTTCGTAGCCAAATAGCTCTGATTCCACCAAGTTGTCCGGGATTGCGGCACAGTTTACGGTGATAAACGGCCCGTCCCGGTACGGGCTGTCCAGGTGGATCGCATGGGCAAACAACTCCTTGCCGGTTCCGGTATCACCGATCAAGAGGACGGGGGAGTGTGTGGCCGCAATATCCCAGGCCTTCCGTTTGGCCTCTATGATCGCCAGGCTGTTGCCGCGGATGGAATCAAAAGAATATTTGGCTCCCCACAGCCGTTTGACCTCTTCCTTATAGTAGTCAAGTTGCTTGTCTGTACCCAGGATGCGCTGGGCAAATTCCCGGGCGTCTTCGAAGCGAGAGAAAATAGTAATCTTCATGGCCCCGACAATCCGTCCATTTTCAGCAAGGGGGATCATTGACACCACAATAGTTCGCCCGTTTCGAACCAGCACCCGACCGTACTGGGGTATGCCGGTCTGCAGTACATTAAGGAGCTCCGATTGCGGCAGGAACTGGGGGAGAGGCTTGCCCAACGCCTCCTCGGCGGAGACGTTCAGAAGGAATTCGGAAAAACGGGGACTGATGAACACGATCCGGGCCTGATTGTCAATTATCAGCAGGCCTCCGAATTCGTCCATAGCGTTGGCGAACCGCTCAAAATTACGGATGTTTGCCGGGTTGACAGTCATGATGACCACAGCTTGTGTAAAGATTCCTTACTCTTTATAGTATCATATTACAAATTATGATCGGGATAACAAAGAGTAGTTTATTTTATTTACACTCAGGTCGGCGCAAGCAGCTTGACACTTGGATTGTTCACCATCAGCCGCAGGGAAAGGCATGAAGAGCGTTGACCAGCGCATCAATTTCGGCTGTGGTGTTGTAGAAGCCGAAGCTAATCCTTACCATGCCCCGGTGGGGTTTACCGGGTGTAGCAAAGGCCTGTTCTACCTCGGCGGGAGAAACCCTTAAGAGTCTCTGAACATACGGCTGGGCACAGAAACAACCGCTGCGAACCGCAATCCCGTGTTCGTTTGCCAGGTAAGAAGCCACGGTTTCATGAGGAACCCCCAGGACATTAAAGGATATAATCCCCACTTTATTTTTGTGGTTTTGATTATCACCATAGAATACCAGTCGCGGCACGCGGGAAAGGCATCTTCGTGCATAATCCGCCAGCTTGCCTTCAACCTCCATGACTCGCTGCATACCCAGGCGTTTAAGGCTTTGTATCGCTGCCGTCAGTGCGACGACTCCCATCATGTTGGGAGTGCCGGCTTCATCCCGGTGAGGGACTTCCGCCCACCGTACCTGCCGGTGGCTGACCAGTTCCACCGTTCCACCCCCCACCATCTCGCTGTGCCCGCGTTCAAAAGTCTTGCGCGGGCCGATCAGAACACCGGTACCGAAGGGAGCATACATCTTGTGCGCGGAAAACGCCAGATAGTCGATAAATTCACCGTCGGCAAACCCCTTCATGGATACGGGAAGATGGGGAACCATTTGGGCTCCGTCTACCATGATTTCGGCACCGTATTGGTGAGCCAGGCGGGCAATTTCTCCGATGGGATTGACGTGTCCGGTGACATTGGAGGCACCGGTAACTGTAACCAGCCGGACCCTTCCCCGGGAGATTTTCAGCTTCCTTTCCAGGTCGTCAAGCCGCAGGCGGCCGGCTTCATCCACCTCCGCATACAGGACCCGGAATTTGTTCCGCCAGGGAAGGTCGTTGGAGTGGTGCTCCATTACCGTGGATATGACTATGTTTCGATAACCGGAATTCTGAGCCAGGCGGTGGGCCAGCTTATTGATGGCTTCAGTGGTATTCTTGACAAAGATTACTACATTGCGGTCGCGGTCGGATTCAACGAAATCTGCGACTAGCCAACGGGCTTCTTCATAAAGCCGGGTGGTGACCTCCGACTTGATCCCGCCGCCCCGGTGTACGGAACCGTACCAGGGCGCAAATCTCTCGATAGCTTCCAGGACGGACCTGAGGGGAGGCGTTGTGGCCGCATTGTCGAAGTTGATCAGCGGAACCTGTTTACCGTTGGCAAGGGTGACATGCAAATTTGAACCTGCAATCAGGTCCCGCAGGTTGTCACGATGCCCTGACAGGGAGAATGGCAGCATGATGATTCCCCCAACGTGTGATATCACGCTATAAATCGGATGCAGAAGCAAATTCCACGAGCGCAACACCCCGGAGGTTTCTATCATAATATTCTCTTTCCGAAAAAAGGTTTCTGTTGGCAGGCCTCAATTTATCGCATCATTCCTTTAACTGTAATTTGCTAGAATTTAAACACCTTGCGCCCATTAACACCCAATTCCAAACCCCCGATTGCTTTTTATTTGCAAACAATCCGGTAAATTATGGATGGGCCTATACCTGCAACTATTAAGGCAAAATGTCGTATTTCATATTAGATAGAGGTTAAACGCAGTACGTATCAGGCAAAGCGGCGGGAGGCCACATATACATATGACAACGCAATACAGCGTACGCAGTATGCAGTCCAGTCTGGATAAAAAGCGTTACATGCCAGGTTTAGATGGGCTGCGGGCGATATCGGTCCTGGCCGTTATCGCCTATCATTTGAATTTATCCTGGGCCTCCGGAGGTTTTCTGGGGGTTGGTGTTTTCTTCGTATTATCCGGTTACCTGATTACTGACCAGTTAATGGCGAACTGGCAGGATAACGGGCGGCTTGACCTTAAAGGCTTTTGGATACGCAGGATTCGCCGGCTGATGCCGGGGCTGTTTTTGATGTTGGGTATTGTTACCCTGTATTTGTTTTTGTTCGATCGGTCGATGCTCATCTCGCTTAAGGGTGATCTCCTGTCTGCGGTGCTGTACTTCAACAATTGGTGGCTTATTTTCCGCCAGGTATCTTACTTTGAAAGTTTCGGCCCGCCATCTCCGATAGGTCACCTCTGGTCGCTGGCTATCGAAGAACAATTCTATCTCCTGTGGCCGTTGATCTTGGTATTGTTATTGCGTATTGTTCCGCAGCGCTCAAAATTAATGCTTCTTACCCTCACCGGAGCGGCGGCATCGGTTGTTGCCATGGCTTTAATATATGATGTGGGAACCGACCCCAGCCGGGTTTATTATGGCACGGATACACGGGCTTTTGCCTTGCTTATCGGGGCGGCTCTGGCTATGATATGGCCCAGCCGGAGTTTGCCCAGGCAGCTTCCCCGTAAGTCGCAGTTTATTCTTGATCTGATTGGGGCGGTGGGTCTGATTGGTATTATCCTGATGATGTGGAAAACCAACGAGTATGACGCTTCGCTTTATCTTGGCGGACTGGCCTTATTGTCGATTTTAACGGCGGTTGTGACCGCTGTACTGGCTCTTCCGGCCACCCTGACCGGAAGAGTGTTGGGCTGTAAACCGCTCCGCTGGATCGGCGTACGTTCCTACAGCCTGTACCTCTGGCATTTTCCGGTTATTATCCTTACCAGCCCGGCCGTGGATACCGAGGGGTTAAACATTGGCCGGATGGTTATACAGTTAACGATAACCCTGATACTGGCCGCTGCCTCCTATAAATACATCGAGGAGCCCATCCGCCGGGGCTCGTTTACCTTGAGGCCGAAAGGAATACGTATCCCATCGCCGTTAACACTTCGAGTTACCGCGGTTACAGTGATGGTGTCTTTGCTGCTGTTCGCCGTTACAGGTCCTAATAATCTTTCATCGGAACTCATCTATGCCAACGCGCCGGGAGTCCAGGGGATGAAGGTTAGCCCGCCGCCACCCGAGGAAAATCCGCCATCGCCAATTGTTGATCCCCAAGAATCCAATGTAACAACAACGGAAGGAAAAACGGGAATGGCCAATAGCCCGGCGGGTGACTGGACAGTTAAAACCGATGCAATGATAACCGTGATAGGGGATTCCGTCATTCTGGCTGCGGAACCGTACCTGAAAAAGGTCTTTCCCGGCATCATCATCGATGGTGAGCTCGGCAGACAAATGTATCAGGCACAGGAGGTGGTGAACCGGCTCAAGGCGGAAGGTAAACTGGGCAGGTACGTTATCATTGAACTGGGTTCAAACGGCCCCTTCCAGATGGAGCAGCTCCGCGCCTTGCTGAACTCTCTCGGAGATGTGGAGCAGATTGTCATTGTTAACACCCGGGTACCGAAAAGATGGCAGGACACGGTGAATGCTTGCCTGGCGCAAGCAGCCGCCGAGTTTCGCAAGCGACGCTGGTCGATTGGTATGCCGCCAGCCAGGGAAAGGATTCCTACTTTTATCGTGACGGGGTTCACTTAAGTCCCCAAGGCGCCGAATGCTATGCTGCGCTCATCAGCGATGCCATCAAGGTGACCACAGGACGATAGTATCAACCGCACCGGTTTGGAAACTTATCCGCAGGCTTCCCTTAATTCCCCGATCCGAAAGGTGTAATACTTATCCTCCCAGGTGCCGGGCCGGTCGTGGAAGAAGCTCCGCTCCCAGAACTGGACCCGGTTTTCACGGTCGACCAGCAGTATGGTGGTACAGCGGGTGCCGTAGCCGGGAATCTCGATAAATATCGAAGACAGCATTCGTTCCATTTCCCGGCTAACCCCGGTATTGGGGAGGTCACAGTCGTCGGCAAACTCCTTGTCGGCCATGAGGGCAAACAGGTCCTCGTGATTGATCTCCTGCTGCTGCAGGCAGTCGGCCAGCCAACTTATCCCTCGGGTTACCTTCGGCCAGGGAACGTCAAGCAAGCTGTTGCTGATGCCGTGGTAGCCCTTCTCCAACGGGCGGATAACCTTTTCCAGGTTGGAGAAGTAGTAGAGGTTTTCCGGAGTCCCGGCCAGGAGGTTGAACCCGTTATACCGGTCACATTCATTTATCAAATCCCGCATGAAGGCCTCCGGGGATGTGTTTCCTTCCAGATACCGCTGTACCAAACGGCCGCGTGACGGCGCATGGGGTTTGTGCCGGGAAGGATCGCGGTAGTTGGTTAACGCGCAAAACCGCCCCTGAATAGTAATCCCCATCCAGGTACCGCCCTGCCGTAAATCTCTTCCTGCCAGTATTGAAGGATTGTCCGACCAGAAAGCTGCCGGAAGGGTTTCGCGGTTATAGTATTCGTCCCGGTTGGCTGCAACTACCAGCCGGTATTTTGGGTGACAGTCAATGGCAAAGAGTATTAGACACATGATTCCAGACCTCAAATTACGACTTCTAAATCCATTATAATACGAGGCGCGGGAAAGGGCAGACCCCTTATCAAGAGGGTCCGCCTTCCTCATACTTTGCTCTCATTTCTTCCAGTGTTTTTATTAATTCGTCCAGGTTTTCTCCGCGATCCCGAGCAGCCTGCTCGATAGTCAGGTGCTGGACCCCTCAGCCAAAGCACCTTACCCCGTTATTAATCAGGACTCGATAAGCTCCGGGGACCTCCCGCAGTATCTGACCGATTCTCGTTTTCCGGCTGTACATCAGCATCATCCTCCTTCTGGGTGTCATTATATCCCTGTGGCCGGCACGGGCTTTGCTCCTCATCAAATTGGGCAGTGTGATTCTCTGCCTCTATATTGATATGCCTCTGCTGCTGCAGTCGCGCCCACCATTTGCCGTGACGCCTCCGGACATAGTTGGCGGAAATCATGCCCGTAAACATGCTGGGCACGAGCGGGCGGTTGGCCTTCAATATGAAGGCTGCAAGATGGACAATTATGGACAGCAGCAGGATGACCGTGAACAGGTTGTGGACCTGGGCTGCCCAAAAGACCGCCGTTGGTGAAAGATAAGTCCCCGGCAGGTTTTTGTAGACCTTGACCAGCCCGCTGGCGATAAGGGCCAGTACCGAAATAGCAGTCGCAGCAAAGGCTAAACGCTGTTCGGCCAGGTACTTATCCGATTCCGGCTCCTCGGCCAGCCCCAGCAGGGACCCAAAGATCTGCAGGGACTCCTTGAAATCGCCCTTCCGCGGCAGGATGTCGTATTCTTTGGTAAGCACCAGGTAGGCCGCGTAGAAGAAGCTGATGAAGATCAGTACCGCTGCAGCATAGTAATGAAGCTCCAGGGTAACAAGGAAGTTGCTGGACCAACTCAAACCGGGGAGCTGGTCTAAAAAGTACCTTTTGTATATGGGCATCTGTCCGAACCCGGTAAAAAAGAGAATAAATATGGATAAGGCCGTTACCCAATGAGTAAAGCGTATCGCCCATTTATGCCGGAGTATCTTCATCGGCCTCCACCCCTTTCATGGTCCGGTATACAGCCAGACCGGCGCCAATTATTCCGGCTACGGGTGCGAGCAGGAACCCTTCCAGCATACCGGACGGCCGGTCTAAGGGATTCTCCACACCCACATCCATGGGAACCCGGCCCGGCTTCCCATCCAGGTCCTGTTCCTTGATGGCCCGGCTGATGGCCTCAAATGGGACCTTTGATATATAGAAGGTCGAAGTCCCGCCGTTCTCAACATCGCCGTAGACATAGCCTCCGTTTTCCTCGGCCCAGTTTCTGACATAGGACTGCATCTTTTTTTTCGGCCCAAAGAGCATGGCCTGTTTGGGGCAGGCGGTGACACAGGCCGGTTCCCGGCCCTGCAGGACCAGGTCGCAGCACAGGTCGCACTTGTACATGACTCCGCCGCCGGCAAACTTGGGGGCCACCTCTTTATAGAGACCGACCCCTGCCTGACGCTGGGGGATCTTCCAGGGACAGACATCCCGGCACTTGGCACCCCCAAAACAGCCGTTGGTATTGATGACCACCGGTCCTTCAGGAGTCTTTTCGTTTACTCCGAAGGGACACAAGGCTGAACAGGGCGGGTTATCACAGTGCATGCATCTTCGGGGGACATGAACCTTGACCGTTTCCCCCCGGTGTTCAACCTCCAGGTGCTGAACGTATATCCAGTTGTACGGGGTAAGCCGGTCGGTGATTTCTCTTTTGTCGGACCAGTCTTCATGCTGTTTCTGCGGCCAGTAGTCCATGATCGGCTTTTCCGGCTCCGGGTAATTGTTCCGGTTCTTACGACGACAGGCTCTAATACATAGGGGGGTATCCAATAAGCTGCATCCATCGCACTTAGTTAGATCAATCACTGTTGCGTATTGGCCCTGCGCAGTTACCCCTGCTGCTGCTTTTCTGGTGCCGGTTATAATGGCTGCAGCAGTAATACCGGAAACAGCAGCTCTTTTCAAAAAGGTCCTTCTGCTGATCGCCATTTTGCTTCCTCCTCAACGCGATGTTATCCCATATACTATACCCTCAGGGGGTATAATTTGATTCTATTAAGATTATCGCGTTTTGACAAGAGGAAGATTTTTGCGCCCGGTAATACCGGCAAGATCAGGCATGGGCATGTTAAACGGCGGGATAGCCGGGAAGGTGCCATTCAGTTCCCGGCTTTTAGATTCTCCACCAGTTCTGCCATATCATCGGGTAATGGGACCGTCAGGTGTATGGGCTCCCCGGTGCGGGGCTGATGGAAGCATAACTCGCCGGCGTGAAGGGCCTGGCGGCTTATATAAGGAGAGGGATGCCCGTATAGGGTATCACCGTGAATGGGATGTCCAAGATGGCTGAGGTGGACCCGAATCTGGTGAGTCCTGCCGGTGCCCAGGGTCAGGGAGAGCAGGGTAAAGCCGTTAAATCTCTCGATTACATTAAAGTGAGTTACGGCTCGTTTCCCGGTAGGATGAACCGTGCGAGAGCGGAGGTCGGGGTCGAGATGGGCAATGGGGAGGTCAATCGAACCTCTGTCCGGAACCACGATTCCCTCAACCACTGCCAGGTACCTGCGGGTGATGGTCCCGGCTTTCTGCTGACGGTACATGGCCTGATGGGCAAACTGGCTCTTGCCGATCAGGACCAGGCCGGAGGTGTCTTTGTCAAGGCGGTTGACAGGACGGAACAGAAGCGTTTTGCCCTGGCGGACCCAGTAATAGGTTACAGCATTGGCCAGGGTTATCTCCGGTCCCCCGCGCGGTGAATGGACCGCCATTCCCGGCGGCTTGTTGACGACCATGCAATCGAGGTCCTCGTAGATTATATCCAGGGGAGCATAGAGAGGAGTTATATCACTCGTTTCCTCCAGGTCAATGCCTACGGTGACTATATCTCCGGGCTGCAGCCGGTAGTTGGTCCGGGTAACTTGGCCGTTTACCTTAATTTTGTTCTGAGCTTTGAGCCTGACCTGCAGAGAACGGGAGAGCTGCCAGCGGTTGGTCAGAACCTCCCGCAGATAGACATAGTTGTCCTTCGGATCAACCACGTAAACCAGGCTATTGTTATCCGGCTTCATGTCCTGCCTCCACCTTTCCAGTGGTAACGATTTATGACCCGGACATTGAATTGTTATCCGGCTTCATGTCCTGCCTCCACCTTCCGAGTCGATAAGCAGCGGCATCCGGTACCGCTTTTAATCAAGCCTTGCTTTATTATAAAGCTTTGACGGATGAACGATAAACGTGTGAGCTTTGTAGATGCCAAACTGTCAATCGCGGAACGAGGGGCACGGTCATGGAATATAACTAGGACGCATGCCAAGCAGCAGAGCATAACGGTGATTGATTCCAAGAGATGACAACCCACGGCAAAACCGGATTAAGAACTCAAAAGAACGGGGAAGCAGGGTAAATCCTCTGCTTCCCCGGTACCCAATCAATTTCCGGGCTTTATGGACGGTCACCCGCCTATGCGATTTCGAGTCGTGTGCCTGTATCCAACCAATTGCCAGGTTTTATAGACATCCGGATTTCAGGCTTTCGCTTGGTTAAGCTTATCGATTACCGCTTCCGCCTCCGCTACGGTGCGGTCAACAAGCTCCTTAACGGTTGGAATGTCATTAATGCCGCCCACGTTCTGACCGGCAAAAAGGATGCCTTCCTCAACATCGCCTTTCTGGATCGCCATTAAATGCCTGCGGGTCCCTACCGCCTGCCGCGCCATGATCCACGGCATATAACCTTCGTCCTCTTTGCCCAGCATCTTGAAGCTCATAGCGAGGAATGCCGGGTAGGAAAGATTCATCTGTTCTTTAACCTCTTTGGCGCCCTTGAAGGCCTCAAACAGGGGGAATCCTCTCTGCATCATCTTGAGTGCAGCTTTGGTCTTTAGAACCCTTCCTTTCATGCCGTCGAATACATGGCTGTAAAGGGTATCCTGTTCCGATGCGTTTACTATGAGCTGCTTAAAGTTGTCATGGACGTTACATTCTTTGGTGGCAATGAATCTGGTTCCCATAGAAATACCGTCCGCTCCCAGGGCCAAGGCCGCAGCCAGACCGCGCCCGTCATAAAAACCGCCGGCTGCAATCAGCGGGATGTCAACCTGACTGGCAACCACAGGAATGAGGACCAAAGAGGTGGCTGCATCGCCGTGAGCGGCCGCTTCGTGGCCGGTGACTACGAGGGCGTCACAGCCAAGCTTGGCCGCATTAACTGCATGCTTCGCTATGGCGATGGTGCCCACGACCTTGCCGCCATAGTCATGCACCTGGTCGATGAACCAGGGTTTGCCCAGAGAATAGTTGATGATGGGAACTTTCTCCTCGATAGCCACCTGGATGTTCTCTTTGGCATTGGCACCAATCAAAATCTGGTTGATGCCAAACGGTTTATCCGTAAGCTGCCGTGTTTCCCTAATCAACTTGCGGGTTTCTTCCGGTGCGCAGCGTGCAACCGCCAGTATGCCAAGGCCGCCGGCGTTACTTACTGCAGCAACCAGCTCCGGTTCCGTGATCCAGTTCATGCCTGCCAGCATTATCGGGTGTCCTATCCCGAAAAGCTCGGTCATGCGTGTTTTCAACATAAATGACTCTCCCTCCGCTCCCGTTTATTCAATACCTTTATTATAACAACAAGTATGAATTGGATCGAATAAGCAAACAAAATACTCAAGTTTTCCAGCAGTTTTCTGCCAAGCCCTAATAATGAGGATCTTTGATGTCTCCACCGTTGGCAGCCTGAAGTGAGCTCGCCTTCTCCTTGCTGATGAGAATAGTTGAATTCCCGGAGGAAAGTTTTTTATCGACCATATCTTTCTGCAAATTTCCAACACAACCCAAAGAGACCGAACGGGAAAAGAACGAGCACCCTGTCATATCTTTCCGTAAGTATCCAATACAGCCCGACATAGGAACCAAAGCCGTTGACCGGGTATTCGCGTTATTGTGACCAGGTCACTGATGAGGTTTTCTCCGTTCAGTAGAGTAAGTACAGAAACTAGAATTTAATTATCCTGACAGCAAAGGAGTTGAGATAGTGCGTGCATTAACCATAACCAAAGAAAACTTTGAGAGCGAAGTCATCAAATCCGATCGACCTGTATTATTGGACTTTTGGGCGGAGTGGTGCGGACCCTGCCGAATCCTCAGCCCGGTTATAGATGAGGTAGCACGCGAAGCACCGCATTCCAAGGTTGGCAAGGTAAATGTTGATGAACAGCCCGAGTTGGAAGCCGCCTTTGGCATCAGAAGCATCCCGACCCTGGCGGTGGTAAAGGACGGCCGAGTGGTAGAAAAAAGAGTTGGGGTTCAATCCAAGTCTTCGATTCTCAATATGCTTAACCATTGAAGGCAGAAGTTTAAAGCCCGGTAATGATATACTCTTCCTAGGCATACTGGGGAGGGTATATCATGCTGGAGCACAGAAATTTGTTGGCCAATGTTCTGCCTTTTTGGGACAAATTAAGCCCCGGCGAGCAGGAGCTGCTGGCCGCCAATAACATAACCCGGCGTTACCGCCAGGGGGAAAACGTTCATGGCGGGGAAAACGACTGCGCAGGGGTAGTGATTGTCAAGAGCGGTGGACTGCGAACTTATATCCTTTCTGAAGACGGCAGGGAAATCACCTTATACCGGCTTTTCAGCGGGGATATCTGCATACTGTCCGCCTCCTGTGTCATAAACAGCATCACCTTTGACGTGCATATTGACGCCGAAACGGACAGCGAGCTTGTAATCATCGATAACGAGGTCTTTGCAAAGCTGGCGGAGGAAAATGTCTATGTGGAAAACTTCGCTCTGAAAGAAGCGGCGAACCGGTTCTCAGACGTAATGTGGACCATTGAACAGATTCTCTTCATGAGCATGGACAAACGCTTGGCACGTTTCCTGTTGGATGAGGCCGCCCGAACAAAAAGCGATTCCATCCCGCTTACCCACGAGCAGATTGCCCGGTATATCGGTTCGGCAAGAGAGGTCGTTTCCAGGATGTTAAGGTACTTCGTCGAAGAAGGACTGGTTGAACAATACCGCGGCGGGGTAAGAATCGTTGACAAGAAGCGGCTGCGGGCCTTGATCTAGGATTGATGATTCAACATGGCTCGACTACATGAGCAGTAGAAGGCTTAAAGCCATTACCGCCATTCCGAGAATCAGACCCAGAATAGACAGATGGTGCTCCCCATACTCCCTGGCCGCGGGAAGCAGTTCATCAAGACTGATATATACCATTATCCCGGCGACGGCGGCAAAGATGAAACCGAACATGGCATCATTCAAAAACCTGAGAAGCAGGAAATACCCTATGAGGGCTCCGGCCGGTTCAGAAAGTCCCGACAAAAACGACAATCTGAACGCCTTTTTCCTGCTGCCGGTGGCATAAAACACCGGTACCGCAACCGCAATACCTTCCGGGATATTATGTATGGCGATAGCCAATGCTACCGCTATTCCCGGACCGGGATCGCCAAGAGCTGCAACGAACGCCGCCATTCCTTCCGGGAAGTTGTGAATTCCTACAGCAAATGCCGTAAAGAGTCCCATTCTCATCAAGTTTGACTTGTGGGTTTCGCTTTGTCCGTCCATTTCTTCCACGGTATGAACTTCATGAGGGTTTTCGGTAGCGGGTATCAATTTGTCAATAGCTGCAATCAGCAATATGCCGAAAAAGAAGGCAGCTATAGCGGCCCATGCTCCATTCCTTTCTCCAAGGACTGCCATAAGAGATGTTCTGACTTCCACCAGCATTTCGACGAAAGACACATAAAGCATGATCCCGGCTGAAAAACCCAGGGCTATGGACAAGAACTTGGTGCTTGTCTTCCGGGTGAGCAAGGCCAGAACACTGCCGATTCCCGTAGCCAGACCTGCAATAAGCGTCAAGGAAAACGCCATCAGAACGTTTGCAGACTCCAAACAGATCTTCCTTCCATAAGGAATTACGTTATTGTTTCAATACTCAAGCCGAAAACGGCCACTATGGGCGAAGCCCGAAATCACTAACCAAGACCTCATAACAACTATGGCAGAACCCTTCTATGCCAAACGATTATAGAACAGAAGCCGCATCCTGCCAAGGCCGCATTTGTTTTGTGCTCCCGCCATAGGCGTCCTGTTAGGTAAAAAGCCGATCTCCTCTATCACTATAATAAAACCAACCATTAACAGATCAACAGGAATTGCTCGTGACTCTGCCGATGGCAAATGGGAAACCGGTAAGAATAGCCTCCGGGATTATTTCCGGGTGTGATTTTGGAAGGGGAACAGAAACGGGGGAGCAAGTCACCATCAATAAGACCATTGGGGGAACAGGAGAACCCCTTCTCCTGCTTCCCCGTGGGCTTTAAACTCTTGATTTGCATCTCTACCACCGCAGTTCTCAGCAGGTATATGATACTGCAGGTGGGTTTTAACTCTTGATTTGCATCTCTACCACGCTGCCGCCGGCGTATAATTGCCGCAGTTTGGGCTTTTCAATTTTGCCGGTCGGATTGCGCGGCACTTTATCAAATATGATTTTCCGCGGTCGTTTGTAACGCGGCAGAACAGAACAGAAGGACTTTATGTCTTCTTCGCTGCAGTTATGACCCGGTTTTAGCTCAATGATAGCGGCTGCAATTTCGCCCAGACGGGTATCCGGCACTCCGATAACCGCCGCATCTTTGATTGAATCATGCCCGCGAAGGAAATCTTCGATCTGAACCGGGTATATATTCTCTCCGCCACTGATGATTACGTCCTTTTTACGGTCCACCAGGAAGATAAATCCATCCTCGTCCATACGAGCCATATCTCCGGTATAAAGCCAACCGTTCTTCAGTGTAGCCGCCGTAGCTTCCGGATCATTGTAGTAACACTGCATTAAACCGGGACCGCGTACAATCAGTTCTCCCACCTGTCCTTGCGGCACCGGATTACCGGCTTCGTCAACGATTTTGGCCTCCCAACCGTAGCCCGGTTTCCCAATGGCTCCCACTTTGTGGATGTTCTCGATCCCCAGATGAACGCAGCCGGGGCCGATGGATTCGCTCAATCCGTAATTCGTATCATAGAGATGATGCGGAAAATGTTTTTTCCAGCGGTGAATCAGACTGGGAGGAACGGGCTGGGCACCGATGTGCATCAGCCGCCACTGATCAAGCTCGTAATCCTCCAGCTTCACTTCTCCGCTTTCGATGGCATCCAGGATGTCCTGCGCCCAGGGGACCAACAGCCATACGATGGTGATCTTTTCATCGGAAACCGTTTCCAGAATCCATTGCGGTTTTACGCCGCGCAGCAATACCGCTCTGCTGCCCGCCAGCAGGCTGCCGAACCAGTGCATCTTGGCGCCGGTATGATACAGCGGCGGTATGCACAGGAAGTTGTCCTCCCGGGTCTGGCCGTGATGTTTTTGTTCCGTCACACAGGCCGACACCAGGCTGCGATGATTGTGCAGAATCGCCTTAGGAAAGCCGGTAGTCCCGGAGGAAAAATAAATGGCCGCGTGATCTTCATCTGTCAGTTTGATGGGGGGAGCTTCTGTCGAGCACTCTGCTGCCAGAGGTTCGTAGCTGTCGGCAAAGGGCGGGCAATCCTCCCCAACAAAGAAACGCAGTTTCACCTTCGGGATCTGATCTAGGATTGTTTCCAACCGGTCAATAAATTCAGGGCCGAATACCAGTGCATCGGCTTCCGATAAGTTCAAACAGTATTTGATTTCTTCAGAGGTATAGCGAAAGTTTAACGGAACGGCCAGGGCACCGGTCTTAAGAACTCCGAAATATATCGGCAGCCATTCCAGACAGTTTAACAGCAGGATGGCCACTTTATTGCCCTTCTTAATCCCTCTTTTGAGCAGCAGGTTGGCAAATTGGTTGGCTCTGTTGTCAAACTCCCGCCAAGTCATATGGCGGCGAAACAGGGTCGGGGGATTTGGTTCGATCAGTTCGAATTCACGCCAGGAATCTTTCCGTCTTCCCTGCAGCTCCGGGTTTCTTTCAATGAGGCTGATCTCATCGCCATACAGACTGGCATTGCGAGCCAGAAATTCGGTAATAGGCATTTTGGATTCCTACCTTTCTTAAATGTACTATGGCTAAACGATTGCTTCCTTTTTGGGCTTGTTGAGGAATTTGACCATTACTGCCGCCGCCGCCAATATGACAGCCGCAGCGATGTACGCATAGCTGTAGGCCCCTGTTATGTCAACGATTTTCCCCGCCATCAGCGGTCCGATGATGCCTGCCGCCCCAAAAGCGGTAAATACCAGACCGTAATTCGTACCACTGTTCTTCAAGCCGAAAAAGTCATAGGTTAAGGCCGGGAAAATCCCCAGCAGTGACCCATAAGCAACGCCGGTTATGCAGACTCCGACGGTCAAGGAGGTCATGTCGGCATAGTATCTGAACAACAGCATATTGGCGGCCTGTAGTGCAAACATCAAAATCAATGTTCGATCCCGCCCTATGCGGTCGGACAGGAATCCGCCTACGACTCGGCCGGCGGAATTGAAAACTGCCAGAATTGCGACCAACGCGAACCCCCACTTAAGCTGAGCCTGAATATCGGCGATTATGGCTATATGTCCTATCACCATTAGGCCGGCAATTGCTCCAAAACAGTACATCAACCAGATTAGCCAGAATTGTATGGTGCCCATCATTTCGGAGGGCGAAAACTCATTTTTGGCAGATGCCGTGCCGGCAGCTGGTGCCGGAGTCCCCGCGGGAACATATCCAGCCGGGGGCACAGCCAGGAACTGAGCCAATAAGACCACCAGGCCACCGAACACAATTCCAACGATCAGGAAGGTCTGCTTGACTCCTACGGCATTGATGATGACCTGAGCGAGAGGGGCCGCATACGCCGCCGCCAAACCCAGACCGGCCACCACCAAACCGGATACCAGACCGCGTTTGGCCGGTGGAAACCACTTGACAGCCGAGGGTATGGTAACCCCATAAGCTATACCCGACCCGGCTCCTACCATAACTCCAAAGAACACAACAAATCCTGGTATTGTGGTCTGCATGGAGGTGAGGGCCATACCGGTGATCATTAATATCCCGCCGATGGTGGCAACGACCCGAGGCCCATAGGTATCAAACAACTTACCGCCCGGCACCATCATTACCGCCAGCATTGCCAGAGCCACAGTGTAAGGAAGCATGGCCTGGGTCTTGGTAAATCCGAGTTCCTGGATGAGTGCGGCTGCATATACGCTCCAGGCATATAGGAATCCACTGGCCAGGTTAAGGAGGACTGCTGCTGTCGTAACCCGCCAACCGATGTTTCTTACCACGACGAACACCTCTTTTGCATGATTTGGTCCAATACTCTGTCAGGCTGCCATTAATAGGCGAGTAATATGCCTAACGCCTTTTTGATAATTTTGCCCAATAAAAAAACTCCCGCAGGAGCTCGTGAGTTTAGACACAGCAAATAACCGCCTGTGCCCAACTATTTGCCTGCCATGCTAACCTTCCTACCCTTTTGTAAAACTATTTTTCTACCGTCAGACCCAATCCTGCCACGACTATAATAGCAAAATTTTTGCTTGTTGTGCAAATATATTTGATTCAGATCAAAAAAAGTGTTAGAACGTCGCCGAGACAAAACAACTATTTCAGGTGAAGTACTCACCATTTGTAGACTGATATTACTGCACTGCAATGTTGAGTTAAGTCCATATAATTGTGTAAAATAAAGAGCCATAAACAAGGCCTCTGGTTTAGAATGGTAAGTGACGAAAAAACAAACCAAAACCGGAGGTGACCTTGCAATGGCTCAATACCATGTTACCATCGACTCAGAATTACTTCAGCATCTATTTTTGTCGGATGCCAGGGATTCCAGCGTATCAAAACTGCTGGAATC
>JAKOVY010000023.1 GCA_029781825.1 Bacillota bacterium | reverse complement strand
CGGGAGTATTTACAGGAATAGAGCGGTAAATGTGAAGATCGTACGGTGGTGAGGATCGCTTTGGTAAGGTTGATATAGCCATTCGTCGACACTAACTCTGCTCCTTGTTGTTGGTTTCGTCATTAACACAAGGAGCAACGGTTTTATAGATCTTTCCCCTCAGATGGAGCCGACCCTCGACTAGAGGGTTTCAACAGAGCCGGATGTACGATAAAGAACCGAAAAGAGATCGTTTAAATAGGCATACATTAAATCATGACATCAGGGAGGAACGTTATGGCAAATTACTGTTCCGAATGCGGGAAAGAGTTGATCAGCCCAAACGCCGAGATTTGTCCGAACTGTGGTGTTCGGCTTAAAGAGATAGTGATTAACCGCAGGAGCCCGGTCATTGCTGCAATATTGTCCCTCTTCATCTGGGGATTGGGTCAAATATATAACGGGCAGTTTGGCAAAGGCATTGCATACTTTGTCATCGGCATACTCTGTGCAGCGTCTATAATGATATTTATCGGCCTTCTATTGGCCCCAATCTGGTGGCTTATCGGGATAGTCGATGCGTACACTTCTGCCAAAAGGATTAATGCCGGCGAGGATGCATCCAAATTCATTAACTTCTAACTCTTTTCATGAATCCTCAAATAGCGTAGTTCTCCTGCCGAAGAGAACATCTTCACCAGGCAATGAAACACTGATGACTGCTTCGAAAAAAGATGTGCTCTTTACCCCACCGCCGGGGCGCTCTCGTAGGCCCTGGCGAGGTAGCGGGCGTGGAAGATGCCGTAGGCCACCCCTAAAAATAGATTGATGATCCATCCGATGATGGGTATCGATGTGATGAGCCCGGTCACGGCCGCATAGACGAGGCCGATGAGGACGAGGATGATGACCGCGACGATCCAGGACCCCCACCCGATCCTCCCGATGTGGGAGAAGATCGCCCCGAGGTTGAATGCCTGGAGGAAGCTCCCCGTGTGGGCGAACCGCACAGTGGCAAAGAGGGAGATGAACGATATGATAATCCAGATGATGGCCGCGGCCAGGATGCCGATGAAGGCTGCCGCGACGGCCGATGCCCATACATCGGGGTTATCCAGCCCCTTTGCCGCTATGGCTGAGATGGCTGCAATTCCCCCAAAGACGGCTAGGACCAGGATTACCGGGATCAGGTAGATCAGAGTGATGATGTTCAGCTTCCATCCGTCAACAAAGAGCCTGCCCCACTGGTTCACGTCCGGGGCGGGCCGCCGGCCGGA
>JAKOVY010000011.1 GCA_029781825.1 Bacillota bacterium | reverse complement strand
GGCAGAACGCCTTTCTTTTGGCTACGGCCGACGAGGTACTGTATGGCGGTGCC
Organism: Bacillota bacterium; assembly: GCA_029781825.1. GTDB lineage: Bacteria > Bacillota > Syntrophomonadia > Syntrophomonadales > DTU052 > DTU052. The sequence goes on along the minus strand of JAKOVY010000011.1, from coordinate 12,976 downwards.
GCTGGCGGCGGGAAAACGGATGCTCTTTTGATCCTGGCGGCCATACGCTGCCGGATCCCCGGTGCCCACGTGCTTTTCTTGCGTCGGGCTTTCCCGGACCTGGAGATGTCCGCGATAAAGCGGAGCCGGGAGCTTTTCACGGGTGTAGCGACATATGATGCCGGGAGGCACCGCTGGCGGTGGCCTGGTGGCGCGGTGCTCCAGTTCGGGTATCTCGACCAGGAGGCGGATGTATACCGCTACCAGTCGGCGGAATTTGATCTTATCCTGTTCGACGAGCTTACGCAGTTCACGGAATCGCAGTACCTTTACCTGTTGTCGCGGAACCGCTCCACCATTCCCGAGGCAAGACCCCTGATTCGGGCGGCGACGAACCCCGGCGGTGTGGGCCATGGCTGGGTGAAAAGGCGTTTTATCGACCCGGCCCCTCCGGAGCAGGTATTTACCGACCCGGCCACAGGCAGGACTAGATTGTTCATCCCTGCGAAGGTGGAGGATAACCCGTACTTGATGGCTGCTGACCCCGGGTATCTTGCCCGGTTGGATGAGTTGCCGGAGGACATCCGGCGGGCGTTAAAAAATGGCGACTGGGACGTTTTTGCCGGGCAGTACTTTCCTGAGTTCCGGCGGGATCTGCACGTGATCGAGCCTTTCGATATTCCCGACCACTGGTTACGTTACGTGAGTATCGACTGGGGATACGCCGATCCCTGCGCGGTGTACTGGCACGCGGTGGGCGAGGATTCCCGGGTTTACACTTACCGGGAGGATTACCGCTCTGGGAGACTTGCTTCCGAGGTGGCGGCGTCTATCATGGCTGTGGGTGACCCGATCCGGTATGCGGTGGCCTCTCCTGATATGTGGGCGAAAAGAGGCCAAAAAGGAGCCATGCAGGGCGAAAGCATTGCCGATGAGTTTATTTCTGCCGGCGTTCCCCTGGTGAAAGCAGACCCCTCCCGGCTGATCGGCTGGCAGCGGATGCGGGAGTTTTTGGGCGGGGAAGGGAAGCCTCACTGGCAGATATTTTCTACCTGCGTGAACCTGATCCGTACTCTGCCGGAGTTGGTACACGATGACAGGAACGTTGAGGATGTGAGCGATTCCTGCGAGGACCACGCGGCGGAAAGCTGCCGGTATTTCCTTATGAGCCGTCCGAGGCCGTCGAAGCCGGCAAGGGGGGAGCTTACCGGTGATGCCAAGCGGATCGCGGACCATATCAAGAGCATGGAAAAAGGCCGCCGGAAGCTGAAAAGACATCAAATTTAAGGCTGCTGGAGGCGCTCTTTTTGCCGGCGAAGGGGTTTACCTTGCCCGAACCGTAAAAACGCCACCACCGGACGCCTACAGGCTGTGAACGGGTTTTTTATATATTGGAAGGAGGTAGTTTTGTGGAAGTCAAGCAGCGCGGTATGAAGTTTGTGGTTTATGACGGCGACCGGGTGGTGAGTATCCACGATTGCCGGAAAGAGGCGGAACTGGTAGTGACCCAAAAGCGGCGGGAGAGTCTTATTTGCCCGAAATGCGGTTACCGGGCCAGAAATGAGGCGGGGCTGAAAACACATATCAGGCTGAAGCATGGGGGTGATAAGGATGATCAGGAAAGAAGGCAGTAAGTATATCCTTTACAACCGTGACGGGAGCCGGAAGCTGGGGACGCACCGGACAAAGAGGGATGCCCTGGCCCAGGAGAAAGCGATTAAGGCCCGGAAGAGAAGTAAATAATTTCCAGAACTGGCAACTGTGGAGGGGATGGTAGAATTTAACAAAGGCTGTAACCGTGGGGGTAAAGTGGGGTTCCCCTACGGGGGGAATACCGGGGGAGGAATTGGAAATTTTGGGAAGGAGATATTTGGGCGCTCTTTCCCGGCTCCGCTTACGCTCCGCCTTACACTACGCGCTTTTGCGCTTCGTTTTCTGTCGGGGTTGATTTTAGACATTCTTGTTTAGTGCTTGTTTACTGCTAATTCTTTGACTTGGTTAATTACGATTGAATTACGCTTGAAGGAGCGGTGAAAATGTTACCACTCATATTGTTTGCCGTGGCTACGGTTTTTGCCTTGGCTCTCTCTGCTTACATCTGCGAAATCGGCAAGAGAGAGCGGGACGAGCTGGTCAATAAACTGATAGAGAAGGACAGGGATCTTCTTGACCGGCTGATGGCGAAAAGCTTGCAAGAAGCAAAGGAAGCCCAGAGAGAGCCTGTTCCATCAAAGATCATTAGCAAAAGAAAGAACGATGCCCGCATGATGGAGGAGAAGCGCAAACTTCTGGAAAAATAGGGGGTGATTCGCTGTGCGGCTCAAAGATATTACTTCCAAAGATGACCTGATCGTTTACGGAGATGAATTTTTCGAGCGCAGCGCCAGGGCGAAGCGCAGGAAGGAGCAACAGTGGTTGCTTAATTTGGCGTTCATCGCCGGCGATCAACTGGTCAAGGTCAATAAACAAACCGGGATGCTGGACCGGATCGATACCGAGTATGACCCGGAATGGGTAGTAAGAGTTGTCAATAACCGGGTGCTGCCGATCTTTAGAGCCGCTACGGCGCGACTCATAAAAAATAAGCCTCGCCCTTCGGCTAAGGCTCAATCCCGGGAGGAAAGCGACATCCAGGCGGCTAGGGCGGCGGTGAAGTTGGAAGAGCACCATTGGACCACGCTGAATCTGGACAAGATTCACCCGGAAATGGTCAGCTGGTTAGTGGCCTGCGGGAACTGTTTTTATAAACAATTCTGGAACCCTGATAAGGGGGAGCGGATTGTTGATATATCTTTAGGTTTGAACGAAGAAGGACTTCCTTTAGCTCATTTAAACGAAAACGGGGAATTTGTGGAGTTTACCTTGGGCGACACGGATCTGATCTTAAGATCCCCGTTCAACATCTACCCTGAACCGGGGAAAACCAGCTTAAAGACTATGCGGATGATAGGCGATGCAGAAGTTATGGACGTGGAAGAGATCGAAGAAATTTACGGAAAAGAGGTTTCACCGGAGAAAGACCTAAACCTGGTGAAAATCAGCCAGGCCGCCTGGGGATACTTGCGGAAAAATGATGAAAAGAAAGACCTTGATAACTCTGCTATCGTTAAGGAATTATACATTTTGCCCTGCAAGGTTTTTCCCCGGGGGGTAAAGGTAGTTTGGGCCAACGGTGTTTTACTTGACTTTCAAGAAGATGTAGAGGAATTGCCGTTTGTGCATTTTGGACTTATCTACGTGCCGGGAAGTTTCTGGTATAAGGATCTAATCGAGGACGTAATACCTTTACAAAGACGGTGGAACGCCCTGCTGTCGAAAATCGAGATGCACAACGATTATTATAACGATCCTCCAATAGTGGTTGATCCCAGTTCTATTGATGTAGACGAGTGGACTTCTGAGCCTGGAGTTATTATTACCAAGAGGGCACAGGGAGAACAGCCTTTTATACTGCCGGTTCCCCAACTGGATCCCGCCATTTTAAGAGAGCTGGAGATCCTAAATGAACAGTTTGAAATAGTGCCCATTCTACATAAAGTGTCTTATGGCAAGGAAACGCCTCACGCTAAAAGCGGGGTAGCCATTAACTTCCTCCAGGAGAAGGACGACGACATCTTAAGACCCCTTGTAGAAGGGTTGGAGGCGGCTTACGCTGAAGTGTTCAAGCGCGACTTTAAACTATGTCAGTTGCACTATGAAGAGGATCGCGGGTTCGCTATTGTCGGCGAAGATAACGAAGTGGAATGGATTGAGTTCAAGAAAGCCAACCTGGATGCCAATATCGACGTCGGGGTTGAGCCGGGATCGGCCATGCCGAAATCTGTGGCGGCTAAACAGGCGTTGGTTATGGACATGCTGGCGGCAGGGTTTTTCACCGATCCTAGAACGGGTCAGCCTGACTTCGCTAAAGCCCTGAAATACTTAGAGTTTGGCTCAGTTAACGAGATTTATGAGGAAAGCGCCCTTGATTCCAACCAAGCCAAGCGGGAAAACGAGGCTTTGAAGGAAGGCACAGCCGTTAATGCCGATTACTGGCATAACCACGATGCGCATATCTACGAACACAACCGCATGAGAAAAACAGCCGAATTTGAGCGTTACCCGAAGAGATTAAGCAGATAATTGATAACCACGTAAAACAGCACCTTCTTTACCTGTCACCACCGCAGCAGCCTGGACAACCTGTGCCGGGACAACCTGAACCGCTTGGGCAAATTCCAGAACAGTCTGCGCCTGAACAACCTGCACCCCGACAATCGGAGCAAATTATAGATCAATCCGGCGCTCCTTTTTTGGAGCAGATTAATACATTTATTCAGTATTTACAGGCCAACAACCCGGCCATGTATCAACAACTAATGGCCGTTCCTGAAGATCAGCGGCTTATTGCCGCTGCTGAAATGATGATGCAAGTTTCTCCTCCTCCTCCTCTCACGGGGGCTTCGGCCCCCGGACAATAAGGCGAGAGCCTTGAAATATTACCCCGTGCAACCTCCTACTGGAGTCACGGGGCATCAGGGGCGGGAAGCCCCCTGCAAATAACCTGAAAGGTTTAAATATTGGGGACGGTGGGACTTTTACACCGAGAGCGCCTGCGGTCTTGGTGGTTTTAAAGAAGTTACAAAGGCCTATCAATAAAGATCCCACCGTGAAAGGTGGTTTATTTATATGCTCCCTGAACACTATGTCCTAATCAAATTCTCTCCGCCTAGTCCGGATGGTGGAATAGACGCGGAAGTTACCAATTCCGAAGGGTGGGACTATATTACCGTCGCTGATCTGTTGGAAACTGTGGCAGGAATCTTGCGGACAGGATTGCGGCGGGTGAAATAGGGGGGATTTGATGGCGGCCCATGACAAGGAGGCCCTTGAACTGTTTGAAAGTGGGTTGAGTTATCGGGCAATAGCAGAGCGGTTTGGTTTAACTGAAAAGGCTATTAACCACGCTATATTAAGAGCCCGAAAAGCTAAACGAATCGAATACGAGGACAAGAAAGCCTACACGGAAGAAGATGTAGAGAACTTTATTAAGGCCATGATAAGTCTGCAAGAGAAGCGGGAGAAGCTAAACACCAAACAGGTTCAGGCCACGATACGGTTAAACGAGGGAAAGCCTGTCGGTGTGGCATACTGGGGAGATTGGCACATAGGCGCGGCGGGAACAAATTACAAAATGTTTGAGCAAGACCTTCGGAAAATACGCGACACCGAGGGCCTTTATTTTATCGGCGCTGGCGACTTCAAAGATAATTACATATCAGGAACCCATGTAGGCGCACAGTTTGAGCAAGTTATTCAGCCGGGTATGCAGGATGTGGCCGTTAAACACTATTTTGGGCAGGTATCGGAAAAGTGCCTGGCCCTGGTGCGCGGCTGTCATGACGATTGGGACAGGAAGCAGGGCGACAAAGACTTCCTGGAAACCCTCTGCGATATAACAGATTCAGTCAACCTTTGGCATGGTGGGGAACTCACAATCAAGCTCGGTGACCAATCCTACTTCTGGCGATGCAGACACAGATACAAATATCAATCAAGCCTAAACCTTGAAAACGCTATGCGCCGGATAATGGAGACTCAGGGGCCGTGTGACGTGGCGGCAGAAGCACACCTGCACAACGGGTATGTAATGAAGCGTTATATGATGGGCGAATACCGGATCATGCTCCGTTGTGGCACATATAAAATATGGGACGAGTTCGGCCAGAAGCTGGCCGGGTATAAAGGCGAGCCCGCCGTTCCGGTGGTGATAATGTTCCCTGACCGCCACACTTTGATTGGAGAACTATTTTTAGATGATGCTATAGAGATTTTGAGGGGGTTGCGAAGTGGTTTATCCTGTACCTAAACCGGCGCGAAAAAAGAAGGTCAGAAATATGCTCAAACACCAGCGAATAATTAACCGCCGGGCAATAGAAGAGGCCCGCAAGGAATACTCGGAACTCTCCGGTTTGCCGACCTTTGGCGCACCGCCCCATCATGTGATCGCCGTTGGAGCAGGCGGGCCGGACCATGCTTACAACCTGATCCAGCTTACTGGCCCCGAACACATAAGGGCCCATGCCGGCAAACCGCCGAAGGACGTTCTTTTCGGTATTATCGCTACCCGTGAAGGGATAACCGTTGAAGAACTAAAGAGTGAGTTAAACAAAATGCGGGGCCGGGAATAGATTTCGACTTGCCTTAAAGCCGAAGCGCCAGGCAGGAACCCGGCGGCTCCACCAGAGGGAAATTAGCGATCAACCCGATTTACGGGAATCGCTTTTTTTATTACACGCACCAACCCGCTATGGGAGTGCTCAGGTCAGGAGGTAGTTAACCATGAAAAACCTTATGAATCTCCAGTTGTTTGCTGAAGAAGATGGTGCTTTAACGGCTGACACCCAAGACGAAGTTTTGACCGATGAAGAGCGCCAGGACCTACTCAGCATGAGCAGTTTCCTTCGCGAGTCTCTGAAGGGATCCGAAGAAGAGGATACCCCTGAGGAGGACACTCAAGAGGAGCAAGTGGCGGAAGAAGCCGAGGAGGAAACCGAAGAAGCCGAGGAAGATCCAGAGGAATCTGAGGAAACCGAGGAAACGGAAGAAGAAGCCGAGGAAACGGAAGAAGAAGCCGAGGAATCCGCCAAGATCAAGCTCTCCGATGGCCGGGAGGTTACTCTTGATGAAGTGCTGGAGTGGGAAAAGGGTTATATGCGGCAAGCTGACTATACCCGCAAAACCCAGGAATTGGCAGAAATCCGGCGGCAGTTACAGCAAGAGTGGGCACATTACAACAAAGAGGAAGTTGATTATGCCCTGCAAATTGCCCGCCAGATTGCCCGCGACCCCATCGGCACTTTGCAAAAACTTCAAGAGTATTACGAAAGCCAGGGTATTTACGAGCCGAAAAGCCCGGAGATCCTGGCCTACGAAGATAAGCTCCGGCAGTTGGAAGAGGAAAAGAAACAACTGGAGCAGCTGCAGCTTGAGCAGCAGCAGTTAGCACTCAAGGCTGACCTGGAGAGGCGTATTAACGCCTTAGCTGAAGCTCACGGCAAAGATTTCGACCGGGAGAAGCTCATTCAGTACATGATTGACAACAACTTCTACAACCCTGAAGAGGCGTGGAAGATTGTCAGCTTCGATGTCACCAAAGCTAGACTTCAGAAGCAGATCGATGAACTGAACAAGAAGCTGAAAACCGTGGAAGAGGAAGCCGTGAAAAAATATCTCAACAAGAAAACCAGCAAGGAGAAAAAACCCTTGCCGGTAGGCAGCAAAGGCAGTTCAACCCCGCCGATTAGGATCAATCCACCTAAAACCTTAGAAGATGCCAAGAAAGCAGCTATGGCGAGGTTGGAGAACACTTAAACCAATCTACGCGAGGTGAGTTAAATGCAAACCCTTAATACTTTTAATGCTATCCTGAAGGAGGACTATTTAGGTCCGATTCGGGATCAACTTAATAACTCTACCATTCTTCTGAAGCGCTTACAGCGCAATGAAGAGGATGTCGGTGGCAAAGTAGCCGTTGTTCCCCTGTTAACGGGCCGTAACGCTGGCGTTGGTGCCCGGAGAGAAGGGGATGTTCTTCCCCAGCCGGGTCAACAGCAGTATGACAGCGCCAATTACCGGGTAGCTCACAACTATGGCCGGATCTCTATATCCGGTCCAGTTATCAAGGCTTCCCGGAAAAACAAGTACGCCTTCGTTAAAGCGGTGGACAGCGAAGTTAAGGGCATGATCAAAGACATGAAAGACAACATTAACCGGCAGCTTCACTTGGATGGCTCCGGTATTCTCGCTGTTGTTATCGGTGATCCCACCAATGTTGAGGGGATTGGGCCGACCGTTATTACGGTAGATAATACCCGGTATTTTCAGCGGGGTATGCGCATCGCTCTTGTGAATCCTGCATCCTCTACTCCCGGCGATCAAAGGGCTAACGTCGGCGTTCTTAACGTAATTTCCAAAACGGCGAACACTATAACCGTGGCGGAAGCTGTTCACACGGACGCCGCCGACGGCGACTATGTTGTTTGTGATGGCAACTACCGCAACGAGATGATGGGATTAGGCGGGATTGTCAGCAACGCCAACGGAAGAGGCCCGGCTCCACCTGCGGCTCAGCTTACTGTAGGCGGGATTGACCGTACCGTGGCTGCCAACGCCTGGTGGAACGCCAACGTCTTAGGAAACGGTGGTAATGCCCGGAAGCTGACTCTGGATCTCATGCAGCAAGCCTTTGATGCCTGTGAGCAGGAAGGCGGCGAAGTGACAATGATCTTAAGCGGTTACGACATCCGGCGGAAGTACCTGGCCCTAGTGAAAGCCGATGGCCGGTTCGTTAACACCATGGAATTTGACGGTGGCTTCAAGACATTGGAGTACAATGACAAGCCGTACTTCGTGGACCGTCACTTCCCCAACAACGACATGCTCTTCCTGGACGAGTCCACCCTGGCGCTGTACAGAATGAGCGACTTTGAATGGATGGAAGAGGACGGACATATCCTCCACCGCGTTCCCAACCAGGACGCTTACGAGGCCACGCTGTTCCTGTACGCCACGCTTGGTTGCTCTGCCTGCAACCATAACGCCAGGCTGACTGACTTGCGAATTGACTAAGAAGCGGGGGAGGACTTGCCTCCCCCGGCTTATTTTTAACATGGAGGTGAAGTAAATGCCTGTAACCCCGAGAGTATCTTCGGACAGTTTAAAGTCCGGAGTGTTATTGTATGAATTGGAGGATTTAGGTGCCGGAGCAGACGTTGAAGATCGTCCTGTTTTTGTGGCTCACCGTGATCTGGAGTTTACAAAATTAAGGATTGTAGGACATGATGATGCGGCCGGCATTGATGATGATAATACCAGTGTTTGGGTTTTCAAGGCAGTAACCGGCGCGGTTCCCGTGATACTTGCAACGGTTACCTTTGATGCTGATAATGCGTTTCCCGACGCTGGGGAAGTGTTTAATGTTCCGGTTAACCCATCGGTAATTAATAACTTTCTGCGCGTACCGGAAGGGTCTCTGATAACGTTAAGTATCACTAACGGGGATAATGCTAACCTTCCGGCTTGTTTAATCCAGGCAGAATATATTGTTGATGAGGATCTGTAAAAATGTATTTACCGGGAGATTTGTATAACATCGGGGAGAGGATCAAAGAAATTGATCCTCTCCTTTCTATTACTTTCGATAACCGGGACATGGTTTATAGGATTACCCGCAAGAATCATCATGTTATGACAGTGAAAGCGGGAGAGCTGGATGCGCGGGTTATTCGGAAATTGAGGGAAAACGATCTGCACAGGAGAAGGCTCATGGATTATATTTACGAGCTTGAACAGTCCGAGTTAGAGTGGGAGCGCCGCAAGGCCAGGGAACTAAGCAATATTATCGAGTCGGTAACTTTGGATAAATATGATCGCATAGTGGGGATTCCCCATTATCACGTAGGAGGGGTGTAACGGTGGAAAATACCTGGTTTGTAACAGATTCCGGCGTACAGGCGCTTTCGGCAAAAATAGATGGTGTAGCCGGTTCCCGGCACGTGGTAACAGCTATTTACGCCGGTTACGATGATTCCACTAAAACCGGGACATTGACTGTCAGCAACAGCAGCGCAGCAGTACTAACCTTGCCTTTTACCGGCCAGATCGAGCTTACCGGGATATGTATAGAGTTTGATATGGCGGAAGATGTAGAGATCGCCATAACCGCCGGTGGTGCCAGTATTAACGGTGCGGTCCTGATGTGTGGTTATACCAAGTAAGGAGTGTTGTGGATGAACCTTGCTGAAATAAGGGCGGCGGTCGAAGCCTACCTGGGGGATACGATAGTTGATATAGACCGGCACGTTAATGCCTGCCTGGAAAGGCTGGCGTCAATGTCGGAAAAGATCGATTCAATGGACGTTAACGTTGAAGATGGCAAATTCGTCTTGCCCGAAGAGTGTTTAATCCTGAAGGATGTCTATTGGGAAAACCGGCGCTTGGACAGGTGGATCCGGTTAGGCTTCGATGATGATGTCAAAGGCGATCCCTTCTGGTGGGTGCAGATAGGAAATGAGGTCAAACTTTACCCGCCGGCCACCGGAAAGGCGGAGATATTTTATACTCCCAGGCCGAAAAAACTTATCCAGGAGACCGATGTTCCCGATTTGGATGGCTGCGAAGAAGCCCTGATCCTGTATGCTGTCTGGCGCGGCAGGATGGAAGAGGATCATCCTTCTGCGGTTATATCCCAGCAGAATTACTTAGATGCTGAAAGACAGTGGATTACAGCGAACCGGAAGCGTTACAACCGCAAGAGGAAGATCCGTTTGGTTGGAGAGTAAACAGGAGGTGATCGCGAGGTGAGGGTTTCCGAAATCATCAAGCTAGCTGAAACGAAGTCAGAGGAGACTTACGATATTGATACTTGGCTGGGTTTCATTAATGCTGCCTTGGACGATCTGACTCCTGTGGCCAAACTTTTAAAAACCGTTACTATATCTGATGTTAATATTGTCTCCGGCGGGGCGGAAATTACCATCGCTGATACGGATCTGGATAAAGCCCACGAAATTCTAACCTGCTACGCGGCAGTTACCCTGCCTGAACCGTTACCCAAAAAACAGCTCCGGCGGCTGACTATGAACGATCAGGTTTCTACCGGCTGGAAGCTGACCCACGAAAAGCTGATTCTTCAAGGAATGAAAGATGCGGCCAAGGCCGATGTAACGGTGGATTTCTACAAGAAGATTCCTCACGTGAATTATGACGATGTGCCCGAATTGCCGGAACAATACCATGGCCTGATCGTTCTCTATGCCTGTGCCAAAAGCCAGCAGAAAGAAGAGGAATTGAGCGATAAAAACGACTTCTTCACTGAATACCTGATGGGTAAAAACAGCATGGCCCTGGACCGGATCTGGGAAATGGAACCCCAGAACCGCAAATTTATCCGCATAGCCCGGATTCGGCGGGATGGTGTTAGTGAACAGTAAGGAGTGGTGACCGTGCCGTACGAGAACTGGGCAATTAAAGATTTTTCTGCCGGTTATATAGATGCTGTTGACGATAACCTTTTGCCGGACAATGCGGCCAGCGATTGCTCCAATGTTATTTCCCGGATCAGCGGGATACTGCGCGGACGGCCGGGACAGGTGAGACTAAATGACACGCCTCTGGGAGGCTCCGTTCAGGGCCTTTTTTCGTATTACTATGGAGATCCTGTTCAAAGAAAACTGGTGGCGGCCTATAACGGCACGATTGGCTATTGGAATGACGAAGAGTTTGTGCCGATAAAAGACGGGCAGGACACAAGCGCCCCGGTGTTCTTTGAGGCTTGTGTTAACTACATGGTCTGCTTTAACGGCAAAGATGCTCCCTGGAAGTGGGACGGGGAAACCGTAAGCGATTTACAGAACGCGCCAGAGGATGGTCAATTCCCGGTTCTGCATAAAGATAAGCTGTTCGTGGTAAGTAAAAGTGACCCGTCCGTTCTTCGCTGGTCTAATTCCTTTCAACCGGAGCAGTGGCCTGCGGTTAACTACTTTCACGTCAAGGATGGCGACGGGGACGTTATTACCGGGATGGAAAAGTTTTTAGGCGAACTAATCATCTTCAAGCGGCGCAGTATTCACACCTTGAGAGGCACCAGCCTTGACGATTTTCTCATGGATGAGCTGGAGTCCTCTATTGGTTGTGTGGGTCCCAGGGCCAAAGCACGGCACGGCACGGCGATCTACTTTGTCAGCGACGAAGGATTATGCGTTTTTAACGGCATGAGAGCGCTTAACCTTTCCAGGGCGTTTATCCCCAAACTTTGGGCGAAGGTCAACAAAACCTATATTCACAAAGCTGTGGTGGGCGTATGGGACGGCTTGATCTGGTTTGCCTTGCCCGAAGGGGAGAGCACCTACAACAATCTGGTTATTATCTTTGACCCTTCCGGGGAACAGGGAAGATTCTGGCCCTGGCGACAGATAAACATTTCCTGCATGGAGACCTTCAACGATGGCAATAAGGTTGTTCTTTACGCCGGCGATTCCAGGGGGGAATACGTCAATCAGCTTTATGTAGGGACGGAGGACTTTGGAAAAGCAATAGAATCATATTGGGTGGGCAAATCCTTCGACTTAGGCATGGCGGAATATGAGAAAAAGGCCAAAAGAGCCTTCGTGGAAACCTCTCCTCATGTAGAGAACGCCCCTGAATTACAGGTAGCGTTAGATTACGGCGAATACAACAACCTTACCCTGGAACGCCAGGATGACATGATCAAGCAATACCGTTTTTCAGCTACAAAGCGGTGGCGGTATCTGTCTCCCAAGCTGGTCCACAATGAGAAAGGAGAATTTGAGGTAAGGGGGATTCTAATACCCTTCAAGGCGAAGGCCAAGCCGAAAGTAAGGGGGTAGTCACAGATGGCGGATCAGAAGAAACATGAGTTTTTCCACCTTCCTTACAAGATTTCCGCTCTTACTACCGAAGATGAACGGATCTTAGGAATAGATCGCAACTTTAAAGAACTGGAGAGAGTCTTAACCGGTTTAATTAAGTATGAGAACATTATCGGCACTCTGATTAACAAAATCGTCGAAGAAAAAGGCGCAATCTGGGACGAAGGCGGGAACGCCTACGAAAAGATAGTAAAATATGGGGAGAAAAAGGTTTTTCGCCAACAGGATGAACCTGTGATCGGCACCGGAGAAGGAGAAGCCTTGGAGTTTGATCTATGGCTTAAATTCGAGGAAGGTGTTCCTGTCTGGCGGCAGGTCCGCAGGATCGAGGGCGGCAGTTATGAATGGGTTGTCGTTGCCAACAGGGGCGAATACCCAGCCGAATACGACATCATTACCACGTTAGGTTTAGATGCCGGGGTAATTGTTACTGGTCTGTTAGACGCAGAGCGCATACAGATCGGCCCGGAAACAACCTATGAAGTGGCAGAAGAGTACACATTAGAGCGATACGCAGAAATGACATTACAAGAGATTATAGACACCTACGGAGGTGATGAATAGTG
>JAKOVY010000164.1 GCA_029781825.1 Bacillota bacterium | reverse complement strand
ATGCCATATCGCCGGGACCAGCTATCAGGATCTTGAAGCGGTGGAGCCCGATCTCAATATCGGCGATGCCCTGCTTTTCCGCCGCGAGCCCGACAATGCGCACGATCCCCTGGCGGTGGCCATCTACGACCGGCAGGAGCGCAAGCTGGGCTACCTGCCCCGCGCCAAAAACGAGGTTCCGGCGCGGCTGATGGATGCAGGGAAACTCCTTTTCGGCAAGCTCGAGGCCAAGGAGTGGGTGGGGAAGTGGCTGAAGATAACCATAAGGGTTTTTATGAAAGACATGTAACCCGTATATCGAGGTCGCCCAGCATCCATAGGCCTCTCAATCCTTCGTTCCGGCTCATCCTCCTCGGTAAGTGCTGGAACATTTTTTTGCTTCCTCGCCTTAAAGTCATTGACAATTAAAGCGGCGATAGTGTTCGCCTGTTCTTTTCAAAGTATACCTGCAACCAAAAGCGCCACCCCCAAATTGCAGAACTGTCCCCACTATAGACTTGCCATATGATATCATTAACTTGTGCAGGGCCGAAAATGTTATATTTAGGAGTTGATTTAATGGATTCCCGGGAATTTTATGAAGAGTTGACGAAACGGTTTGGGGAGTTAATCCGGGAGCATGACCTGCTGAACGAAAAAGTTGAGATAAGGGGAAGAATTTTAAAGCCCGGCGAAGCCATCGGCAGCCCTAAAAGGGGGGACTTCCCTTTGCTGAAAGGCAAGGAGAAGCTGATGGAGGCTGAATTCAGGGGCGCCAAGGGGCAGGCTTTTACCGATATGCCGGGGGATTTCTCCGGGACGCTCAGCGAAATTGTCAGCCGGCCCCTGGAAACCAATTACGACCGGGCGGTCCTGGTATCCAGCATCAATGCGGTTTGCAACTACCTGGGCCTATCCCGGAACCATGTTCACTGTAAGGATGAGGCGCCGGAACAGTGCGCCGGGGAGCTGGCGGCGGCGATTAAGAAGGAGTTTGGCGCGCCCCGGATTGCCTTCGTCGGCTACCAGCCGGCCATGGTCGAGCGGCTTGCCGGCAGCTTTTCCATCAGGGTGATCGACCTGGCTGAAGATAATATCGGCACCGTCAAGTACGGGGTGACCATCGAGGATGGAAGGAAAGATATTACCGAACTGTTGAACTGGTGCCATCTAATTCTGGCCACGGGAAGCACCGTGGTCAACGGATCCATTGCCAACTTTCTCATCGGCAAACCGGTAATCTTTTACGGCACCACCATTGCCGGGCCCGCCGCTTTACTGGGCTTGAGGAGATTCTGCCCCCGGGGGGAACAATAACAAATGTTGTAATCTGCATGCCATTCCGCTCCCCCTTATCCCCGCTTCCAATGAACATAATTTTCCCCAAAAAAATTAATAACCCAGATAAATTAACCGAATAGACCGTTTGATCCCGTTTGTAATTTTTCAAACCACAGGGCTGACAGTTTAAACCAGTTCTTTTTGTGATCAGAATGTGATGCGGAACTGTTACATTTAGCTGGGGTACGATGCACAGTACTACTTTGCTTGAAAAGTATGGCTTCAAAGGAGGACAATAAGTTAAACGATGAACAGGAAACGCCGTTTTTACAAATTATTTTTGATATCCGCGGTAACTCTGATAATGCTCCTGCTAATTGCACCAATGAGCATTTTTGCGGGTAAAAAACTCAGTTACAACCTTCAGGGTTGGAGCGAGGGAGAGAATAAGTGGGCTGAGGGTTCATTGAAAGGGTATACCGAGGAGGACTGGGTTACCTTCCGGGTGGTGGTGACCGGTTACAACGGTGAAGAGATAAAAGGCCTTGTCATCGAGCATGGCAGCTTTAGCAAAAAAAGTCATCCAGGTTTCCAGGAAGCCGATGACTTCAAGATTGTTGATATTACCACGGGCCTTCCCGGGGCGGACGACGTTATCTATGATAGCAACGCGTTTGTGGTAACCGGTCCAACCATTAAAACAGAACCTAGTGGAGATGAGTATATTGTATATACCATTGAAATAACCGATGCGGATGTGCGCGATGCTCTGAAAAGCAAGGGCAGTTTTGCTATATACTGGGAAGCAAAGCTGGCAATTGGCTCCAGTCAGTGGCCCGGAGCAACCCTCAAAACCTCGTTCCAAAAAGGCAAGCAGACTATATCGATCAAAGACGTTAGTCCGCGGACAGTCGAACCCTCGCTGAAGGTGACCAAGAGTGCTGACGTGGAAAGCTACAGCGCGGTGGACCAGGTCATCACTTACACCATCACCGTAGAAAACACCGGCAATGTGACCTTGACAGATATCACCGTCACCGATCCGACAGCAACCATTACCGGCGGAAGCCTCATCGCCAGCCTGGCTCCTGGAGAGACGGCCACCGTAACCGCCACCTACACCGTTACCCAGGCGGACCTGGATGCCGGTGGAATAACAAACACGGCTACAGCGTCCACTGTGTATAACGATGAGACAATCGCGGACGATGACAGCGTTACAATACTGGCCGTTGCCAGCCCCTCGCTGAAGGTGGAAAAGTCGTCTGAGGGTACATTCAAAGAGGCCGGGGACCTTATCACATACTATGTCAAGGTTACCAATACGGGGAATGTCACATTAACCGGCATCCAGGTCCGTGATGATATGCTCGGCTTAAACGAGACCATAGATTCACTATCCCCGGGAGAATCCCGCACATTTACCGGAACATATACGGTAAAAGAAAGCGACCTGGAAGGAAATCTGGTTAATACCGCTTCAGCCCAGGCAGTTTACAAGGACGAAGTTGTTTATGATGAGGACAGCCTCATTCTCACTCCGCAGGAACCGCCTCTCGTTGAGCCGGAATACAATATTACCACCCAGTCGCAGCCGGCAGAAGGCGGAAGCACATCGGGTGATGGCATCTACAAACAGGGTACCATCGTAACGGTCAAAGCTACAGCCAATAGCGGCTACGTCTTTACCGGATGGTTTGAAAATGAGGTTAAAGTCAGCGATTCCGCAGAATACCAGTTTACAGTGGTCCGGGATCGCCACCTGGTGGCTCATTTCCAGGGCGAGATGATCATTCCACCGGAAAAACCAAAAACAGATCCGCATCCAGAACCGGATTTCCCACTTCCCAGGACCAGCGGAATGGCAGGCGCTTTAGGCCTCAGCCTGCTGCTGTTGGCCGGAGGGATTGTTTTGCGGAGATTTTCGCGTTAAACTATTTCTCTTGCTGATCACGCTTGGGGCTGCTCTTGGGCAGCCCCTTTTGTTGTTATCCTGAAGACGAAGCCCAATTCCACAAAAGAGGATGACGAACTGATTTTAGATTATTGATATAGGCCTTTGACTGGTATAACAAATATGACTGTGTTAGGGTGGTGTTTAAACTGTTTCCAAGGTGTTTTGCAGTACCTTTTGCAGTACTATGGTTATGGGAGCTTTGCCAAAAAGGACCGGGGAGCCAGACAGCCTTGTACATCAATGGTGCGGGCGAGAGGATTTGAACCTCCAAGGGATTGCTCCCACTGGATCCTAAGTCCAGCGCGTCTGCCAGTTCCGCCACGCCCGCACTTGATAATGTTTTCTGATTTATACTTCTTAGGCCTAAAAATTATAACATAAATCGGGTTTTTCGTGAAGAGAGAGGCCCGGCGATCACTTTTTTAGGCCGGCTCTCTCCGCACCTAGAGCTGAGCTTAGGACACCCATCTAAAATCGGTGATCCAAGCACCCCAGCTATCTTAATAGCCCCGGCAAAGGGCCGCCGGCCGCCGGTGGGTTCGATGAGGCCGGCCCTCCGGCTGCC
>JAKOVY010000142.1 GCA_029781825.1 Bacillota bacterium | reverse complement strand
AGCAGGAAGGCGTGCAGTCCATTACCCTCGGTAGCATGAGCGAAACCTATATTGCAGGTGCTGGCCGCGGGATGTTAAGCCAGGAAGCGAAGGAACTACTCCGGCCCTGGCTGATTGGGGCGGTGATGATAACATGATTAAATGTTACTTGAATCAAACCGCAACCTGGCATTACACGACCGGGCAAATGAACGAATACGGTGAACCGGAAACTGGCAGCAAGGAAATCAGGGTCCGGTGGGAAGGCAAGCGGAGGCTGGTCCGGGATAATGAGGGCCGGGAAGTTGTTTCTGAAGCAAGGGTATTTTGCACTGATCCCGTAAAGCCGGGAGACGAACTGGAGCTTGACGGGCGCAGGTGGCCGGTGATTGCTGTATCTACGGTTCCGGGTCTGGACGGCAAGGAAGCCCACAGAGAGGTGGCGGTCTGATGGCAAAGAACAAATGGCGCATTAAAGAGGCGGTCAAAATAGCAGAGGAAGCAGCACTGAAGGAGCTTAGAACCGGAGCAGAAAGAATCATTGCCAAAGCAATGAACAATGTACCGATTGAGACCGGAACCCTGCGCAGGAGTGCAACCACCACGGTTGGAGGGCTACCTGATATGATGCAGGTATATGAAGCTGCGAAAGATGGAAACGAAATGAAAAATGCTTTTCCCCAACCTATCGGAAAAGAAAAGGCGGTGTATGTATCATATAATACGCCGTATGCACGTAGGCAACATGAGGAATTGGGTTATAACCATCCCCTGGGCGGTGGCCCTAAGTTCCTTGAAAACTCGTTTAACCAGCTAAAAGGGGACATAATAAAGTCCGCCCAAGAAGCAGTCAAAAAAGCCCTCCAAAAAGCGAATTGAGGTGATGCCGATGTGTTAAAAGAAATAGGCACATACCTTCAGTCTCAGGGGATAGGTACCCTTGGGACTGATTTGTTTCTTGGCTTGATGCCCGACCAACCCGACAACTGCATAGCACTGTTTGAATACGCCGGCAGTCCTCCAGACTTGCACTGG
>JAKOVY010000126.1 GCA_029781825.1 Bacillota bacterium | reverse complement strand
AGCCCGGCTTGTCTTAATCGAATAACCTCCTGCGTGGGTACGTCTATTTTGCGAGGCTTACCTCGCCTTTTCGGCGCGGGACCGCATTCAATCTCAACCGCTTCGTCAATGCTGATGTCTTGGCATATTGCTCTGATCAATGCGTAGTAACCGTCTATAACCAATCAGGACACCTCCGGGAACTGCCGCCACTCCTGGCCGTCGATCAGGTATCCGGCGGCTTTTTTGCCGACTTTGTCCATACAAGTTGATACTGGCATTGATGGGTCACTATAGTCCCATCTGCCGAAATTTCCATCAGGAGTAACCCAGTATTCGGAACCCATTTCAGTATCCGGGGAAGGGGCAAATTCTCCCCAACTCTTGAAAAGGAAAGGTACGCCCGTTCTAACGCATTGGTCGCGCAAATCTCGCACCCAATCCGGATGCATCGGCCGGGCACCGGGGCCGGTTTCACCACCGCAGATAACCCAATTCAACCGCCCACCAATATCATTACTCATACATTTAGGAGTTTGTTGAAACATGGACCTTAGTGACCTGTTTGTTTCATATTGTTTTTCCCATCCGCTCAAAGCGTCCCAAATAATTTGCCTGGAACCATATCCTCTAGTTTTTTGAACACCAAGATTGATTCTTGTTAGATTTACCGGCCCCAGCATCGGCTCCACGCTTACAAATCTCACCGCTGCCGGTATCTGCAGCAGGACCGGGATTCGCTTGTCAGCCTGCTCTTGGTTTTCGGCGGTTACGCCAAGCCAGATATTTTGTATTGGTCTTTGTGCCCATTTCCTCACTTCTTTACCTTCTGGCGTATTTCCAAGCATATAAGCATAGTCCATCCTGTTGGCCATAACCCGCTCTATAAAGCTTTTCATTCTATCTGGACGCTTTGATAGTATTAAAAAAGTGTGTTGCCTGTTTTTCACCATGACATCCCAAATATCATATATAAACTTTTCCGGCACATCAGGGTGAAACAAATCTCCCATGCTGCATACAAACACCCGCCTCGGCTTGCGCCAGCTGAACGGCTCCTCTAACCGTTCCGGGTGCAACGTCACCTTGAACGGCTCATCCTTCGGATACCCGCACCGCCCGGCAAGCCGCTTAGCCATGCGCGCTGCATAGCAGTTTCGGCAACCCTCGCTTATAGGCGTGCAGCCGGTTACAGGGTTCCATGAATACTCGGTCCACTCGATTTTTGTTTTAGGCATCCTACTTACCCCTCGCTTTCCTCCGGCTCTAACTTATCCATCTTTTCCAACTTCTGATGTCCGCAATATACACACCCCTGCGCTGTATCCGTTGACGTGTATTGATTCCTGCCACAGGCAGGGTATTTAAATCGGTTCATGGTGTGACCTCCTTTTATTTTACGTTTAACGCGTTTCAATCTCCGCTATAGCTTTCAGTATCGGGTAAACTTGTTGCGGTACAACTGCATTACCTAAACATTTAAGCCTGTCCACCCTGTTTTTAACGCCCGTTGCTACTCGTGGAACATCGGGTTCTACTCTCCAATATCCGTCCAACCAACAGGAAAGCCCATCAACCATTCTACCCACGTTGGGTTCAACTGCCCGCCATTCCCCGCCGACATACTCCTGCGCTCCTCTTCTGTTATTTGCCCCTGTTCCTTTAAGGCTTGCAGTTTGTTGAAATCCCTCGTTCCCCCGTTCAGTTTCCCGCTCGCCACAGGGGACGGCCACA
>JAKOVY010000111.1 GCA_029781825.1 Bacillota bacterium | reverse complement strand
AGAAATAATCAAGCATGCCAATCTCCTCACCCAGCAGGAAGCCTGCCAGGTCGTATTCCAATGGGTCCCTGCGGCCAGGGATATGTCGCTGCGCAACGCCTATCTGGAAGCGGTGTATGGGCAGCCGCAGAACCGGAACTGGATCCTAAGCTTCACGAAGAAGGATGAGAATGGTAAGGACCACCGGGTCTATGCCCGTTTGGATGCGGCATCAGGGGAAATCCAGTACTTTTCCTACAGCTATCCCCGGGATTCCTTCACCAAAGAAAAGGCTAAAAGCCCGGAAGTTCTGGAAAAGACAGCCCGGGATTTCCTGAAGCGTATTCAACCCGAGAAGTCAAAGCACATCAGATTGGACCCGTATAATGAGAACAATACGGTCCCTGAGGATCAAGCCCCTACCAGGTACTTTTTCTACAACCGGTTGGTCAACAACATTCCGGTACCCAACCACGGAATGAGTGTAGCCGTAGATGCCGTCAGCGGTGAAATAATTGAATACGAATTGTACTGGCCGGATCTCAAATTCCCGGCTCCTGCCGGTATTATGAACGACACCCGGGCGGTTGCGGCTTATCTCGAACAGCAGCCCCTTACTCTAAGCTACTGCATACTGTCATCAGACCGGGGAACCAAGGATATACATCTGGTATACATGCCGTGGAACGATTATGATTCCGGTCCTTACATGATGCTGGATGCCCGCACCGGGAAGCTGCTTAACTGGAATGGCAAGCCGCGTCCTGAGCCTCCGCCCGCCGAAGCCTTTAACGATATCGACGGTATCCCCGGAGAAAGGGAAATCAACATCCTGGGACAGATGGGCTTTTTCCGGGAATACGGAAACAGTTTCAAGCCCAACCAGCCGGTTACGCTGGTTTCCTTCCTGCGGGCTCTCATCCTGGCCCGACAGGGTGACAAAGGGTTATATGAGCTTGACGATGTAGAAATACTCAAGCAGGCCAAATTTTTTGGCTGGCTAAAGGAAGACCTGCCTCCGACCACAGCGCTTAATCGGGCAACCGCCGGGCGGATCATAATTCGGTATCTGGACCTGGAACGGGTGGCCCAGCTGCAGAACATCTACCTGAATCACTATGATGACATCAACAAAGGCGACAGCTTCGTCGGCTATGCCGCCATTCTGAAAGGATACAAAATCATGGAGGGCAAAGGCAACAAATTCTTGCCTTCCGCCGTCGTAACCAGGGCGGATGCCGCCGGCTTCATCTACCGAATGTCAAAGGTAAGCTTGAAATAAAAAGATTTTCCTTGATAAAAGGACTCCGGCATTGGAGTCCTTATTACAAAAGAGGACTCCAGCAGCGGAGTCCTTTTGTCATCTTGACAACTGAACAGAGTCAAGCACCCGCTCGTAAATATGACCCCAAAAATCATTAAAAATAAATATCTCGTAAAAATTGCCTCCATTTATTTGACTAATTTTTTTCGATCAGGAGGGAATTTTTCGAAAAGTGTAGAATCATTACTGTTATAGGAACAAGTTAATGCGGAGCACTGGTAGGGGGATCACTCAAGCTTTTTCGGAATCCAGCGATAATGCAAGAATGAAAGGGGGTAGGGCATCCAGGGACTTTTAACACTTTACGGAGCTTAACAGACAACAGATTAAATCCGCCAGCTTGTTTGCTTCCGCTCTTTTCTGTTCCTTCCTAGTTGAGGCAAGGCTTTTCCAGCTATCGGATTGGTGCGAGTATGGTTTTCGATTACGCAAAACCATTTTCCCGCGACACGGTGAAATGTACATGATGTTAACGCAAAAGGGGAGGCGAAGTTTTTTATGGCAAACATGTATTCGCACGAAAACATGTACCCTGAGCTTTATAAGAAGAGACCGTGGATCAGACACTATGACCACCTGGTACCGCCCGAGATAAACTTTCCTCAGTGGCCGGCATTTGAACTGCTCTTCAACACCGCGAACAATCACCCCGACAAAATCGCCATGTGGTTTTATGGTACCGAAACCACCTACTGGGACCTCGCGATGCAGGTTATCCGTTTTGCCAATGCACTGGTCGGTATTGGCGTCAAGAAGGGTGACCGGGTAGGATTACTGCTGCCCAACAGCCCACAGTTCAACCTGGCATTTTGGGGAACCCTGACGGCCGGGGCTATCGTAGTCAACATGAACCCCATGTATCCGGTCGACGAGCTTGAATTCATAGCCAAGAATACGGGATTGCAAACCGTAATTGCCTTTGAGGATTGCATACCCAACCTGAAGGAGCTGACCAAGAGGGTTGAAATCCCCAATGTAATCATCACCAAACTCTCCGACTTCATCAAGAACACCGCAGTGAGTACGCCCGAAAGCTTGGGACTGGAACCGGGATGGTATCACTTCTCGCAAATCCTGGATGCCTGCGGCAATACCTCCAAGCCGAGAACCGGAGTTACCAGGAATGATCCGGCTGTAATCCAGTTTACCGGAGGAACCACTGGAACTCCTAAAGGAGCAACGCTTTCACACGCCAATATTGTGGCCGGAATTTACGAGTGCGCTATTTACGGCAACAATATAACCGCCACCATCCCCGTGGAAAGACTTAAGGCGTTTTGTGTACTGCCCTACTATCACATATACGGTCAGGTCTGCCAGATGGGATGGTGCATATACTCGGCAGCAACCCAGATCATTCTCCCGCGTTTCGAGATCAATGAAGTTCTGGACACCCTGGAAAAATTCGATGACATAACCTATTTCGGCGCAGTGCCCACCATGTTGACCGCCATTTTTAACCATCCGCGGGCCGAGAAGATGAACCTGGGCAAAAAGTTTACCTTCGTCGGCAGCGGCGGCGGACCCTGTCCAATCGAACTTATCAACAAACTCCTGGATATGAATGTATACTATTCCGAGGGCTGGGGAATGAGTGAAACCACCTCCGTCGGTATTGCCAACCCCGACTTCGGTTTGAAGAAGCCCCTCAGCGTGGGAGTGCCGGTTCCCAATATGGATATTCGAATCGTCGACCCTGAAACCGGAGAGGATGTTCCTCAGGGAACCCCCGGTGAGTTATTGGTTAAGGGTCCCTATGTAATGATGGGTTACTGGAACAACCCGGAAGAGACCGCCAAACAGTTGACGGAGGATGGATGGCTTCACACCGGAGACGTGGTTTACCAGGACGAAGACGGATACATTTTCATAGTCGACCGTACCAAGGACATGATCATTGCCGGAGGATTCAACATCTACATGCAAGAGGTTGACCGGGTCATCATGGGACATCCCAAAGTGGCAGACGTGATATGCTGCGGGATACCCGATGAATACCGTGGTGAAACCTTGAAGGCCTTTATACAGCTGAAGCCCGGCGAAACCGCGACTGAAGAAGAAATCATTGCTTTCTGCCGTGAAAAAATGGCTGCCTATAAGGTGCCGAAAATGGTTGAATTCCGCTCTGAACTGCCCAGGACAGCCGTCGGCAAAGCCCTGCGCCGCATCCTAAGAGACGAGGAAATAGCCAAGCGGCAGCAGAAAAAGTAGGTTGAATAGCCCGCATTGCCCTGCAGGCCAAAGCCCCCGGTCGGAAACGCTCAGTTTTCGCCCCTGGGGGCTTTGATCATGCATTCTTAGTGTCCCATCTATCACGGCAACGGCCCGGATACCGGTATGGGCTTTGGGCATGCATTCTTAATATCCCAAATGTAATCCCCGGCTTCGTTGTCCACCCGAGCGGAAGACATACAAGCCCTTTATGTTCTGAATAAATTTATTTTTCCCTTTTGCAGGAATATTCGTTAAATTGCCGAATTGATAATATAGCAGGCAAGCTGTAGGCACTAATTCAGCATAGGAGATCGTTTTGGGGAACCGGCAAGCCGGTTGTAAAATCTCCCTGCGTTTTTAATGGATTACTGCGGGGAAATTCCTGCGCCGGGTCCTGCGTAAAGAAGAAATCCCCGAGTTGAAATTAAAATAGAGCTGTTCTACCTCCAGCCACCGGGCGAAGCGCCCGGTGGGTTTTTCGTTATAATGGACAGTGCACGTTCCACTTTGCGGATTAAACGTTCTATGTTTCTTTAAAGAATTCTTCCAGCATCGGGTTGATCTTTTCAGCCTCCTCGTGCTGAATCCAGTGAGTCGCCTCTTCGAAATAGACAACCCGGCTCTCCTCACAGTAGGATGCGCTTTGTTGGGCCTGTTCCGGAACCAGTGCGGTATCATTCACTCCCCATAAAACCAGGGTGGGTACCGTGATTTTGAGGGGTTCCTGGAGCTCAAAGAACTGCGGTACAAAAGCCCGGTACCAATTGACCATGGCCTCTGCGGCGCCGGGTTGAGCAAAGGCCTTACGGTATTCTTCCAGTTCTTCTTCGGTAAACGTACCCGGCCGACTCGTCTTGCCCAACACATTCACCGGCCATGAGAAATTATTGGCTGACAGCATTTTCTCCGGGGCCCGTTGTATCTGGAAGAAGAAAACATACCAGCTCTTCTGCATCTGCTTGACATTGCCAAACAGGTTTTGCCTTATCACATTGGGATGGGGACAGTTCATGATAACCAGTCGTTTTATCCGTTCGGGGTAATGAGCGGCAGTCCACCAGGAAACCATGCCTCCCAAATCGTGTCCCACCAAAAATACCTGTTCGCGGCCGTATGATTCTGTCAAGCCCACAACGTCACGAGCCAGCTCATCAGGGGAATAGGACTTAACCCCTTCAGGTTTATCGCTCACATTATAGCCCCGCTGGTCAGGCGCTATCGCCAGGTATCCCCTGTGCGCAAAGTACTGCAAATGCCTGCGCCATGCCAAACTGCAATCGGGGAAACCATGCAGGAATACGATCATCGGTCCATCCTGGGGACCGGCTTCCAAGACGTGCAAGTTCACGCCATTGGTCATTATGAACCTCTCTCTTATGTCCGCCATAATACACTCCCTTATTTTTAAAGATTCCAACACCCATGGTCATTAAGCAGGACGGTACCTGTGTCCGGATGTTTCCTCAACGTGGGTTTCATAATAACTCTTCTATACCGCAATACAAAATACCTTTCAACTGATTCGCTGCGCATTTCCCGAACAAATAAGACCAAATCTGTGGCCGTGCATGTTCATCGATGTTATTTTTCAACAAGCCGCCATACACAAGGAATGACGAAACGGCCACTCCCAAGGATATATCAATATGCTATTCGCTTCCATACTCTTGCAAAAAAGAGGTTTTTCTAGAATTATGTCTAATTACGAAATTATTGTTACGTAATTGACGAGCACGGAGTTTTTATCGGAAAGGGGACATGCCAAGTGATTAACATGGAATTTGCTGAGAAGTTTAAAGAAGTTGCCTCGTTGTTGGTCGAGATCACCCCCGGCGGTGCGAGATATTGGATTACGGATACCGAGAAGGTAATATGGCAAGCCACTTCACAGCTGGGTTATGCAACCAAAATGGAGATCGGTACCAAACTCCTTCCCAACGCGGCAGCCTCTCAGGCAATAAAGAATAAAAAGAGCATAGTTCAGGAGGTAACCGCATTCGGTACCACGGCCATAAATGCAGCCATTCCAATATTCGAAGGGGATGAAGTGGTGGGAGCATTATGTGTAGCTTTCCCCAAAGTACATCCCCTGGCACGTGCCTTCCCCATATTCGCCCCCATGATAGCTGAAATGTTCCCCGAAGGGGTCTTCCTGTGGATGAGCGACACCGAAAAGCTCACCCATCGCCAGGGCTCGAAAAAGTATGATATCGATGAATGGCAGGTAGGCGCCAATATTGCGCCGGTTGCCGAGGTGGTTCAGTCTATTCGGGAAAAGAGGCCAATCAATACCGAGTTTTATAATGAACAGTACGACATCCATGTGCGGCTGAGCGTGGCGCCCGTATTTGACGAAAGGGATAAAGACAAGGTAATCGGAACCTTTGGTCTCAGTATGCCCAGAGCGGTAGCGGTCAGGCTCCAAAACATGGCCAACGACCTGAAAAAAGAACTGGAACAATCGGCGGCTGTCATCCAGGAACTTGCAGCATCCGCCTCGGAAATCACCACCAATCAACAGCAGCTCCACAATAATATCGAAAACATCCTGGCCCTTTCGGAAGAGATAAATCATATCCTGGCCTTTATTAAACAGATAGCGGATGAAACCAAAATGCTGGGTCTTAACGCCGCCATCGAAGCCGCCCGCGCCGGTGACGTGGGGCGAGGATTCGGCGTAGTAGCCGAAGAAATCAGGAAACTTTCCGATGACTCCCGGGAAACAGTTTCCAAGATCAGAGAGCTGACCGACAAAATTAAAGCCGCAGTTGAAGAAGCGGAACGCAATTCGGACTTGACACTGAGTAACAGCGAAAACCAGGCTGCTGCCACCGAACAAGTATCGGCCAGCCTCACGGAAATCATGAATCTGGCTGAAAAACTGGCCAAGATCGCTAAGAGGATATGACAAAGAACGTGCCGGAAGCGGCGGTCTCCAAATGCAGAGGCCGCCCATCTCCCGGCGACTTATCAAAGCCCTGCGTCCCCCTCGGTCAACAACGAATTTTGCTGTTACCTTCTCACCCCTCCCGGAGACTTATTCAACGCTGCGTCCCCTTCCGAGATTCCCCGAGGTCGGCATAAAGTGCTATCCTGTCAGCGGTTTCCGACCCATGACCCCATCGACAAATCCGCTATAATAAGATGAACATCCACATCAAAAAGTTCCTGCGAAAAGATAAAATTTAAGAAATTCTTAAGAAATATGGCCGCTTTTTTGTAAGCCTTGCTCTTTAAGATGTGATCAGGTTCACGGGTTTAACGGAATTGCATTCAGGACTGCGGTGGCCCATTATGTAAAGGGGGTGATGACATTGGAGAAGCAACGGGTTCTGGTAGTCGATGATGACCGCGAGATAGTCAACGCCATTGCCATCAATCTGCAGAACGAGGGCTATGAGGTACTCAAAGCCTACGATGGATTACACGCCCTCGATATAATAAGCACGCAGAAGGTGCATCTGATCATCCTGGATGTGATGATGCCCAAATTGGACGGGCTGTCTACTACGATGAAGATTCGCGCTGAGAAGAACATCCCTATCATCATTCTGTCGGCAAAGTCGGAGGATACGGACAAAGTCCTGGGGCTTTCGATGGGGGCCGATGATTATGTCACCAAGCCATTCAACACCATGGAGCTTATGGCCCGGGTTAAATCGCAGCTGCGGCGTTACATGACCCTGGGGGATGTCAATGTGCAGAACCCGGCGAACATCCTGAAAACAGGCGGTCTTTGTTATGACCTGGAATGTCATACTCTGACCGTCGACGGTGAACCGGTGAGGTTAACCCCCACCGAAACCAAGATCGTTGAACTCCTGATGCGCACTCCGGGACGGGTCTATCCGGCGGAGGAGATCTACGAGCGCGTATGGGGTGAAAAAGCTTACGGGGTAGAAAATACGGTTATGGTGCACATCCGCCGCATCCGGGAGAAGATCGAAATAAACCCGAAAGAGCCGAAATACTTAAAGGTGGTATGGGGCATTGGATACAAAATCGAAAAACTCTAAACCCTTTCTGAGCTGGTTCTCATTTTTCGCGGGGCTTAGCCTGTTGTTCTTCATTCTGTTCTCAGGTTTTGCGGCTCTGGTTCACTCCGGCGGCAACTTTGATATCCTTAAACTGCAGTTCAGTAAGGATTACAAGGACACTGCCGCTTTCAAGGAACGAACGGCCAATTATTTTGATCAACTGACCTATGCGGCCACAGACGATAATATCTACCTGGGTAACTTAAGTAACGAAGGAGACAACCTCAGGTATTATCTGGTCAATCCAGCAACCGGCTTTAAGTTAAGTAATACTGGTGAAGAACTCAGCTTTTCCCCCTCCAGCGGGCTGCCGGTTTTGCCGGGAGGCTACAGCTATTTCTGGTATTTTGACGGAGAAAAACTCCAGGTAATAGATAACGGCCGCCCGGTCGATATCAAGCGCACAGACAGCGGCTATCGGGATATTACACGCCGGCTGATGGTAAACCAACCCGGCATCGAGTCAGCTGCCGCTCTCACCAATATCCGTATAGTACTGGCGATAAAGGATACCCTGGAGGAAAACCCTTACGGTCATTCCTATTATTATGCCGAACAGAAATTCTTTTCGATTATAAGGCCCGTCTATGGATTGCTGGTCGTTTTGACCTTTGCCTGCCTGGGATTGTATCTTTTCCAGCGCAAGGAAAAACAAAGGTTTGACAAAACCCTGGCCGCCTGGTCGGGCAAAATCTGGATAGAAGTGAAAGCCTTTATCTCTTTCATGGTTTTAATCATTCTGGCATTGGTTCTGGGGAAGAACTACTGGGTTGGCTTGGCGCCTTTCACACCGGAGTTTGTGCTTAACGTGGCCGCTGTCACCATCGCCCTCTTAATAGTCGGCTGGTGGTCTTACCTGATGCTGGTCGATCTGCTGTTCAACCGCAAAGCCTTCTTCGGCAACAACATAATCAGCTCTGCTTTAACCTGGTACCGGAAGCTTGAAGCCAAGTATCCCTGGCAGGAAGCCATGTTAAAACGGGCTTACGCACTGCTGGCGGCGGAAACCGTTCTGGCCTTGTTTTCAGTGTTTTTCTTATTCAATTCCATCTTTTCCGGGAATCCTCTTTCATCCATGATGGCCCTTCTTTTGGCGGCCGCCGGTATCTATCTCATCATCCGTTATATCAAGCGTTACCATCAGACTGTTGCCAGTATCGGAAAGGTTGTGGATCACATTGAGTTGATCAAGCACGGTAATTTCGATACCCGGCTGGAGCTGCCTGAAGATGACGATATGTATCAGACGGCCATGAACCTAAACTCCATCCAAGAGGGCATGAGTGCTGCGGTTGAGGAAAAAACCAGGTCAGAACGCATGAAGGTAGAGCTTATTACCAACGTATCTCATGATCTGAAAACCCCTCTTACATCGATTATCAGCTATATAGACCTTCTGGCAAAGGAAGAGAATCTGCCCGAGCACGTTAAGGATTACATCCAGATACTGATGCAGAAGTCGGAGCGCCTCAAAAACCTGATCCAGGATCTCTTTGATTTATCCAAGGCCACCAGTGAGAATTTGACCCTGGAAATGGAGAGACTTGATCTGGCGAAGCTCATCCAGCAGACAGCAGCGGACATGGAAGAACAGATAACCGCCTCCGGCTTAACCTTCCGGATTAAACTCCCCGACCAGCCGGTGCCGATCGAAAGCGACGGTAATAAGCTGCGCCGGGTTTGGGAAAATCTGATTTCCAATGCGCTGAAGTATTCCTTGCCCGGCTCGCGGGTGTTCATTGACCTGACCACCAGTTACGGCGAAGCCATCGCCACCATTAAGAATACCGCCAACTATGAGATGGATTTTAGTCCAGATGATATCTTGCAGCGATTCGTCCGGGGAGATGAATCAAGAAGCACTGAAGGCTCGGGATTGGGATTGTCCATCGCCCAAAGCTTCACCGAGGTATGTGGCGGCAAGTTCTCCATCACCATTGACGGGGATTTATTCAAGGTAGAACTGCGGTT
>JAKOVY010000104.1 GCA_029781825.1 Bacillota bacterium | reverse complement strand
CGGGCGCGACATGTTTGACCAACTGGGAGTCGATTACCTGATCAGCACCGATGACGGCAGCGAGGGTTTGAGAGGCAAGGTAACCGACCTCTTCGAACAGCAGCTCTATCTCAATGATTGTGATTACATCTATGCCTGCGGACCGGAGCCAATGCTGGCCAAGATTACACGGCTGGCTCTGGACAGGGGAATAGACGGAGAGATATCTCTGGAGGGACGTATGGCCTGTGGCGTGGGTGCATGTCTGGGCTGCAGCCATCCGGTACTGACGGATGGAAACCGGCGCTACGCCAAAATCTGCAGTGACGGTCCGGTATTTCGGATAGGCGAGATGCTGCTTAACAACGGGGATGGGAGGTGAGTACTACGGACAGGAAAGCCAGGAAAAAACCCCGGATTAAACTGGATTTAAGGGTAAATCTGGGGGGCATGATCCTCGAGAATCCGATAACCGTCGCTTCGGGGACCTTTGGCTACGGGATGGAGTATGAACCGTATGTGGATGTTGCTTCCCTTGGGGCTGTCATTGTCAAGGGGACTACCCTGGAGCCGCGAGCAGGGACCCCTCCCCCCCGCATTTGCGAAACCCCGTCCGGCATGTTAAACGCCATCGGTCTTGAGAAGCCGCAAGGTAACAGTAATCGTTAATATTGCAGGCAATACGGTGGAGGAATACGCTGAACTGGCCAGAATACTGGATGGCCAATCCGGGATTGCCGGGCTGGAACTTAACATATCCTGCCCCAACGTGAAACAGGGCGGGCTTCAGTTCGGAACCGATCCGGTTATGGTCGAGGAACTGGTAGCGGCGGTGAAGTCACAGACCTCGCTCCCGGTCATGGCCAAGCTTTCGCCCAATGTCACGGACATAGTTGCCATTGCCAGAGCCGCCGAGCGCGGCGGAGCCGACTGTCTGTCGCTGATCAACACCCTCCTGGGCATGGCCATTGATATAGAGAACCGCAAACCTTTTCTCGCCAATACCTTCGGAGGCCTTTCCGGTCCGGCCATCAAGCCGGTAGCCTTGCGCATGGTCTACCAGGTGGCTTCGGAGGTACCGCTCCCCATCTTAGGTATGGGAGGCATCACCAACACCCGCGACGTAATTGAGTTCCTCATGGCCGGGGCAACAGCCGTATCGATCGGCACCGCCAATTTCGTAAACCCGCTGGTGACCCGGGAGGTCCTCGACGGTTTGCGGGACTACATGGAGCAGAATCAAATTGCCAGCGTTCAAGAGTTGATTGGTGCCGCCCTGCCCCATGGACTGCCGAAGAAGGGCAGTGCTTAGTTAACATAATACAAGGAGGTCGAAGGGTGCAGGCCAAAGATCGCATTATTCTGGCATTGGATGTTGACAGTGAAGAGAAGGCCTTGAGTCTCGTTGAGATGCTCCATCCTCATGTGGGGCTGTTTAAGGTGGGCATGCAGTTGTTCAACAGCGTCGGGCCGGATATCGTTCACCGGATCCACGACCGGGGCGGCCAGATCTTTCTGGATCTCAAGTTTCACGATATCCCCAATACGGTGGGGGCGGTGTCGCGGGTGGCAGCCGGAATGGGATGTATGATGTTTAATGTCCACTGCGCAGGCGGCCGCGCCATGATGGAAGCCGCAGCCGGAGCGGTTCGGGAAGCCGCATCGAAGCATGGTATTTCCCGTTCCCTGGTTCTGGGGGTTACCGTGCTCACCAGCCTGTCCCAGTCCCAGTTCAACGATGAACTGGGGATACCCGGAGCGATTCAGGACACCGTAGTAAAGTGGGCGGTGATGGCCAGGGAATCGGGGCTGGATGGCGTGGTAGCTTCACCGCACGAAGTGCGGGCCATAAGAGAAAGCTGTGGGCCCGATTTCTTGATCGTGACCCCGGGGGTAAGACCGGCGTGGGCGGATACCCAGGACCAGAAGAGGGTTACCACTCCCCGGGAAGCTGTAGAGTTGGGAGCCGACTACCTGGTTATCGGGAGACCCATAACCGCATCCCCGGACCCGGTGGCGGCAGCACAAAGGATTACGGCCGAATTGGAGGAATAAGACTTGAAAAAAGAAGAGATCATGCAGATATTCTCACAGACCGGGGCCCTGCTTGAGGGCCATTTTATACTGACCTCGGGACGCCACAGCAACCAGTATATGCAGTGCGCCCGGGTTCTGCAGTACCCCGATCACACCGAGACCCTGGCTCGTATAATCGCCGGTCACTATCGCGATGAGCAGGTCGACGTCGTGATTGCTCCCGCGGTGGGGGGAATCCTCGTTGCCTATGAGGTAGCCCGTCAACTGGGGGTTAAGGCGATCTTTTGCGAACGCCAGGAAGGGCGCATGATGTTGAGGCGCGGATTTACCATCGAGCCCGGGCAGCGGGTTTTGGTGGTGGAGGACGTCATTACCACCGGCGGCTCGGTACAGGAAGTTATTGACGTCGTGCGCGAGTGGCAGGGAGATGTGATTGGGGTCGGGGTTCTGGTGGACCGCAGCGGCGGCAAGGTTGATTTCGGAATTCGAACCGAAGCGGTGCTTACCCTGGATATCGAGTCTTTCCCGGCTGAGGAATGTCCACTGTGCCGTGAAGGGAAGCTGCCTGCAGTCAAACCGGGCAGCAGATCGCTCTCCTGAAATCTAAAGGTATTATAGGCAAATAGGTGAAGGTTGTTACCTGCCGACGGTTATATTCACCTCGTCAGTCGGAGGCGGTTTGCAGCAATCCCTGCAGCCGGGGATCCGACGGGTTGACGTATACCGTCCAGTAGTTGTCATATACAACCATGCCCGGCCGGGCACCCCGCGGCTTTTTTACCTGTGAGCGGAAGGCGTAATCGACCGGGACCTTTTCTGCATCCTTGCCCCGGGAATAGTAGCCGGCGAGGATTGCGGCTTCTTCCAGGGAGCTTATGGGAACATCATCGATGCTGGTAACGGAAGGGGGCAGTTCCAGAATGACGTGGGCCCCGGCATAGCCCTGGGCGTGAAGCCAAAGATCCGTTTTGCGTGAGGTCTTCAGGGTTAAAGTTTCATTCTGGCGGTTGTTTTTGCCCACCCATATGGACAAGCCGTCGGTTGACATAAAACGGCGGGGTTTGGAGGCCGCCGGTCGGCTCTTGGAACGTGATTTGGCCTTTGCAAAACCCTGTTCTTCCAGCTCGTCGATTATTTCTTCAATCTCCTCGATGTTTGACGCCTTGTCCAATGCCACCTGGATTGACTCCAAATACCTTATCTCATCCAGGTTGCAGGCAATCAACTCTTCCAACCGGTCACGGGATTTCTTGGCCTTTGCATACTGCTTAAAATACCTTTGAGCATTCTGCTGGGGCGTTAGATGGGGCAAAAGCTCGATTTCCGTCTCCCCCACTCCATCAAAGTTGGGCAGCTTGACCTTTGACTGCCCTTTGGGTATCTGGTGGCCGTAGGCAGTCAGCAGTTCACCATAGACTTTGAAAATTTCACCCTTTTTGGCCTGTTCAAGGTCACCCTCTTGCAGGAACAGCTTCCTGTATGCTTTGTCGAGCAGGGTCTTAACATTCCGGCTGATATTGGCCCGCAATGATTCAAGCCTTACCTGGGCCAATCTCAGTTTGTAAAAATCATCCATGGCCTGGTTAAGAGACTCATAGCCAACCACATTTTTGTTTTCCGGCTGCACCGGGGTGAATGAGAAGTATTCCTCCGGCCCGTTTGCGCCCTCCACCAGGGTGGGATTTGTCTCCGAAATCAGTCCGGGCATTATATTAAAAAAGAGGTTTGACAGCTCATAGTCACCACACTCTCCTGCCGGGGAATCAGGGTCAATCCCTGCCAGGTTGCATATTTCCCGGCAGGTAACGGGGCTGAAGCCCTTCAGGGTGCGAAAGAGTGCAGCGGAAATGGTGGCCCCATGATTATTCTCGGACCAGAGGGACTGGTAGAACATGGAGTAGTCACATGTTGTTGGATTCAGCTTGTCCTGCGACGGCGGCGATACGTATTCCACTCCCGGTTGAACCTCGCGATGGCTGCTCAACTCATGGCCGTATCTCTTCATTCCGTCCACGATAATATTCTTATGGGGATCGATTAGTATTACATTGGCATTCTTGCCGGTAAACTCGCATACCAGGACCTTTTCCTGCCATTCCATGAGGTCGTTCAAGGCCGAAACCTTTATCCATACCACCCGGTCAAAATCCTGTTGGACAAATTCCAGGATTTTGGCACCTTCCAGGTGCTTGCGCAGCAGCATGCAGAAAGCCGTCGGCTGAGCAGGATTCTCACCGCGCTCCCTTGAAATGTACATGCGCCCCCAGCGGGGGTTAATGGAGATAATAAGGTGACAGCTGCCTCTTTTTTGCCTTACCACCAGGGTAAGCTGATCCCTTTCCGGTTGATATATCTTCTCGATCCGCTGACCGGACAGTTGTTGATTAAGCTCTCTCACCAGGTGGCTTATCGCCAATCCATCAAAGGGCATATGTTTCACCTCTGTCTTCAAAGTATAGAATGTTGGCGGGGATCGCACAACTGTATCTTGTATGCCGACGGAATATATTGAGAGTGAGAAGGGTGAAAGTAGTATGATAAAATCGAAAAAGGTAGCTGAAGGCGATTTTGGATGGGGGTCTTTATGAGCCTGGAAATGGTAAGAGCCTTGTACCATGATATCCTAAAAAAGATTTTGCTTCTTGAGGTGGAAAAGAAAGCGACTTCCCGGAAAATTCTCATCAAGAAATCGGACCGTGAACGACTTCCGCTCATCAGAGATTTTCTCCAGGCTGAATTGTCAAAACATCGCTTGCTGGAACAGGCAGCGGTAAGTGCCCTGCAGAACCGTGCTCACGAGGTGCTGGCTCATATCAGCCAGCTTTACCCGTCAAGTGACGGCATTTCCGAGATTGAATCCATCAGAGTTGAATCTGCCCGATGCGAGAAGATGCTGGTTTTGGTCTGCAAAGAGATTAAGGATCCCAATACTTGTACTTTTTTTGAACGACGCATCCTGAATGACATCAAGAAGTTTGTGATTGATCAGGCTCGTGAATACGCGCGCATAGATTTGTGATGCTTCGTAAGCCGGGTACCCCTGTGGGGTCCGGTGGTTGAATGGTTGAACGACAGTTTTGACGCTCTTAATACTCCGGGTGATACCAGGGAGAACACGGGTTCAGGAGCATGGAGAACCCTTAAAGGAGGTACCGATTTTCGATGACAAAAACCGTATTGGAGAGCCGGGAATGGCAGGAAATCATGGAAAGAGAAAAAGAGATCGGACCGGAGGCGTTATTGGAGGAGATACTTGAGCAGCGCACCTGGACCAACAGCGAGATACTGTGGACTATCAGGAGGATGATCTTTTACTACGCCCTGCATGACAAGGTCCTGCAGTGTGCACCCATTGAAAGAATATTTGATAATATTGTCAGCATACTGCGAGCGTTCTACATGATTTTCGATCAGGCCAACCCGGATCTTGACGACAATATAAGAAGCTACATTTCGGCAAAAATCACCGATGCCACCTGGGGAATTAATGCCGGAACGCGTTATTACTTATCCAAGATAAGTAAATAGTTTCTATTAATGTCTAATATTTAGCAGGAATTTGCCGGTAACAAGCGAAAATTAGATTCAGAGGTTAAATCGAATCCTGGGAAGGTGTGGGAAAGACCATTCCCGATTTTATAAGGAACGTCAGGTATCCGTGCGTTCCGGTAGGTATTATATCCTGACTGTTGGCCTTGAACTCACCATCGAGATTGATTCGGACCTCCAAACATACCATTTCTAAGGCGGGGCTTTCTCACAGTAGCCGTTCCTTGTGGGGCAGGGGGGTTGTATGATATCTGTTAAGGGAAAGACGATTAGCCGGATTGTTAAGATGGAGGAGCGCATTAACAAGTGCAACCGCTGCAAAGATGTTAGAGTGTGCTGTTACCGTCCTGCGACTGGGAAAGGAGATATTGAGGCCGATATCCTGCTGGTTTTGGCCAGCGAGAGCGAGGTAGCCGACAGGAGCGAATTGATCCGGATGAGACAGGAGATATCATCCATGTCGGGCAATGGTTCCGGAGTATACCACACCTATATGGTGAGGTGCCAGCCCAGGATATGCAACCGCCGCAAAAACCAGGCGGTACTTTTCGACGGAACCCTGATCGATGCCGATAACAGGTGTCTGCTCACCCGTGAACAGTGTGACGCTTTTCCTGCCGAACCCGATGACCAGCAGACCATGAACTGCCTGCATTTTCTTCTGGAAGAGATTGAGATACTGGCCCCTAAACTGGTTATCACTGTGGGGGAAAGAACCTATCAGTACGTCTTTCGCGCGTTTGGGATATTTGATCCTTTTCAGAAGCCTTTCGCCGATAACAAAAACAGGCTGTTCCGTTCGTGTGATTACCTGTTTTTGACGGCGGAGCTGCCGCCTCCCGGCTGTGAGGCTCCATTTGCAGAGCTGAGCAGCATTTTAAAGCTAATCACCAAGCGTTGAACTGCTCAATGTAATCAGATTGGAATGTTGCTGCACGGCGATCTGCTGTTTAAATGAAGCCGCATAACAAAGGGGAGTTAATGAACTGCACTGCTGTAGTGTACCAAGCGGTGTTTGTCGCTGCCTGTAATCTCCCTCTGTTTTTTAGGTCCAGGCCCAGGCTCGAAGTTTTGGCCCGCTTGTAATCCCTTCCATTCGGTTTGTCTGCCCTGATGTGTCATGCCGCCGGTTCTTTAATGCATTCCTCATGAATAAAGATTCCAAAAAGACTAAAGGATGAAATTGGGAATGCAAAAGACGGAATGGCATGCAAAGACTGTCCATGAAGTAGTTCGTCAATTGAAAACCTCTCTGGAAGCGGGGCTCACCTCTGAAATTGCCAGGCAGAGGCTGGAGACCGGACGCAATGTCGTTGCCGAAGGTGAACGACCCAAACCGCTTGCTATCCTGGCCTCACAGTTTACCGACACCATGGTACTGGTTTTGCTGGCGGCCACCCTGTTGTCCGCACTGCTGGGGGATCTGATTGATGCCCTCACCATTCTGACCATTGTCATCATCAACGGCATACTGGGGTTCATTCAGGAATACCGGGCGGAGAGGTCCTTGGAGGAGATCAAAAAACTCTCGTCGCCTTATGCCGTTGTTATCCGGGACGGTAAACGAAAGCGGATACCGGCTGAAGAGGTGGTGAAGGGCGATGTCGTGGAGATAGAGGCCGGTGACCGTGTGCCCGCGGATATGCGGCTCAGTATGGCCGTCAGCCTGGAAATAGAAGAATCCGCTTTGACCGGGGAATCCGTGCCGGTGCAGAAAACAACCGAGGTGTTGAGCAACCCGGAGATACCGTTAGGAGACAGGCACAATATGGCCTATATGGGTACGGTGGTAACCCGAGGACGCGGTCGGGGTGTTGTGGTGGCGACGGGTACAGAAACGGCCATGGGTGAAATCGCGCAAATGATTAAAGAACCCACCGATCAGACCACTCCGCTGCAGCGGCGGCTTGACAACCTGGGCCGGATTCTAATTGTGATCTGTCTGGGCGCGTGTTTGGCGGTCATGCTGATGGGCCTTTCCCGAGGAGAAAACCTGATGCGCATGATCATGGCCGGAATCAGCCTGGCCGTAGCCGCCATACCGGAAGGCCTTCCGGCCATAGTAACGGTGGTTTTGGCCCTGGGGGTGCAGCGCATGGCCAGGCGCCGGGCCATAGTGCGCAAACTTCCGGCGGTAGAAACCCTGGGATGCACAACGGTCATATGTTCCGACAAGACCGGCACCCTGACCAAAAATGAGATGACTGTCAGGGTGCTGGCGACCATTGACAGCGAGGTGATGATTACCGGCGAGGGTTACGCCCCTCAGGGAGAATTTATCATGGACGGGCAGTGCGATGCCCTTAAGGACCCGGGGCTGCGGATGGCGGTGGAGATTGCCTACCAATGCAACCATGCGGAAGTGTTTAAGGAGAATGGGCGCTGGGTGGTACAGGGCGACCCCACCGAAGCGGCGTTAAGGGTAATGGGCAGGAAAGCGGGTCTGACCAGAGCATTGCCGATAATGCGGGAAGTGCCTTTTACCTCGGAGCGAAAAATGATGAGTGTGGTAGTCCGCAGCGGGAATGGTTACCGGCTAATGTGCAAAGGCGCCCTCGATGCCCTGCTCAACCACTGTTCCCAGATCAAAACCGTTCGCGGTGTCGAGCCCATCAGTGCCGTTCATCGCGACCGGCTCCTGGAACGACAGGAGGAATGGGCCTTGCAGGCTTACCGGGTTTTGGCCCTGGCTTACCGGGATATATCGGAGAGCGAACTCAGAACTCTTACCGATGAGAAACTGGAGAGCCGTTTATGCCTGGTGGGGATCTGCGGTATTGTGGACCCGCCGCGCCCCGCGGCCCGGTCGGCGGTGGCCGACTGCAAACGGGCCGGCATAGTGCCGATAATGATCACCGGAGACCACCCGGCTACTGCCATGGCAGTAGCGCAGCAGATCGGAATATCCGACAGCCGGGAAGCCATCGGTCCCGATGAAATAGACCGCCTGTCATTAAAAGAACTGGCCGACAGAGCTCTGAAGGTCCGGGTTTTTGCCAGGGTTTCCCCCCAGCATAAACTCAAGATCGTCAAGGCCTTGAGAAGCAGAAACCATGTAGTTGCAATGACCGGTGACGGGGTCAACGATGCCCCGGCCTTAAAAGAGGCGGATATCGGTGTCGCTATGGGGATTGCCGGAACCGAGGTTACCAAGGAGGCTGCGGATATGGTTCTGGCCGACGACGACTTTTCAACCATTGTCGCCGCCGTCCACGAGGGCCGGGCAATATACGACAACATCCGCAAATTCATCCGTTACCTCCTGGGAGGCAACATAGGGGAGATCCTGACTATGCTGCTGGCTTCGCTGTTCGGCATGCCCCTGCCCTTGCTGCCATTGCAGATACTCTGGATCAATCTGGTTACCGATGGCCTGCCGGCCATGGCCCTGGGGATGGAACCGCCCGAGCCCGGGATAATGGAGAAAAAACCCCGCCCAGCCGGGGAGAGCATTTTCGCCCGCGGTCTGGGTTGGAACGTGGTAGGCAGGGGTATCTACATCGGTATCAGCACCCTGGCGGTGCTGACCATCGGCTTGACCTACTCCGGCTTTCAAGGGCGGGTGGACCTGGAACTGGCCCGGACTATGGCTTTTACCAACCTGGTTTTTGCTCAGCTTTTCTATGTTTTTGACTGCCGATCGGAGAGGTTGTCGCCTTTTGAACTGGGATTTACCAGCAATCCCTTCCTGGTACTGGCAGTATGCTGCTCAGTTGTCATGCATCTGGCCGCCATTTACTGCGCCCCGCTAAATCCGATATTCGGCACCAAGCCGCTGGAAGCGTGGGCATGGTTCCTCATCATCGCTCTGACCGGCGGGCGGACGCTGGCTAAATGGTTTTTGTTCCTGATGAGAAAAACTATAGTCAGACCCTCCCAATATGGTAAACTTGAGGACATAGGGACTTCAATATCATCCTTATGATGGGAGGCGTCTATTTGCGGTTTACCAAAATGCATGGATTGGGCAATGACTTTGTGGTCATCGAGGCTGATGGGTTTGACTTCGCCGACTGCCGGGATTTGGCCGTAAGAATGT
Source organism: Bacillota bacterium (assembly GCA_029781825.1). Taxonomy (GTDB): domain Bacteria; phylum Bacillota; class Syntrophomonadia; order Syntrophomonadales; family DTU052; genus DTU052. The sequence goes on along the minus strand of JAKOVY010000104.1, from coordinate 133 downwards.
GCGACCGCCACTTCGGAGTCGGAGGAGACGGGCTGATCATCACCGGTCGTGATTCCGTATGTGACATTTTCATGCGGATAATAAACTCAGACGGCTCGGAGCCGGAGATGTGCGGGAACGGCATCCGCTGTGT